>NZ_JAIUHV010000015.1:0-120505 GCF_020165285.1 Mesorhizobium sp. CA10
ATGATCGGGCGGGTCATGGGTGGGTCCTGCGGCAATTGCGTTGCCGCAGCCGATACAGGCTGGCCCAAGTTCAAGCAAGAAGCCTCGATCGGTCCACAGAGCCTTTGAGGGCGAGCCTTTGACGGGACAGGCAAAAATGCTAGGAGGCGCGCGAAACCGGCGAAATCGGGGCTCCCCATGGATGCAAGGCAGTTGAAGGTCGAGGCCGCGCGGGCAGCGCTCGCCCATGTCGGCAGCGGCATGCGGCTTGGCATCGGCACCGGCACCACGGCGGAAGAATTCGTGCGGCTGCTGGCCGAGAAGGTTGCGACCGGCCTCAAGGTCATTGGCGTGCCGACTTCCGAGCGCACCGCAGCACTCTGCCGCGAGCTCGGCGTGCCGCTGTCTACACTGGAAGAAACACCCGAGCTCGACCTCACCATCGACGGCGCCGACGAGGTCGACCCGGAGCTGACCCTGATCAAGGGCGGCGGCGGCGCGCTGCTGCGCGAGAAGATCGTCGCGGCGGCGTCCGAGCGCATGATCGTGATTGCCGACAAATCCAAGATGGTCGGAACCCTCGGCCGGTTCCCGCTGCCGATCGAGGTCAACAAATTCGGCCTGCGCGCCACCGAGATCGCGGTACGCGCCGCCGCGGCAGGGCTAGGCCTTTCCGGCCCGGTTACATTGAGGATGACGGGAAGCCAGCCATTTGTTACAGACGGCGGCCACTTTATCCTCGATGCATCTTTTGGCCGCATTCCGGATACAAGAGCGCTGTCGAATGCTCTCTTCGCCGTTCCAGGCGTTGTCGAGCACGGTCTATTCATCGGGCTGGCGTCAACGGCCATCATCGCCGGCGGCGACGGTATCGAAACCGTCCATGCAGCCTGAAACCAGGGAGTTCTACCGACTATGATTTTGCCTAAACGAGTTCGCCGCTTTTCGACGCTTCTGGCGGCCTCGGCCGTCCTTGCGCTGTCGTCACCGGTGTTTGCGCAGGACATCAGCGAATCGCATCTGAAGGCCGCGCGCGCGGCTGTCGCGGCGATCCATGCCACGGACTCGTTCGACAACATCCTGCCGCAGGCGGCCGGCGCGCTGGAGTCGCAGCTCATCCAGAAAAACCCCGACATGCAGGAACTGATCGGCAAGACCGTGACCGAGAAGGCGCTTGGCATGGCCTCGCGGCGCGCCGATCTGGAAAAGGAGGCGGCCATGGCCTATGCCAAGGTGTTCTCCGAGAAGGACCTCAACGATATCGCCGCCTTCTACAGCTCCGAGGCCGGCAAGAAGCTGCTGGATAGCGGCCCCGCGGTGACGCGCGACCTCGTCAAGGCTGCCGACATCTGGCAAAATGGCGTTGCCCGCGATCTCGCCCAGCAGGTCGGTGAGACGCTTGCGGCTGCCGCCAAGGCCAAGGCGCCGGCAGCTCCGGCGCCGGCCACCGCCGCACCTGCCGATGGTTCCGCTCCGGCGGACAATTCGGCTCCGGCTGACGATTCGCAGAACTGATCCTTTTGATCCGCCGACTGCGGCTGGACCACAAAGCCCGGGTTTGCCCGGGCTTTTCTTTTGCCGCTTGGCAGCCTACCTCTGACCCCCGTCTTTCTCATCCGCAGGAGCCCAAGCGATGGCCGCTTATGACTATGATCTGTTCGTCATCGGTGGCGGCTCCGGCGGGGTAAGGGCGGCCCGGGTGGCGGCGGCTCTCGGCAAGCGCGTAGCCATCGCCGAGGAATACCGCTTCGGCGGCACCTGCGTCATTCGCGGCTGCGTGCCGAAGAAGCTCTATGTCTATGCTTCGCAATTTCCCGAGCATTTCGCCGATGCCGCCGGCTATGGCTGGACGGTGCCCGAGGCGAGCTTCGACTGGCCGACGCTGGTCGCCAACAAGGACAAGGAGATCGCGCGGCTCGAAGCGATCTACAAGAAGAATGTCGAAGGCTCCGGCGGCGAGACCTTTCATTCACGCGCAGTGCTCGTCGACACGCACAGCATCTATCTGATTGCCGAGGACCGCACGGTCAGCGCCGACCAAATCCTGATCGCCACCGGCGGGCGTCCGGCGCCGCATCCGGCGCTGCCAGGCCATGAATATTGCATCTTCTCCAACGAAGCCTTCGATCTCAAGGAGCTGCCGAAGGCGATCATGATCGAGGGCGGCGGCTACATCGCCGTCGAATTCGCCAACATCTTCCACGGCCTGGGCGTCGACACCACGCTGGTCTATCGCGGCCAGGAGGTTCTGAGCCGCTTCGACATGGATCTGCGCCGCTCGCTGCACGAGACAATGGAGAGGAAAGGCATCAGGATTCTTTGCCACGCGGTTTCGGAATCGGTGCGCAAGACACCGGAGGGCAAGCTGGACGCGCAGCTCACCACTGGCGAGACACTGACGGTCGACCAGGTGATGCTGGCGATCGGACGTATCCCCAATACCGAGAATATGGGCCTGGAAGGCGTCGGCGTCGAACTCGGCAAGACGGGCGCGATCGTCGTGGACAAATATTCGCGCACCAATGTCGATAACATCTGGGCGATCGGCGACGTCACGCATCGCGTGCAACTCACGCCAGTGGCGATTCACGAGGCGATGTGCTTCGTCGAGACGGCCTTCAAGGACAACCCGACAGCGCCGGACCACGACACCATTCCGACGGCTGTATTCTCGCAGCCGGAAATCGGCACTGTCGGCCTGTCGGAAGACGACGCAATCGAGCGCTATGCGGATGTCGAGATCTACCGCGCATCCTTCCGTCCGATGCGCCACACGCTGTCCGGCCGCGACGAGAAGATGCTGATCAAGCTGGTGGTCGACGGCGCATCCAGGAAGGTGATCGGCGCCCATATTCTGGGCCCCGATGCCGGCGAGATGGCGCAGCTTCTCGGCATTCCGCTGAAGGCTGGCCTGACCAAGGAGGACTTCGACCGCACCATGGCCGTGCATCCGACCGCGGCCGAGGAGCTGGTGACGATGTACAAGCCGACCTATCGCGTGAAGAACGGCGAACGGGTCTGACCGGATCGTGGGATTGCGACGGCCGCCGGCGATGCCGGTGACCGTCAAGACGCTTCTACAGAAGCGTGCCGCGCAGGATCATCAGCGCCACCGAGAAGTAGATGACCAGCCCGGTGACATCGACCAGCGTGGCAACGAACGGCGCCGAGGCGCTCGCCGGGTCGAAGCCGATGCGCTTCAGCGCGAAGGGCAGCATCGATCCCGACAGCGAGCCGAAGGTGACGATGCCGACGAGCGCCGCTCCTACCGTCGCCGCGATCAGCATCCAGTGCGGGCCGTAGTCGTAGAAGCCGAAATACTGCCAGAGCGCGATGCGGCAGATGCCGACGATGCCGAGGATCGAGCCGAGCACCAGACCGGTCGGCAGCTCGCGCAAGGCCACCCGCCACCAGTCGCGCAGCCCGATCTCGCGCAGCGCCAGCGCGCGAATGACGAGCGACGTCGCCTGCGAGCCGGAGTTGCCGCCGGAGCTCATGATCAGCGGGATGAACAGCGTCAGCACGATCGCCTTCTCCAGCTCGCCTTCGTAGCTCTGCATGGCGTTGGCCGTCAGCATCTCGCTGAAGAACAGCGCGCAAAGCCAGCCGGCGCGCTTCTGGATCATGGCGAGGAAGCTCATCTTCATATAGGGCTCGTCCAGCGCCTCCATGCCGCCGAAACGGTGCACATCCTCGGTCGTCTCCTCGATCATCGTGTCGATGATGTCGTCGATGGTGACGATGCCGAGGAGCTTGCCGTGGTCGACGACCGGCAAGGCGAGCAGGTCGTATTTGGAGATTGTCTGCGCCAGGGTCTCGCGATCGGTGAGCGGCGTCACCGTCACCGGCATGCGATCGGGCGCCACCGACAGGATCGAATCCTCCGGATTGCCGGTGATCAGCCGGCGCAATCCGGTCGCCCGCAGTAAAAGATGCGTCTCCGGGTCGACGATGTAGATGGCGTAGATGGTTTCGCGGCTGCGCTCGACCTTGCGGATGTAGTCGAGCGTGCGCCCAACGGTCCAGTCGGAAGGCACGCTGACGAATTCCGTCGTCATGATCGAGGCGGCGCTGCCTTCCGGATATCCCAGGATGGACAGCAGCGTCGCGCGCAGCGGCGGCGCCAAGGCGCCGAGCAGCTCCGAGCGGGCCGGCTCGTCCAGCTCGCGCAGGATGTCGGCGGCGCGGTCGACCGACATGGCAGTCAGGAGCTTGCTCGCCTTCAGGCGCGGCAGGGCCTCGGCAAGCTCGGGTGCTGCTTCGAGCTCAGGCTGGTCGAAAATCTCAACCAGCCGCTCGAACGGCACGGCGCAGAGCAGCTCGATCGCCGTCTCGCGGGATTCATGGTTGAGGGCTTCAACGACGTCGGCGACGTGATCGTTGGCAAGAACACGGGCGACGGCGATTGCTTCGTCGTCCAATACGGGGGCGAATTCGTTCATGGCTCACTCCTTGCCGTCCGGCAGGACGTGAGCCGTCAGGTCACGTCAGGGCGGACGGCGGTTGCGTTCGACTGTGACTGTCGCCAGGCATGGCGGGTTGACCTTTCTGCTCGCGGGGTTCGAGTTTGAATTTGGCGAGCGGGCGCAACATAGGAGCGGTTTTTGCCGAGTCAATCGCGAAGGGCGCCGAAAAGGGACGCGGGCAGGCCGGATCGCGAGACTGTGATCGAAGACAGACCAAGCGGGGCTACGGTCGCCGGTCAAGGGCTTGGTAGGACTGCTATTTCTGCTTCAGCCGGCGGAAGCGCAGCCACTTTTCCTCGACCGGCCGAGGCTGGGCGAGAATGGTGGTGAGCTCGCGCGGCAGGCTGGGCGCAAGCGGCTTCTTGGTGGCCACGCCGTCGGCAATCGAAACCACGCTGTGGTAGAACTCCTCACCGGACAGCGAGCGCGGCGCCACCGCCTCGTGCATGACGCTGATGACGGTGACGTTCGGGCAATTGTCCTTGATCGCCTGGTGGAAGACGATCTTACCTTCGGGATCGAGCGCGCCGGTCGCTTCGTCGAG
Source organism: Mesorhizobium sp. CA10 (assembly GCF_020165285.1). Taxonomy (NCBI): domain Bacteria; kingdom Pseudomonadati; phylum Pseudomonadota; class Alphaproteobacteria; order Hyphomicrobiales; family Phyllobacteriaceae; genus Mesorhizobium; species Mesorhizobium sp. CA10. Next base: position 4,990 of record NZ_JAIUHV010000015.1, read on the forward strand.
GAACAGAAGTCCCGGCTGCTGCAGGATGATGCGCGCGACCACCAGCTTCTGCTTCTGGCCGCCCGAAAGCACCTGGTCCCAGATCTTGCCCTCGCGGCTCTCGTCGGCCAGCTGCCCGATGAAGTCGCCGAGGCCGGCCTTGTGCAGGGCCGCGGCAACCTGCGTGTCGCTGTGATCGCTCTCTGAACCCGGCAGGCAGACGAGCTGCTTCAGCGAGACCTGCTGCAGCTTTACCTCCTGAGCGGCGTAGAAGCTCGTCACGCCCTCCGGGAAGACGATGGTGCCGCGGCCATATGGCCACAGGCCGTTGATAGCCTTGATCAGCGAAGTCTTGCCGCAGCCGGATTCGCCCTTGAGGAAGGTCCATTCGCCGCGGCGGAAGCGCAGATTGGCGGCGCTGAGGAAAGGCGTCGCGTCCTCGCCCTGATGCGCCAGCTCGAGCTTTTGGATGGTCAGGCCGAACACCGGGTTCTGGGTGGCGTAGCCGAAGTCGGAGCGGCCGGTCTGCTGATAGAATTCGCGCGGGTGCTGAACGTTCTCGATGGCGTCGGCGAGCTCGGTGACGCGCTGGCTGTTGGCCCTGAGCGTCGCGATCGCCGGCATCACATGGATGAACCACGAGCACTGGCTGATCAACTGGGCGACCATTTCGGAGCCGGTGATGTAGCCTTTGTAGTCGAGACGGTTGTGGATGAACGACACGAGGCCCGGGGCGTAGGCAACGATTCGGGCGCCGACGAAATTGTAGATCAGCTCGAACGAGGTGTAGCTGGTGTTGACGATATTGAGTCGCCCCCACGTCTTGTCGATGTCGACATAGAGCCTGTCATGCATCGACTTTTGCACGCCCTCGCCATGCGAGGCGGCGACGTGGAAGCTGCGGCGCAGGAATGTCGTCAGTTCGCTGCGGTAGCTGCCCTCGGCCTGCTGCATGCGCACGTTGAGCCGCTCAAGCAGCCGCCCGAGCTTGACGGCGATCCAGGTGTTCAGCGGCACGTAGATGGCGACGGCGAGGAAAGCCAGCACCGCGGTGCCGTAGCCGCCCAGGAATTCCAGGCCCTTGACCTCGACCGAGGACCCGATCAGGTTTTCGCCGATGAAATAGAGCGAAGTCGCGACACCCAGCACGCCCATGGCAAGCCCGATGGCGCCGCCGGTCATGTCCTTGATGGATTCCTGGATGCGCTGGTCGATGTTGTCCGGAGCGACGATGCCGCCGGCCGCCGAGCCGTGCTGCGCATGAAAATGGGTATGGTTGCCGTCGAGCAGCGCCTGGTTGAACTGGCTGTTCAGCCAGCCCCGCCATTTGCGGTGCAAGGTCGTTGAAACGAGATTGCGCACGCCGGTGAAGCCGGCATCCTTCAGCACGACCAGCAGCACCAATATGCCGGCATTGGTCAGAATGGTCTGCAACGGGTGGGTGTTGGCCGCGTCGTGGAGGAAGGCGATCGAATTGCCCAACTCGCCCAGTGCCAAGGCGAACCAGACGCCAGCCTTGCTGGACAACGCCGTCAGCAGCGCGATGACGAATGTGAGGATCCAGGCTTCCTTCCACCGGTCGGAGAACCAGTAGGCTCGCATCAGCCCCCAGAATGTGCGCATCGACGATACCGGCGTCAGCGACGAGGTCTTCGCCTCGTTGGATGTTTGCTCCGGTACTGTTCGTTGCGGTCTACCGACCCCAGTCACGATCCCGCCCAAACCTTTCTTAGTTTTGTTACACAGGGTAACACCAATTGATCATTTTCCATTAATTTTCTGCCAGCGAATGTGAACAGGGTTACTCGCCGTGGCATCAGGGCAACAGAAAGGCTGCGCCGGATGATCGCTACTCGCGGCGATTTCATCTTGTATTTCAGTTTGCTAGAGCTGTTTTTGCCGGCCGGCGGCAACCTTCCCTAAGGGAAGTGGAAAACACGGGTTTGTGAATGAAAAAGAAGTGTCCGCAGGCCGCGATGGCTAATGGCGGTGACCGGAATGACCGAAAATTTGCCGCCCGTGAGCTACTCAGGGTTTACCCGATTCGTCCTTTCCGGAGGCGCTGAAATGGCCGGAAATGGTCTTGCTGGCAGCGTCGTATCTGTCGAAGACGATCTCGCCGCTGCCGAAACGGACATGGCCTCCCGGCGATCAGGGCTGTTGCGGCGAGCTGACCAAGCTTGGCTACGGCAACAGCTTCTTCCTGAGCAAAGCCAAAGCGACCGCGAAAACAGGAGGACAATTTTCAGGAAAGCGCGCGGCGGTCAGGTCGGCGGCTACGGATCGCGCTGACGGAACATTCAGGTCGCGGTTTCGAGCTCGCCGCGCGCCTTGGCCTGGGCCACCTGGCGGATGGCGTCGGCAAGCGTGTCGGCATCCTGCGCGCCCATCACGGCATATTTGCCTTCGAGCAGGAAGCAGGGCACGCCGGTGATGCCCATGCGCGAAGCGGTGGCGATCTCGTTGCGGACGGCCTCAACGTCGGCGTCGGTCGGCAGCAGCGTCTCGACCACCGACGCATCCATGCCGGCCTCGCCGGCGGCCGTAACCAACACGGCATGGTCGCCGATGTTCACGCCTTCCTCGAAATTCAGCTGGAAGAGGCGGCGCACCAGCCGGTTCTGCACGTCCTCGCCGGCTGCGCCCGCCCAGCGGATGACGCGGTGCGCGTCGAGGGTGTTCGGCGCGACCTTGATGGCGCCAAAGGCAAAGCTGATGCCCTCGGCTTCGCCGAGCGGCTCGATGCGAGCGTGGATCTGATGGATGCGCTCCTCGCTGCCGAACTTGCCGAGCATGTATTGGCGGCGATCCATGCCGGCTGGCGGGATGGTCGGATCGAGCTGGAATGGCCGCCAGCGCACGCGCACGTCGATGTCGCTTGCAGAAGCGATGGCCTTGTCCAGCCGCTTCTGGCCGATGAAGCACCAGGGGCAGACGACATCGGACACAACATCGACGGTGATGGTGTTCTTGGCGCTCATGCTCGTCTCCTGTTTGGTCTCAGCCGGTCGGGCCTGCCTCAGTTGGGCTTTCGCCACCAGGTCGGCAGCTGGTAGCCGAATATGGGGGTCTTTTGCGGATGTTCCAGATAGCTCCAGTAAGCGACCCATTGCTGCGTGTTGTACTGCATCGGCACCATGTAGCTGCCTGAGATCAGCAGCCGGTCGAGCACGCGCACCGCGGCGACATAGTCTTCCTTAGTGCGGGCGTTCAGCATCGCGTCGATCGCGGCGTCGATCGCCGGATCGGCGACGCCGGCGAGGTTGAACGATCCTTCCGTTTTCGCGGCGACAGATCCCCAGCGGCCGACCTGCTCGCTGCCGGGCGACAGCGAATTGCTGAAGCCGCTCGTCCCGATCAGAACCTCGAAGTCGAAGCGCTGCTTGCGCGACTGGATCTGGTCGCCGTCGAGGGTGCGGATGCCGACGTCGATACCGATCTTTTCCAGTGTGCGCTGGTAGACGGCCGCCAGCCGCTCTTCGTCCTGCGACGAGGTCAGGATCTCGAAGCCGAACGGGTTTCCTTGCGCGTCAAGCATCTTGCCGTCCTGCACATGGAAGCCGGCGCTCTTCAGCAATTCGAAGGCGGTTTTGAGCACCTTGCGGTCCTGGCCTGAACCATCCGTCACGGGTGGGCGCCAGGTGCCGTCCATCACGTCGGGCGGCACGCGGCCGGGGTAGGGCGCAAGCAGCGCCTTTTCGCGATCGTCCGCGGGGTGGCCGAGCGCCGAAAGCTCGGAATTCTGCCAATAGCTCATGGTCCGGTTGAACTTGCCGCCGAACAGATTCTTGTTCGTCCATTCGAAATCGTAGAGCATGCCGAGCGCGCGGCGGACGACGGGATCGGCGAATTTGGGCAGCCGGGTGTTGAACAGAAAGCCGGTCACAACCGGGGGAATGCCGGTGTTGAAGTATTCTTCCCTCACATCCCCCTTTCGGAAGGCTGGAAAGTCGATGTCGCGCTCACGCTTGACCGGATCGGTCTCGTCATCGAGAGCGCAAATTCCTTTCTTGAATGCTTCCGTCTTGGCGTTGGCGTTGAGAAAATACTCGATCGTGACCTGATCGAAATTGTCGAAGCCGCGCTTCGACGGAATGTCTTTGCCCCAGTAATCCGGGTTCCGCTTGAAGACGATACGCTGCCCCGGCAGCACCTTGTCCACGGTGTAGGGGCCGCTGCCGATCAGCGGCTTCAGCGTGGTCTTGTCGAACGTGTCCGTGTCGAAGGCGTGCTTGGGGACGATCGGCGTCAGCGCGACGATCAGCGGGAATTCGCGATTGGCCTTGTCGTTGAAGGTGAACTTCACGCTGTGCTCGCCGGTCTTCTCCAGCTTGGCGATCATGCTCATGCGGTCGCTGTAGGGCGGGCGGCCCTTCGCGGCGAAGACGTCGTAGGTGAACAGCACGTCCTCCGGCGTCACCGGCTGGCCGTCCGACCATTTTGCATTGGGGTTCAGATGGAACTCGATGCTCTTGCGCTCCGGGTCCATATCGGCACTGTCGGCAAGCAGCCCGTAGAGGCTGAAGGGCTCGTCATAGTTTCGCTGCATCAGCGGCTCGAAGACGAGATTGCCGTAAACCGTATCGATCATCCCGCGCGCTGTGGTGCGCAAGCTTTTCAGGATAAAGGGATTGAGGTTGTCGAAGGAGCCGACGACGCAATAGGTAACGCTGCCGCCTTTCGGCGCGTCCGGATTGACGTAGTCGAAATGCTGGTAGTCGGGCGGCAGCGCCGGCTCGCCTTGCATGGCTAAGCCGTGCTTCGGCTCCGACTGTGCCGGAAGGAGCGAAAGAGCCAGAAACGAGGTCGCGGCGATCAGCCGGACGAGAACGCGGTCCATGACCGTCTCCTTGCCGGACGGCTTTGTGATTCGCCATGCACCCTAGAGCATTTCGCTATCCGATTGAATCGGCGCGCCAATGGGAATCGGGTTCCGCCGCTCCAGCGCCGATCGATGCTTGCCCTGGGACATCGAACCGCGAAGAAATCGCGGAAACCGGGCTGGATTCGATGTCGCTGGCAGTGTAACACGCGCTCCGAAGTCATCCTGTTGCCTCATTTGGGCAACAGGTAGCTGGACCACACGGCACGAAGAAGCCGGTCCCGGGATCATTTGAGAGGAAAGTGCACCATATGACGATCAACGCGTACCGCCTTTCGGTGCTGGCCGCAGGCGTGGTCGGCGTTCTGGGCGCCGGGCTTTTCACCGCCTCGGCCCAACAGCAGCCGCAGATCCCGCAGGGCTGGTTCAAGGCCTGTACCAAGCAGGAAGACGTTGACATTTGCAATGTGCAGAACATCGTCACGGCCGGCAACGGCCAGCTCGTCACCGGCGTCAGCCTGATCGAGCTCAAGGGCAAGGTAAACCGCAAGGTCTTTCAGGTCACGGTCCCGACCGGCCGCCTCGTGCCTCCCGGAATTGCGCTGCAGATCGATGCCGGCAAGGCGCAGAAGCTGGACTATGTGATCTGCTTCCCGGATCGTTGCGTGGCGGAAGTGCCGCTGAGCGACCAGCTCGTCGCTTCCTTCAAGAAGGGGCAGGGCATCACGCTCACCTCGATCAACTTCCAGAACCAGCCGAACCCGATCAAGATCGCGCTCACCGGCTTCAGCGGCGCCTATGACGGCCCGCCGCTGCAGCAGTCGGACATCGAGGACCGGCAGAAGAAGCTGCAGGACTTCGTCGCCAAGAACAATCAGGACTTCGCCAAGAAGCTCAAGGACGAGCAGGACAAGGCCAAGACCGCGAACTGATCGCGCGAGCGCGTTTCTCGGAAACAAAAAGCGGGGCAAATGCCCCGTTTTTTTTATTGCCCCGCGCCGCGCGCCCTAGCTAGGAGACGTTCGTTAGCGCTTCAGTGCTTCGACTGGCGCTTCGGCTCGTAGCGGCCGTCCGGCAGCTTGTCGAACATCTCGCCGATCTGCGGATGCCGCACCGGCTCGCCCGACCGGTCCTCGAGCAGGTTCTGCTCGGACACATAGGCGATGTACTCAGTCTCTGAATTTTCCGCCAGAAGATGGTAGAAAGGCTGGTCCTTGCGCGGACGCACGTCGGCCGGAATAGCCTCGTACCATTCCTCTGTGTTGGCGAATTCGGGATCGACGTCGAAGATCACGCCGCGGAATGGAAACAGCCTGTGGCGAACCACTTGCCCGATCGAGAATTTGGCCGTTTTCATCACATTCACCACTTAGGGTCCGAGGCGCCTGTCGTGGCTGCGCACAAGGCGCCTAAGGCCTTGAATTTACACATCACCCGGCCAAAAATCGACCCCGACTTTCGGCTGGTGCCTATTTGGCGCAGACGCGGCCGCAGTTCAATAGCCAACTGCTTGATCTTGGCTGAAGCAACGGGTTAGCCCGCGCGGGAGTTTTCCCGCCTGAGCGAAAAAATTCCGACATCATCGGCCTTGGAATACTACCGGCCGACCTCTTTTCTCAGGCCGCCGGCAATGGCGCGAAAGCCGCTGCCCGGCCGCAGCCCCTCGCGCATGAAGAAGGCGCGCAGCGGCGCGAAGCCGCCAAGCGCACTAAGGCCGGCGCTGCGCGCCATCTGCGCCGGCAGCATGTCGGACAAGAGCGACATGTTGAGCAGGTTCACGGCGCCGCTGCGCGCCCAAATGTCAGGCCGGCGCCTCGTGTCATAGGCGGCAAGGCTTCGGCGCGATCCTGGATCATTGCTGTTTTCGCTCGCGATTCCAATCAGATCGTCGATGTCCCTGATGCCGAGGTTGAGGCCTTGCGCGCCGATCGGCGGAAACACATGCGCTGCCTCGCCGACCAGCGCCACGCGGTTTTGCGCGAAGCGACCGGGCGTGGCGGCCGACAAAGGATAGACCTGGCGGCCCGGCTCGACAGAGACCCGGCCAAGCATCGATTGCATCTGCTCCTCGATACGCCCCGACAAGGTTGCATCGTCGAGCGCGGCAAGCTCCCGCGCGGTCTCCGGCCTCACCACCCACACAAGGCTCGAGCGCCTGCCGGGCAGCGGCACCTGCGTGAACGGCCCTGTCTCGGTATGGAACTCGGTTGAAACGAAGCCGTGCTCGCTGCGGTGGCCGAAATTGAGCACAAGCGCCGACTGCGGATAAGGACGCGCAAAGGCGCGAATGCCGGCGGCTTCCCGCGCCAGCGAGAGGCGTCCGTCGGCGGCGACAGCAAGCGATGCTGAGAGTTCGCTGCCGTCGGCCAGCCGGGCATGGGCCCGATCGGCGTCCAGGCGCCATGACTCGACGGTGGATTTCAGCCAGTGAATGCCATCATGAGCTGAAACCGCCTTGGCAAGAATTGTGATCAGGGCCTTGTTCGGCAGATTGAGCCCGAATTGTTCCTCGCCGATCTCGCTGGCGCGGAAGGTCACCGTTGGACTGCGGATCAGCCGCCTTGTGGCATCGACGATGCGCATCACCTTGAGCGCCGCGGCCTGCGGCCTCAGTTCGGCAAGGATGCCCAGTCGTTCAAGGACTTTCAGGGCGGGGTTCATGAGGGCGGTGGTGCGGCCGTCGGCGGTGTTGGCCTCAGGGCCGACCAGCGTCACTTCGAAGCCGGCCTCGGCGAAGCCGAGCGCGGCGATCAAGCCGGCCGGACCGCTGCCGGCAACCAGGATGCGGGCTTTGTCGTTGTGCTCCACGCCAGGCTTCCACAATGCGAGGCGACCCGTCGGGCCTTTGTCCGGATATAGGGCAGATTGGCCGGCTTGATCAACGCGGCGATTCAGCCCATTCGATTGCCATGAGCGGCGAGCAGCATGATTTCAGCCATCTCGACCGCGCCGGCCGCGCCACGGCTGGCGTGGCGCGCAGCCCGCGCCTCGCAGTCATGCTCACGATCGGTATCGGCATCGCCCTTGCGTGGTTGCTTCTCGGCGCAATGGCGATACGCGGCGCTGAAGGCAACCCCGTCGGCGCCCCCGGCGATATGCTGCTGAAAAATCTGCCGGGCCTGCCGTTGCCGGATTTTCTCGACCGGTTCTTCGCTCTTTGCCTCGCGCCGGCGCCGCTTGCCGGCATGGCCGGCCTGCAAGCGCCGGCGCTTGTGCTGATGTGGTTCCTGATGGCCGTGGCGACGATGCTGGCTTCGGCGGCGCCGCTGATCCGCACCTATTGCGAAATCGCCGATACTGCGAAGATCAAGGGAGAGCCGGTCGTTCATCCGCTGGTGCTTGTCGCCGGATACCTCGCCACATGGCTCGGCGCATCCGTGGGTTTCAGCGTGCTGACGCTCGCGGTGTACGCCTTTGCCGGTTCCGGCCGGATGCTCGACCCCGCCGTCGGGCTTGCCGGCGCTATCGCGCTGCTTGTCGCCGGCCTCTATCAATTCAGCGGCCTGAAACAGGCATGCCTGGAAAAGTGCCGCAATCCGTTCTCGATCCTGTTCGCCAGGTGGAGCGCGAAACCAGGCCGCATCTTCCGGCTCGGCTTGGAACAGGGCGTCTGGTGCCTCGGTTGCTGCTGGGCGCTGATGCTGGTGATGTTTGCCGTCGGGGCGATGAACGTCTTCTGGATGGCGCTGATCGGCCTGTTCACGCTGATCGAAAAACAGACCGCCGGCAGGGTGGCCAGCCGTGTTGCCGGTGCGATACTGCTTGTATGGGCGGCTGCCCTGCTATTAGTTTCGGCGTGAGGGAGAATTCGATGACCGACCAAAGCTGGGCAATGAAAGGGGAGCTTGTACTCTCCTGCAATTGCACGGTTTTCTGTCCCTGCGTGCTGTCGCTTGGCAGCCATCCGCCGACCGAGGGCTATTGCCAGACATGGGCAGGCTTCCGCATCGATGCGGGCCATTTCGGCGAGATCGAATTGTCGGGCCTCAATCTCGGCCTGATCATGGAAATTCCCGGCTATATGAGCCGCGGCAACTGGACGGCCGGCCTGTTCATCGACAAGCGCGCCTCGATCTATGCGGCGAAGGCGCTAACCAAGATCTTCACCGGCAAGGCCGGCGGCACCACCTCGCTGTTGTCGATCCTCGTCGGGAAATTCCTCGGCGTCGAGCAGGTGCCGATCACCTACGAGACGCGCGACAAGACGCGCGTTTTCCAGATTCCCAAGATTATCGACGGCGCAGTGACGCCCATTCCCGGCAAAGACCGTGAGAAAGATACGGTGATCGCCAATTCGGAATATTGGATCGCGCCGGAAATCATCGTGGCGAAGTCCGACAAGAGCAAGATGCGCGCCTTCGGCCGCAATTGGAATTTCGCCGGCCGCTCGGCCGAAATCTGCAAGCTGGACTGGCGGGGACCGTGAGCAAGAACACAAGGGCCGGCAAGGCAGCCAAGAAGATCGCGCAACGGATCCCATTGCCGAAGAAGAAGGTGACGTGGCCGCAGGCGCGCGCGTTCTCCGTGCATCTGCTCACCGCGTCGGGATCGTTCCTTGCCTTCCTGTCGCTGGTCGCGGCGAGCGAGCAACGCTGGACGGCGATGTTCTGGTGGCTGGGGCTGGCGCTTTTCGTCGATGGTATCGACGGCCCGATCGCCAGGAAGCTCGAGGTCAAGGAAATCCTGCCGACATGGTCGGGAGAGCTCCTCGACAACATTATCGACTACGTCACCTACGTGCTCATTCCGGCCTTCGCGCTCTACCAGCGCGGCTTCATGGGCGAGAATCTGTCCTTCCTGTCGGCGGCTATCATCGTCGTCTCCAGCGCGATCTACTATGCCGACACCGGCATGAAGACGAAGGAGAACTTCTTCAAAGGGTTTCCCGTCGTCTGGAACATGGTGGTGTTCACGCTCTTCGTCATCGAGCCTGGGCAATGGGTGTCTTTCGCGGTGGTGGTGGTTGCCGGCATTTTGACCTTCATGCCGATCAACTTCGTCCATCCGGTGCGTGTCGTGCGGCTGAGACCGGTCAATCTCTTTATGACGCTTTTGTGGTGCGCATTCGGCGCGCTGGCGCTGGCGCAGGCAGCACTTGCCGCCTTCTATGACAAGATCGGCGTGCTGGGAGAGCAGGTCAGCAACTTCACCAAGATCGGCATCACGATCACCGGCCTCTATCTCGCCTGCATCGGAGGCATCATGCAGATGTTTCCCAATCTGGGCGCCAAGAAGTCCTGATCCTGGATCAGGATATTTTTGGCTGAATGGTCATCCTGGCCCTAGCTGTATATCGGCGCATGATTTTCCGAAAATCGGTTCTCCCTTTCGTAATCATGTTTCCAGATTTGTGCACTTACCCTTCAGAGAGCTGAGCGATGTCCAAGGCAATCCGCATCCACGCCCATGGCGGCCCCGAAGTCCTGGCCTATGAAGACGCCGACCCCGGCCGGCCGGGAGAAGGCCAGATCCTGGTCCGGCACACGGCAATCGGCCTCAACTTCATCGACGTCTACTATCGCTCCGGGCTTTATCCGCCACTTGGCGGTTTTCCGCTGATCCCAGGCGGCGAGGCAGCGGGCGTCGTGCTGGCGCTCGGCCCCGGCGTCGACTGGCTGAAGCCCGGCGACCGCATCGCCTATGCCGTCAATGTCGGGGCTTACGCTGAGCAACGGGTGATCGCGGCCGACCGTGTGGTCAAAGTGCCGGACGGTATCGGCGACGAGCAAGCGGCGGCGATGATGCTGAAGGGCATGACGGCCGAATACCTCTTGCGCCGCACCTTTCCCGTCAAGGCCGGTGACACGATCCTCTACCACGCAGCCGCCGGCGGCGTCGGCCTGATCCTCGGGCAATGGGCAAAGCATCTCGGCGCGACCGTGATCGGCACCGCGAGTTCCGCCGACAAGATCGAGGTTGCGCGGGCGCATGGCTTCGATCACGTCATCAACTACAAAGAGCAGGATTTCGTCGCCGGCGTCGAGGCGCTGACGGGCGGGAAGAAATGCGACGTCGTCTACGATTCCGTCGGCGCCGACACTTTTCCGGCATCGCTCGACTGCCTCCGGCCGCTCGGCATGTTCGTCAGCTTCGGCCAGTCGTCGGGGCCGATCCCGCCTTTCTCGATATCGCTGCTGGCGCAGAAAGGCTCGCTCTATGCGACGCGGCCGACGCTCTTCGTCTACAATGCCAGGCGCGAGGATCTGGTGAAGTCGGCCGAAGCGCTTTTCGACGTGGTCAAGAGCGGCGCCGTCGAGATCAAGATCAACCAGCGCTATGCGCTGAAGGATGCTGCAAAAGCGCAAGCGGATCTCGAGGCCCGCAAGACGACGGGAACGACCGTCCTCATTCCCTAAAGCGCTTCACGGAAGCGGCGTACCGCTTTATCGCAATTCCGGACGGAAAACCGCTTTACACCCTTCGGCACGGTGCTCTTTCGGGCTGCCTTGTTTTTCAGCGGCTTGCCGAACTCGAAGGCACGGCTTGCCTGAAAAGGGATGCGGATTTTGCCGTTGTTCTCAAGAGATCTATCTTAGCCCTTGAGTTTCCGCTGAAATTCTTGAAGCTCTTTCAAGTCGGGTGCTGCTTTCCGACTGGAGCCGGCCGCGCATACCATGCTTTCGGGAACACAGAACATGTCTGGGAAACCGGATGGGAGGCACTGTGAGTGCAAATCATGACAGGGCGAACCTGCTCGAGGTTCGCGGCCTAACCAAGATATTCGGCACGCTGACGGCGTGCGATCACATCGATCTCAATATCGCAAAAGGCGAGATCCACGCGCTGCTCGGCGAGAACGGCGCCGGCAAATCGACGCTGGTCAAGATGCTGTTCGGATCGCTCGAGCCGAACTCGGGCGAGATCTTCTGGGACGGCAAGCCGGTCAAGATCACCAACCCGGGCGCGGCCAAGAAGCTCGGCATCGGCATGGTGTTCCAGCATTTCTCGCTGTTTGAAGCGCTGACGGCGGCCGAGAACATCGCGCTTTCGCTCAATGACGGCTCGCCGATCAGCAGCATCGCCGCGAAGGCGAGGGCATTGTCCTACAGCTACGGCCTGCCGCTCGATCCGGATTCGCTGGTCGGAGATCTTTCGGTCGGCGAACGCCAGCGCATCGAGATCATCCGCTGCCTCCTGCAGACGCCGCAGCTCATCATCCTCGACGAGCCGACCTCGGTGCTGACGCCGCAGGAGGCCGACAAGCTGTTCGAGACGCTGGAGCGCCTGCGCGCCGAAGGCAAATCGATCCTCTACATCTCGCACCGGCTGGAAGAGGTCAAACGCATCTGCGACCGCGCCACGGTGCTTCGCCACGGCAAGGTCGTCGGCCACTGCAATCCACGAGAGGAGACGGCAGCGTCGCTTGCCCGCATGATGGTCGGAAGCGAGGTGAAGGCGGTGGTGCGTGCGCCGGCGGAAGGCATCGAAACGGCGCCGGCGCTGCTGGAAATCCGCAGCCTCAGCCGCAAGCCGGCGACACCCTTCGCCATCCCACTGAAGAACATCAACCTCACCGTACGTGCCGGCGAAGTGATCGGCATCGCGGGTGTGGCCGGCAACGGCCAGGGCGAGTTCTTCGAATCCGTCTCCGGCGAAGTGCTGCAGCAGGATACCGGTTCCGTGCGCATTCGCGGCAAGGACGCCGGCGGCCTTTCGATCACCGGCCGGCGGCTGATGGGGGCCGCCTTCGTGCCGGAGGAGCGGCTCGGCCATGGCGCAGCACCGCGCATGAAGCTTTCCGAGAACCTGCTTCTGTCTCGTCACGCCACTGACGGCAAGGCTTTCGTCGGTTCGGGCGGCACGGTGAAGAACGGCGCGGTTTACAGCGCTGCCCAGCGCATCATTAAAGCCATGGACGTGCGCAAGAGCGCGGCCGATCCGGAGGCCGCCGCATTGTCGGGCGGCAATCTGCAGAAATTCATTGTCGGCCGCGAGCTCGACCGTAGGCCCAGCGTCATGGTCGTCAACCAGCCGACCTGGGGCGTGGACGCCGGTGCGGCCGCTCACATCCGCCAGGCTTTGATCGAGCTCGCCCGCAGCGGCTCCGCTGTCCTTGTCATCAGCCAGGACCTCGACGAATTGTTCGAACTGTCGGACGCCATCGCCGTCATGCACAACGGAGAACTGTCGACGCCGCTGCCGATCGCCGAGGCGACTTTCGAGAAGGTCGGCCTGTTGATGGGCGGCGCCGAGCCCGGCCATGCCGAACACAGCTTGGAGGTCGCATGATGCGCATCGAACTTGTCAAACGCCCGCAGCGCTCGGCGCTGTTCTCGATGCTGTCGCCCTTCATCGCCTTCGCGCTGACGATCATTGCCGGCGCCATCATGTTTGCGCTGCTCGGCGTCAATCCGCTCAACGCCTTCGAGATCTATTTCGTCGAGCCGATCAGCCAGGTCTGGCAGTTGCATGAGCTCGCGATCAAGGCAGCGCCGCTGATCCTGATCGCGGTCGGCCTGTCGGTCTGCTACAAGGCCAACATCTGGAACATCGGCGCCGAAGGCCAGTTCATTTTCGGCGCGATCTTCGGCTCGATCATCCCGGTGCTGTTCCCGCAGTTCGAAGGCCCGCTGGTGATCCCGCTAATGCTTTTGCTGGGCATGGTCGGCGGTGCCTTCTACGCATCGATTCCGGCACTTCTGAAGACGCGCTTCAGCACCAATGAGATCCTCACCAGCCTGATGCTGGTCTATGTCGCGCAGCTTTTCCTCGACTGGCTTGTGCGCGGTCCATGGCGCGATCCACAAGGCCACGGCTTCCCGCAGACCATCCAGTTCGGCGATTCAGCCGTGCTGCCTGAGTTGATGCCGGATGCCGGCCGCGCCAATTGGGGTTTCATCTTCGCGCTGGTCGCCGCGGTAGCGATCTGGCTGATGATGAGCCGCATGCTGAAAGGGTTCGAGGTCCGCGTGCTGGGGTCAAGCCCAAGGGCAGGGCGCTTTGCCGGCTTCGGCTTCAACAAGATGGTGTTCTTCGCCTTCCTTCTGTCCGGCGCGCTGGCCGGTCTGGCGGGCATTTCAGAGGTCTCCGGCGCCATCGGCCAGTTGCAGCCGGTGATCTCGCCTGGCTACGGCTTCACCGCCATCATCGTCGCCTTCCTTGGGCGCCTCAATCCGCTGGGCATCGTCGCGGCGGGCCTGGTGCTGGCGCTGACCTATCTCGGCGGCGAGGCGGTGCAGAGCGCGCTCGGTATTTCCGACAAGGTGGCGCGCGTGTTCCAGGGCATGCTTCTGTTCTTCGTGCTCGGCTGCGACACGCTCATCCATTACCGCATCCGCCTGATCGGCATGGCGCTGACGAAGCCGAAGGGCGCGGCGCTCGAAGCAGCGCCCAAGCTCGAGGAGGCTCGCTGATGGACATCACCGTCAACATCCTTTTGACCATCGCGACCGCGGCGACGCCACTTCTGATCGCGGCGATCGGCGAGCTGGTGGTCGAGCGCTCCGGCGTGCTCAATCTCGGCGTCGAGGGCATGATGATCATGGGCGCCGTGGGCGGCTTCGGCGCCGGCTATCTCACCGGATCGCCGTGGATTGGCCTGCTAGCGGCTATCATCGTCGGCGCGCTGTTCTCGCTGCTGTTCGCCGTCATGACGCTGTCGCTCGCGACCAACCAGGTGGCCACCGGCCTGTCGCTGACGCTGCTCGGCCTCGGTCTCTCCGGCATGATCGGCACCAGCTTCGTCGGCCAGCCGGGCGTCAGGCTGCCAAACCTCGACATTCCGGGCATCAGCTCGATCCCGGTGGTCGGCAAGCTGGTCTTCGGCCAGGATCCGGTCTTCTACATCTCGATCGCGCTGACCGCGGCGGTGATGTGGTTCCTGTTCAAGACGCGCACGGGCCTGACGCTGCGCTCGATCGGCGACAGCCATACGTCGGCGCATGCGCTCGGCATCAAGGTCATCCGCTACCGCTATCTCGCCGTGATCTTCGGCGGCGCCTGCGCCGGCCTTGCCGGCGGCCACTTGTCGCTGGTCTACACGCCGCAATGGGTCGAGAACATGAGCGCCGGTCGAGGCTGGATCGCGCTGGCGCTGGTGGTGTTCGCTTCCTGGCGCCCGTGGCGGGTGCTGGCCGGCGCTTACATCTTCGGCGCCATTTGGATCGGCCAGCTTCACGTGCAAGCAATCGACCTTCAGAGCTTCATCAATGCCCCATGGGTGATTTATCAGGTCATCGCTTTCATAAAATCGTTCCCCGCCCAACTGCTTTCTTCGCTGCCCTATCTGGCAACCGTCGTGGTTCTCGTTCTAATCTCGCGCAACAAGCGGCTGACGATGATGAACACGCCGGCTTCGTTGGGGCAGCCATTTGTTCCGGATCGTTGACAACAACAAAAAGACGGGAAGCTCCAAGGCTTAACTCAGAGAGGTAACACAATGAAAAAACTGCTTATTGCGTTGATGACCACGGCCGCGGCGCTGTCCCTGGCGGCAACCGCCCAGGCCGCCGACAAGCTCAAGGCCTGCTGGGTCTACACGGGTCCGATCGGCGACTTCGGCTACTCCTATCAGCACGACCAAGGCCGGCTCGAAGTCGAGAAGGCGCTCGGCGACAAGGTCGAGACCGCCTATCTCGAAAACGTCTCGGAAGGCCCGGACGCCGACCGCGCTTTCGAGCGCCTGGCGCGCGAGAAGTGCAAGATCATCTTCGGCACCTCCTTCGGCTTCATGGATGCCGAAGTGAAGGTCGCCAAGAAGTTTCCCAAGGTTATGTTCGAGCATGCCACCGGCTTCAAGACCGGCGACAATCTCGGCATCTACAATGCCCGCTTCTATGAAGGCCGCTATGTGCTCGGCCAGATCGCAGCCAAGGAATCGAAGAAGGGCCTCGCCGGCTACATCGTTTCGTTCCCGATCCCGGAAGTGGTGATGGGCATCAACTCCTTCATGCTCGGCGCGCAGTCGGTCAATCCCGACTTCAAGGTGAAGATCGTGTGGGTGAATTCCTGGTTCGATCCCGGCAAGGAAGCCGACGCCGCCAAGGCGCTGTTCGACCAGGGCGCCGATATCATCGTCCAGCACACCGACTCGACTGCCGCTCTGCAGGTCGCGGAGGAGCGCAAGCTGCACGGCTTCGGCCAGTCATCCGACATGATCAAGTTCGCACCGCACGCGCAGCTGACCTCGCTGACCGACGAATGGGGCCCGTATTATATCAGCCGCGTCCAGGCGGCGCTCGACGGCACCTGGAAGCCTGACAATGTCTGGCTCGGCATCAAGGACGGCGCCGTCAAGCTCGCCCCCTACACCAACATGCCCGACGACGTGAAGGCGATGGCCGAGGCGACCGAGCAGAAGATCGCCGGCGGCTGGAACCCCTTCACCGGACCTGTCTCCAAGCAGGATGGTTCGCCCTGGCTGAAGGACGGCGAGGTCGCCGACGACGGCACGCTGCTCGGCATGAATTTCTACGTCAAGGGCATCGACGACAAGCTGCCGCAGTAAGCGGCAAATCGCTGAACCGAAACGAAAAAGGGCGCCCCCAGGCGCCCTTTTTTAAGCTGCGTGGGTCCGCGTGGACTGTCAGACGGCCGAGCCGTAAAGGTCGTAAGCATCGGCGCGGTCGATCTTGACCGTGACGATCTCGCCGGCGCGCAGCGGCCGCCGCGACTGGATGTGCACAGAGCCGTCGATCTCCGGCGCGTCGTATTTGGTGCGGCCTTTGCCGGATGTGCCATGCGCCTCGTCGATCAGCACCGGGAGGCGCTTTCCGACTTTCCTGGCGAGCTGCGCAGCCGAGATCTTCTGCTGGCGCTGCATGAAGCGGTGCCAGCGCGCTTCCTTGATCTCCTGCGGCACCTGCTCCAGTCCGAGATCGTTGGAGCGCGCGCCCTTGACCGGCTCGTATTTGAAGCAACCGGCGCGGTCGATCTTGGCTTCGTCCAGCCAGTCGAGCAGCATCTCGAAATCGTCCTCGGTCTCGCCGGGGAAGCCGACGATGAAGGTCGAGCGGATGGCGAGATCCGGGCAGACCTCTCGCCAGCCACGGATGCGGTCCAGCGTCTTTTCGCCATGCGCGGGGCGTCGCATGTTCTTCAGCACCTGCGGCGAGGCGTGCTGGAAGGGAATGTCGAGATAGGGGAGGATTTTTCCCTCCGCCATCAGCGGAATGACATCGGCGACATGCGGGTAGGGGTACACATAATGCATGCGTATCCAGATGCCGAGCTTACCTAGCTCCTCGGCGAGGTCGAGGAATTTCGCCCGCACCTCGCGATCGCCAAACATCGACGTCTGGTACTTGATGTCGATGCCGTAGGCGCTGGTGTCCTGCGAGATGACCAGGATCTCCTTAACGCCGGCCTTGGCGAGCTTTTCGGCTTCGCGCAGCACGTCCGCGGCCGGGCGCGAGACGAGATCGCCGCGCAACGCCGGAATGATGCAGAAGGTGCAGCGGTTGTTGCAGCCCTCGGAAATCTTCAGATAGGCGTAGTGGCGCGGCGTCAGCTTCACGCCCTGCGGCGGCAACAGGTCGATATAGGGATCGTGGCTGGGCGGCGCCGCCTCGTGCACCGCCGCCATCACGCTTTCATAGGCCTGCGGGCCGGTGATCGCCAACACGTTGGGGTGCTTTTCGCGGATGACCTCCGGCTCGGCGCCGAGGCAGCCGGTGACGATGACGCGGCCGTTTTCGGAAAGCGCGGAGCCGATGGCGTTGAGCGATTCGTCGCGGGCGGAATCGAGAAAGCCGCAAGTGTTGACGACGACGAGGTCGGCGCCGTCATGCTTGCGTGCGATCTCGTAGCCCTCGGCGCGCAGCCGCGTGATGATGCGCTCGGAATCGACGAGCGCCTTCGGGCATCCAAGACTGACGAAACTGACGCGTGGGGCGGACATAAATTTGTTTTCCAAGAGATGAGGGCGAGATCGAGGGGCCTCAGGCTCCGAAGATCGATCTACGGCGCGCGGCTTTGAGCCATTTCGCGCGGCGCAATAGCACGCTTCGGCACAGAAGCAAACCTGCCAGCCGGCCACGACAAGAGGCGATGCGGCAGATGCTCGCCTTGAAGGAGCGTCAGTGGCCGTCCGATCCGAACCAGGGCGCCAGGAAAGCAAAATGGTCGGGAAATTGCTGCACGGCGCCTCCCAGAAGCATGTTCACCGCGACATAGAGGATGATCAGCAGGCCGACATAGGCGATCCAGCGGTATTTGTGCAGCAGGCGCGCGACGAAGGATGCGGCAAAGCCCATCAACGCGATCGAAAGGACAAGTCCGATGATCAGCACCGTGGGATGCTTCATGGCCGCGCCGGCGACGGCGAGCACGTTGTCGAGCGACATCGAGACGTCGGCGATGACGATCTGCCAGGCAGCCTGCGAGAAGGTCTTGCGCGCGCCTTTGCCGGCGATCTTGCCGTCCTTGATATAATCGCCGTTCGACAGCGCTTCTGTCGCGTCGCGCTCATCCTCGTGGCTGACGCGCAGCTCGCGCCACATCTTCCAGCATACCCACAGAAGCAGGAGCCCGCCGGCAATGAGCAACATCGGGCCGATGCTCAGCAGCCATTGCGTGATCAGGGCAAAGACAATGCGCAGGACGGTGGCTGCCGCAATGCCGACCAGGATGGCGCGCTTGCGCTGATCGACGGGAAGGCCAGCTGCCGCGAGGCCGATCACAATTGCGTTGTCGCCGGCAAGCGCGAGATCGATTGCAACGACCTGGAGGAGAGCCGAAAGGCCTGCGGCAGTGAATATTTCCATCGACTAGAAATCCTTGCCTGAAATGAGCGTAGCCCTCTACCGGGACGGGCCTAAAGGCACGGTCCATCGGCGTCAAGACGCAGGGTTGGACATCGCCGGAAAACAAGGCCGGCAGCGCAAGCCCTCAAGGATTTAGGGAGTCGCCGGCAAGCCGGCGAGGCCGAAAACTAGAGCGTTTCACCGTTTCACGGAAACGGCGAACCGCTCTATCTCTTTGTTTTGACGCAATTCCGGACGGGAAATCGCTACGCACTTTCCCTGGAATTGCTCTAGTCGTAGAGATTATATTTGGCCCAGTCGGATTCCGGGATTTCGTCGCCGATCTTGTAGCGGAACTGCAGCACCTGCATGTGGTCCGGCGCGGTCTGGCATTTGAACTTCAGCCGGTACCATTGGCCATTGCTGCGGAAGGCGGCGCCCGAGCTCTTGATGGCATCGGCGCTCATCTGCGGCGTGGCGAAGGCGTAGGCCACGACGCGGTCGGCCTTGTAGTTGCGATCGTCGTGGCTGATCCGGTCGAGCACCTCGGCGTCACAGCGCTGCTCGAGGCGCGTCTCAGGATCGAGTTTCATCAGACCGGCGCGCAACGCATTGTCCATCGCCTTGGCCGGCAAGACCGGCGTCAGCGACGCCAGAACCATCAGGCAGAGCTTTTTCATGGGCGCGACAAGCAGCATATTTTGTCCGATAAATCAAATAAACGGTGGTTTACCCACTGTCGGTCGCCAGCGCCGAGCCGTCGCCGCTTTCACGGTGGCAGTCAGGCGCTCCGGTGTGCCATTCCGGCACCGGCAATTTCGAGACTGTCCCGCCGCAACCCAATGGCTGGGATGGGCCATTGAGTGGAGGGCTTCGTTGCTTCAATCACCGTGGTCGGCGCGCTGCTGCACCGAGATGGTTAACAAGCCTCTTGCCTAGATTTTGTTGATTTCGCGCTAGTTATATGGTCTGGAGATGCTAGTGGGGAACGGAAATGGCCAAAATTGATTCACCGACTGTCGGGGCCGACGAGTCTGACCGGATCAATATCGACTATATCAAAAGCCACTTATTCCGCACGATTTCGCCTAACGGAATTCTTACGAGTATCACCCCACAAGGCAAAATTCAGTTTGCGCTTTTCTCCGAACGCCAAGCTATCCCTCAGCGGGTGGTCTACAAATTTGGCGACGATGGTACGCTCGGTGATGTCCTTGAAACGATAGGTCGAGATGCAATCGTCCGTGAAGTCGAGGCAGTTGTGACATTCGACCTGGAAACAGCCACAAGCCTATTGAATGGTCTGAGCGATATGATCAAGGAGCTCAGGTCGTTCGAAGATGAGGAGGATCGAAATGACAGCTAGAGTGGCGCTTGCGCGCCAGCCGGCGTTTGGAATTCGTCCGTTCCGCGAATTGGTAGGTACCCGAGGCCAGTATCACAAAAGCAAGGAAGACTACGTTTCCCGCTTCTATCAACTGGTTCGCACCTGGCGTGCAGAAACTGCCTATTCATCTTCGTCGAGCGAGATGTTCAGTCACCCCGCTTTCCGCGAGATCGTGAGCATGGGTAGAGTGGTTGTGCCGTTGATCGTCCAGGAACTACGTCGGCAGCCTGATTTGCTTGTGGCGGCGCTCCCGCAAATCACTGGCGACGACCCTGTGTCGGAGGACGACCGTGGCGATATCTATGCAATGGCCGCAAGCTGGATCGAGTGGTACCAGCGCCGCAGCAGATGAGTGTCGGGGGCATTCTTTCCCAATTTCCAAACATGACCGTCGCCGACCTTGCACTGACGAGTCCGCGAACGCCGACTTACAACTGCGTAGCGTATGCTGCCGGAGATCACAGGCGGTGGTGGTGGCCAGATCCGCTCGGTCAATTTTACTGGCCGAAAGGCGCTCAACGTGTCGAACGTCTTGCCGCATTTCAGAAAGCATTCGAGATAATAGGCTACTCGCTATGCGCTTCGCGGGAGCTTGAGCCTAACACCCAAAAGATCGCCATTTTCGCCACAAATAGTGATCCGACACATGCCGCTCGGCAGCTTGAAAATGGCCTTTGGTCAAGCAAGTTAGGACGGATGGAAGACGTATCCCATACCCTCTCTAGCCTAGAGGGCGGAACTTACGGGAATGTCGCGTTCGTGATGTCGAAGTCCGTTAAGAAGGTAGTCCTCTGAAATTAATTTCACTCCGGCCCTTCTGTTAACGTGCAGCCGAGCGGCGGTTCCCCGGACCGCATGCAGCGGGCCGGCGGGAGGAAGCGCCCTGGCGGGCGCCATAGCCTATACAGCCATAGAAGAGTGACTTTCATGGCCCCGCGGATAATCGGGCCGACATCATCACCAAAGCGAAATATCGCCCGCACCAAGAGCCCGAAAATGACAACAACCAAAAGGACAAATAGGATCAAGTGCATTAGCCTCAGATCACATTGGCGACGATTTGAAGCGCTGTACCCAGTATGATCAGCACCAGACCGCATATTCCTAAAAAGTCGTACCGCCTCTCACGGATAACTTCTTCTTTGTTTGTCTGCTCAATGACAATTGTATCAAAGCCGCCACTCCGTACTTTGTAGGGCATTCCGTATCTAAACAGAATAATGACTCCGGAGAGCGAAAGTACGAGTCCAACGATATTGAGCACTGAGACCATGTTCATTTCCGCAGCCTCACGCCAGTGCCGCCGCCGAAATTCACCGCTTCGGCATGGTACGTTATCAAAGTATCTGAGGCGAGCGAGTCGAATTAGTGACGACCCAGATTTTCGCCAAGAGCTTGACGCTGACGTTTGGGGTCATCCATCCGGTAAAGACAAAATCGGACCTCTGCTGCACGCCGCAATTCGCAATATGGAAGGCATTTGTGTACCGATCGTCCCGAACGATGTGCCGCTCCGCACCTTGATTCGCCGGTAGACTGTCGATATGATTTCCGAAATTAATTAGGAATTTCAACGGCTTCTGGCGGAGGGAGTGGGATTCGAACCCACGGTGAACTTGCGCCCACGCCGGTTTTCAAGACCGGTGCCTTAAACCGCTCGGCCATCCCTCCATAGTGGTCCCGTTGCAACGATTGCCATGCCGGTACGACTGCGAGCCATGCTCTAGTGCGTCGCGCAAAGACCGTCAATCGCAAGGCACCAATCAGGCGCAAGGAGCCGCTCAGTCGGAGCCTCGGGAACCGCGAGCATTCCATGGACCGGAGCTGCATTGACAATTCGGCGAAAGGTCGGTCAATCTCGGCTTGCTAATATTCAAGCAGGGGGAAATCGTGAAGAAGAGCTATGAGAGGCCGATTCTGACGAAACGCGAGATCCTGTCGCGCGCGACGGCGCAGCAGGTTTCGTCCGAACCACCACCGCCACCGCCGGCATAACGGATTTGTCGGCTGATCGCGAACTCAGCGTGCCGATAATCCCTTCCGTCGGCGTTGATGCCACCGGCAAAGCCTGTGATAGCAGCTTGCAGGGCGTATGGACGGGCATATGCCATAATCTCGCCCTGTTGTGGCCATAATCGATTAACATCGTGATAAGCAATTCCTGTGCAAAAGGGATTGGGGATCAAGGTGTTGGCCTGGCGGGCGACTTCTGGCCCGTCTGGTGACAGCACGGTAGGGGACAATCGAGACATGCAGACCCTGACGCGCCCGCGTCTTCGTCGCGCTTCTGCTTTCGCCCTGTGCGCCCTTTCGGGCTTGCTGCTGGCTGCCTGCGCCTCGCAACCCGAACCGAAGGGGATGGTCTACAAGAAGGCCCGCTCCAAGGAATATTTCGCCGAATCCGAATATGGCGTGAAGGCGAGCCCGCGTGTCCAGTTCATGCGGCGCGGCGGCGGCCGTGACCAGCTCGGCAAGCCCTATCAGGTGCGCGGCAAGTGGTACTATCCCAAGGAAGACAAGGGCTACGCCAAAGTCGGCCTGGCTTCCTGGTACGGCGATGCGTTTCATGGCCGCCTGACCGCCAATGGCGAAGTCTACGACATGACGCATCTGACGGCGGCGCATCCGACGATGCCGCTGCCGAGCTATGCCCGCGTCACAAATCTGGAGACCGGCAGCTCGGTGATCGTGCGCGTTAACGACCGCGGCCCCTATCACGAAGGCCGCATCATCGACGTTTCCGAACGCGCGGCGCAGATGCTCGACTATGCCAAGGTCGGCACGGCCAGGGTCAAAGTGGAGTATGTCGGCCGCGCGCCGCTCGACGGCGATGACGACCAGTATCTGGTGGCCTCCTATCATCCCGGCAACAACCGGCCGGATCCTTCGGACGGCCTGCCGACCGGCGTCATGGTGGCCATGAACGGCCCGTCGCCGAGCGTGCCGGTCGCGGCGTCTCCGGCCGCCGCGCCGTTTCCGGGCGAGTTGACCAATTCGGGGCGGGCCTTTGCAGCGCAGCCGGGGCTTTCGGATCAGCCGGCCGTGCAGCCGGCCGCATTCGCCGTCCAGGGCGCCAGCGATGTCGCGCTGCCGGATTTCGGTCCGATCGTGCCGGAACGGCCGGATTTCACGCTTCCGCCGAACTCGCCCTTCGCCATGGCCTCTCTGTCTTACGCCGATGAGCGGGTAGAGCGCGCCGATGTCTTTGCCGCGCTCGATTCCGGCGGCATGTCGCCGGCCGATATCCTGCGTTCATGGAAGAAATCGAAGCGAGAGCTACAGACGCCTGCGTCCGACTATGTCGCCGCCGGTTCCTTCGACGAGGCTGCGAAGGCAAAGCGTGTGGCCGCAGCGCTCGAGCCGTTCGGCCGGACCGAGATCCAGCGCACCGAGCTCGACGGCAATGACTGGTATGCGGTCAATGTCTATCCAGACGGCCATGGCAGCGTCGACGACCTGCTCCAGGCAGCCTGGTCGCATGGCGCGCCGGACGCGCTTGTTGTGCGTAACTGATCAAATTCGCGCTGCCCGTTGATCCGGCCGGAAAAACCCTGATAGCTTGGCCGTGGGGTAGTCTTTGCGCATTCTGGAGCGGCTCTGCGCTTTCCGGGTTGCTCAGATCGGGTCGACATTTCATGCAGTTCCGCATTTTTCTGCCTTTCGCCAGCCTTCTGGGATTGGCGCTGGTGTTGCTTTGCGCCGCCCCGGCGAGCGCGCAGCTCTTCGAGACCAAGGCGGCGCAGGCGTTCATGATCGATGCCGACACCGGCACGGTGCTCTTCGCCAAGGACCCCGACAAGCCAATCCCGCCGGCCTCAATGGCCAAGCTGATGACGATGGAAATGGTCTTCAACGCCATCAAGTCGAAGCGGATCACGCTCGACGACACTTTCGTCGTGAGCGAAAACGCCTGGCGCACCGGCGGCGCGCCGTCCGGAACCTCGACCATGTTCGCCAAGCTCAAATCCGAGGTCCGCGTCGAGGATTTGATCCAGGGCGTCACCGTGCAGGCCGCCAATGACGGCTGTATCGTGCTCGCCGAGGGAATGGCGGGCTCGGAAGCGAATTTCGCCGCGCAGATGACCGATCGCGCCCGCCAGCTCGGCCTCTCGAAATCGACCTTCGTCAATTCGACCGGCCTGCCGGCCGACGGGCAGCAGACGACGGTGCGGGAGCTGACCATGCTGGCGCTGCATCTGTGGCGCGACTATCCGGAGTTCTTCCACTATTACGGCCAGCCGGACTTCACCTGGAATAAGATCTCGCAGAGGAACCGCAATCCGCTGATCGCCATGGGCATCGAGGCCGATGGCTTCGTGGCAGGTGCCAGCGAGCAGGCGGGCTTCGGCCTGGTCGGCACCGTCAGTCACAACGGCACGCGTGTGATCGCCGCGCTCAGCGGATTGGCCAATGACCGCGAGCGCTCCGAAGAGGCGCGCAAGCTGCTCGAATGGGGCTCGCGGTCATTCCAGAAGACCGAGATCTTCGCCAAGGACGAGGTGGTCGGAGAAGCACAGGTTTTCGGCGGCGCCAAGTCCGGCCTGGCCTTGAAAGCCAAAGGCCCCGTGGACATCTTTCTGCCGATAGCCAACCGCGACAAGCTGACCGCCAGGATCGTCTACCAGGGTCCGGTGTCGGCACCGGTCGAGGAGGGGCAACCGGTCGGGGAATTGCGCGTTTGGATAGGCGAGACGCTGAGCCAGCAGACGCCGCTCTATGCCGCAGAATCGGTGAAGGTGGGTACGCTGCCGCAGCGCGCGTTGGACGCGGCCAAGGAACTCGCTGTCGGCTGGCTGCGGCAGAAACATTTGTGATCGGGCAAGTTCGTGGACCTTTTGTCGGACGGGAGCTATGACAGCGGCCAGCACGGGCAAAGGCAGTCTCGATTGGCGAGCGGATTTTTCATCACCTTCGAGGGCGGCGAAGGAGCAGGCAAGTCGACGCAGATCGAGCGGCTGGCGCGGCGCATGCGCGCCAAGAAATACGAGGTCCTGGTCAGCCGCGAACCGGGTGGATCGCCCGGCGCCGAAGCCGTAAGGCATGTGCTTCTGTCCGGGGCGGCCGAGCCGTTCGGCCCGAAGATGGAGGCGATCCTGTTCGCCGCCGCGCGCTCCGACCATGTCGAGCAGGTCATCCGGCCGGCGGTCGAGCGCGGCTCGATCGTGCTGTGCGACCGTTTCATCGATTCCTCTCGCGTCTACCAGGGCGTCACCGGCGGGCTCGATGCCGATTTCATGAAGGCGCTGGAGGCGGTGGCCATCAACGGCATGATGCCCGACATGACGCTGATCTTCGACATCGATCCCGCTGAAGGCCTGAAACGGGCCGCCGCGCGGCGCGGCGCCGATGACGCCGCCGATCGCTTCGAGAAGGAGACTTTGGCCATCCACCGGCGGCGGCGCGAGGCTTTCCTGGCCATCGCCGCGGCCGAACCGGAGCGCTGCGTCGTCATCGACGCCTCCGCCGATCCCGATACGGTGGAGAACGTCGTCACCGCCGCCGTCTTCGCAGCGCTGGAAGAGCGGATGCCGGCGCAAAGGATTGAGACGGCGCCGGCATGATCTTCGAACGCATCGCCCCCGAACAGCACGACACGCTGGACGGCGTGCCCGAGCCCGCCGAAACGCCGCGGCTGATCGGCCACGCGACGGCGGCAGGGATGCTTGCCAGCGCCTACCGCACCGGCAAGCTGCCGCATGCGCTGATTTTCGCCGGGCCCCAAGGCATCGGCAAGGCGACGCTGGCGTTCCACATGGCGCATCATCTTCTGAGATATCCGGATTTCAAGACGGCGCCCGACACGCTTGCCGTTCCCGATCCGGCCTCCTCGCTGTTTCGCCAGATCGCCACCGGCGCGCAACCTTCGGTGCTGCACCTCACCCGTCCGGCCAATGACAAGACCAAGAGCTTCAAGACGGTGCTGACCGTCGACGAGATCCGCAAGGTCAGCCGCTTCCTGTCGATGACCTCGCATGACGGCAGCTACCGCGTCGTCATCGTCGATCCGGCCGACGACATGAACACCAACGCCGCAAATGCCTTGCTCAAGAATCTCGAAGAGCCGCCGGCGCGCACCCTGTTCATTCTGGTGGTGCATGCGCCGGGCAGCCTGTTGCCGACGATCCGCTCGCGCTGCCAGATGGTGCGGCTGGCGCCTTTGGCCGCCGACGAACTGATGGCGGTGCTGGAAAATGTCGAGCCGCCGCCGCCGGACGATCCGGGCGCGCGCGCGGCGCTCGCCGAGCGGGCAGGGGGCAGCGCCCGCAACGCGATCCTGCTCACCCAATATGGCGGGCTGGAGATCGCCGGCGCGCTCGACACGCTGGTGGCGGCCAGGAAGCCCGACATTGCCGGCGCCCATCGCCTTGCCGAAGCCGTGGCGGGACGCGATCAGGCAATCCAGTTCGACATCTTCAACCGTCGCGCGCTCGACCTGCTTTCGACCGCCGCCAGCGACGCCGCGCTTGCCGGCGATCTCGCCCGGGCCAAAACCCTGTCCGAGGCTTGGCACGAGGCGCTGAACACGATATCTGAGGCTGAGACCTACAACCTCGACAAGAAGCAGCACGCCCTGACCATGATCGACCGCCTGAATTCTGCGATGCGAATGTGACGGCTCGTTCGATGCATGCCGTTGGCCCAGTTTTGGGCGGCATGCATTGGCCTCGGGATGGCAATCGACGTTCCGATACGATATCCACCGCCACAACTCACATTCAGATATTCATGACGGTTCATTCATGTCACGCGACACATTCTACATCACGACCGCGATCTCCTACCCAAACGGCAAGCCGCATATCGGCCATGCCTATGAGCTGATTGCCACCGACGCGCTTGCCCGCTTCCAGCGGCTGGACGGCAAGGATGTCTTCTTCCTGACCGGCACCGACGAGCACGGCATCAAAATGCTGCAGACGGCGCGCAAGGAAGGCATCACGGCGCGCGAGCTCGCCGACCGCAACTCGGCCGAGTTCAGGCGCATGGCCACCGCGCTCAACGCTTCCAACGACGATTTCATCCGCACCACCGAGGAGCGGCATTACGCGTCCTCGCAAGCGATCTGGAAGGCGATGGCCGCCAATGGCGACATCTACAAGGGCGGCTATGCCGGTTGGTATTCGGTGCGCGACGAGGCCTATTACGGCGAGGAGGAGACCGAGGTTCGCCCCGACAATGTCCGCTACGGGCCGCAGGGAACGCCGGTGGAATGGGTCGAGGAAGAAAGCTATTTCTTCCGGCTGTCGGCCTACCAGGACAGGCTGATTGCGCTTTACGAGAGCCAGCCCGATTTCATCGGTCCGGCCGAGCGCCGCAACGAAGTGATGAGCTTCGTCAAATCGGGGCTGAAGGATCTGTCGGTCTCGCGCACCACTTTCGACTGGGGCGTGCCGGTGCCGGGCGACGAAAAGCACGTGATGTATGTATGGGTCGACGCCTTGACCAATTACATCACCGGCGTCGGCTATCCCAATGAAAACGATGAGAAATGGCGGTTTTGGCCTGCCGATGCGCACATCATCGGCAAGGACATCGTGCGCTTCCACGCCGTCTATTGGCCGGCCTTCCTGATGTCGGCGGGAATCCCGTTGCCGAAGCGCGTCTTCGGCCATGGCTTCCTGTTCAACCGGGGCGAGAAGATGTCGAAGTCGGTCGGCAACGTCATCGACCCGTTCACCATGGTCGAGCACTACGGTGTCGACCAGGTGCGCTATTTCTTCCTGCGCGAGGTGCCGTTCGGCCAGGACGGCAATTACAGCCATGAGGCGATCGTCAACCGCACCAATGCCGATCTTGCCAACGGCCTCGGCAATCTGGCGCAGCGCTCGCTGTCGATGATTGCCAAGAACTGCGGCGGCAAGGTGCCGGCGCGCGGCGACCTTACCGAGGCCGACACGGCGATCCTCGACGAGGCGGTCGAAGCGCTGGCCGTTTCTCGTCGGGCGATGGCGGAGCAGGGCATCCATCTGGCGCTGGCGGCGATCTTCGGCGTTGTTGCCGAAGCCGACCGCTATTTCGCCTCTCAGGAGCCGTGGGCGCTGCGCAAGACCAATCCGGAGCGCATGGAAACCGTGCTGTGGACGACGGCCGAGCTGGTGCGCCGGGTGACGCTGCTTTGCCAGCCTTTCATTCCCGGATCGGCGGCCAAGCTGCTCGACCTGTTGGCCGTGCCCGCTGACAGCCGCGCTTTCGAGCACGTCCATGCCAACCACGCGCTGGAGCCAGGCACTGCCTTGCCGGCGCCGGAGGGCGTATTTCCGCGCTATGTCGAGCAGGATGGCAATAGCTGATGCTGGTCGACAGCCATTGCCATCTCGACTTCCCGGACTTCGCCGAGGAGCGGACGGCTGTCGTCGCCCGCGCTCTCGCCGCCGGAATCGGCCGCATGGTGACGATCTCGACGCGGGTTAAGCGATTTCAGCAGGTCCTTGAAATTGCTGAATCTTTCAATGAGGTCTATTGCTCGGTCGGCACCCATCCGCACAATGCGGCGGAAGAGCTCGACGTCACCACTGACGAGCTGGTGCGGCTTTCCGGCCATCCCAAGGTGGTGGCGATCGGCGAGGCCGGGCTCGATTATTACTATGACAAGGCGCCGCGCGATGCGCAGGCGCAAGGCTTTCGCACCCATATCGCGGCCGCGCGCCGCACCGGCCTGCCGCTGGTCATCCATGCACGCGATGCCGACGACGACATGGCGTCGATCCTCGAGGACGAAACAGGGAAGGGCGCCTTCCCCTTTATCCTGCACTGTTTTTCGTCCGGACGCAGGCTGGCCGAAGTCGGCGTGGCGCTGGGCGGCTATGTCTCCTTCTCCGGCATTCTAACCTTCAAGAACTCCGCCGAACTGCGCGCCATCGCCGCCGATGTGCCGCGCCACCGGTTGCTGGTCGAGACCGACGCGCCCTACCTTGCGCCGGTCCCGCATCGCGGCAAACGCAACGAGCCGGCCTATGTGGCGAACACGGCCAAGGTGCTCGCCGAGACCATCGGCGTCAGCGAGGCCGAGATCGCCGATATTACCACCGGGAACTTCTTCAGGCTGTTCACCAAAATGCCGCGTCCCGAAACGGCTGCGGGCTGAGGCATGAGCGACCGGCTGCGCTTTACCGTTCTTGGCTGCGGCTCATCGCCCGGCACGCCGCGCATCACCGGTGATTGGGGCAATTGCGACCCCAAGAACCCGAAGAACCGGCGCATGCGTACGGCCGCCCTGGTCGAGCGGATTGCTGCCAACGGCGCGCGCACCACGGTCGTCATCGACACCGGGCCGGATTTCCGCGAGCAGATGCTGCTGGCCTCCGTCAAGCGCATCGATGCAGTCGTCTACACGCATCCGCATGCCGACCACATCCACGGCATCGACGATCTGCGCGGCTATGTGCTCGAGCAACGCCATCGTATCGACATCCATGCCGACGAGCCGACCATGCTGCGGCTGCGCCAGGCGTTCGGCTATTGCTTCGAGACGCCGCCAGGCAGTTCCTATCCGCCGATCGTCAAGGCGCACATCATCGATCACGCCAGGCCGGTCGTGATCGAAGGCGAGGGGGGTCCCCTCACCCTCGAGCCGCTGCCGCAGTTCCATGGCGACATCATCTCGCTCGGCTTCCGCATCGGCGGGCTTGCCTATTGCCCTGATATCAGCGGCTTTCCGGACGCCACCATTGAGCGTTTGCGCGGCCTCGACACGCTGGTGATCGACGCGCTGCAGTACAACACCCATCCCAGTCATCTGTCGCTTGGCCAGGCGCTGGAGTGGATCGAAAAGCTGACGCCGAGGAACGCCGTGCTGACCCATATGCATGTGCCGCTCGACTACGCTATTGTGATGGCCGAGACGCCGGAGCATGTCGTGCCGGCCTATGACGGCATGGCGATCGAAATTCCTTACGAGTCAGAGCGGTAGCGACAGCTGTTCAGTCGGCGCTGCAGTTCGTCCGTCGAAAGCTTCGCTGCGGTCTCGAAGCCGAAGCGCTGCCGCGGAGCTTGTCGCCGGCAGGGAAAGCCGCAGCAATTCCTGGACGTGCCCGCCACGCCTCAGTTCCATAATCTATCTTATGCGACTTTCCGATATGGCAACGGAGATGCCGACAGCGTGAGGTCACACAGCCCTGCTCGCCAGCCGCACGGAGCTGTTGCGCATTGACGGGTACGAACAGGAGTCGTCCCTCATTGCGGCAGCAAGTGCTCGGAACTCAACCGCCGAACCTCGCGTTGGCCTGGTGAGCGGTTTGAGGACCTTTGCATGCGTTCACGGCTTGAGTTGGCGAGCGGCACGGAATTGTCTTTCCTCACGGCTGGAGAGCCCTCCAAACCGGCTCTTCTGCTTGTTCACGGTTTTCCGAGTTCCTCCAGGACTTTTCGCCACGTTATTCCCGCATTGTCGAAGGTAGCTTATGTCGTTGCTCCCGATATGCCTGGGTTCGGCATGTCCGATGCTCTGCCCGAGCCGTCCTTTGATGGTTTTGCCGATGCGATCTCGGAGTTGCTCGGCCACCTCTCGGTCGGCCCCCGCTACATCTACCTTCATGACTTTGGCGCGCCGGTCGGGCTGCGGATAGCCATGCAGGCTCCCGATGCGGTGTTGGGGTTGATCATCCAGAACGCCAACGCGCATCGGAGCGGAATGGGGCCATCCTGGAAGGCGACGCAGGACTTTTGGACCAATCCGAACCCCGACAATGAAGCGAAAGCCACCGCGCACCTGACCTTCGAGGGCACGCGCGACCAGTATGTGGCAGGTGTTCCCGACGATGTGGCCGCACAAATTCCGGACGAGAACTGGGAGGAAGACTGGCGCGTGATGCAGCGACCCGGAGGCATGGAGACGCAGCGCGCGCTCATTGCGGACTACGGCAATTACGTCGCTCGCTTCGACACGATTGCCGACTATCTGCGGCGCAGGCAGCCACGCGCCCTGATGCTGTGGGGCCGGCATGACGCGTTCTTCGACCTGACAGAGACGCTGTCATGGATGCAGGCCCTGCCGAGGATGGAAGCACATATTCTCGACGGGCCTCATTTCCTGCTGGAAACGCATGCCAACCAAGCTGCGTCGCTGATGGTCGACTTCCTGCAACGGCACTAGAACAGTCCTTGAGTCTTGCCAACCCGAACGCGGTCGACGCCTGGGGCTACATTGTCCGGCATCAATGTTCTGGCCGCTGCCCTGTCAGCCATTTCCGTCTCGCTTGCCTGGCGCAGACCAGCTTGGATAGTTTATTTCATGGCTGCCGGAATCTCGGATCGGATATCCGCCTTCGTCGAAGCGCTTCCATTGAAGCCGGGACTTCGCGTCCTGGAGATCGGATGCGGTCCCGGCGTCGCCGCTCGCGATGTCGCTCGCCGCATCGGCGACGGCTTCATTTTGGCCATCGACCGTTCGGAGAAGGCAATCCGATTGGCGCGGGCGGGATCGGCTGATGAGATGGCTTGGGGCTGCCTCGATTTCAGGCATGCGGCAATCGAAGACTTCGCCTTGAATGCTGGCGAGGCTCTTTTCGACATCGCCTTTGCCATGCGGGTCGGCGCGCTCGACGGGCGTCACCCCGAGGCCAACCGTGCGGCCTTGACGCGGATCAAGGCGGCGCTGAAGCCGCATGGCAGGCTTTTCATCGACGGCGGCGACCCGTTGAAAGAGTTAGATTTGGTTCGTGGCTTGCCGTCCTAAAAACCACCGAGAAACATCGAAGCCCCAAGATGCCATCGCGCCGCGGCGCAACAATGAAAGCATTCAGAAAAATGACCGCCTCGCCTTCCTTTCTTGGCTTTCCCGATCGCCTCGCCGAGGGGCGCGTGCCGCGAGCCGTGATCTTCGGGGCGGGTCATGGAAGCACCTATCGCGGCCAGGACAGCAGCGGCCATGCCTCGGCCGCCCGCGCCATCCGAGCTGCAAGCCAGGATGACATTCCGCTGGTGGAGCACTGGGATTTCGACCTCGGTGGCCCGCTGTTCCATGGCGGACCGGTCTGCTGCGTCGATGCCGGCGATGTCTGGACCACCATGCATGACAATGCCGGCAACCGGGCCCGTATCGAGGCGAAGACGCGCGAGGTGCTGGTACTGCCGGCGGTGCCGATCCTGCTTGGCGGCGACGATTCCGTCGTCATTCCCTTCCTCGCCGGCTTTGCCGATCACGGACCGGTCTGGATCCTGCAGATCGATGCCCATATCGACTGGCGCGGAGAGGTGCATGGCGAACGCTACGGCTATTCGAGCCCGATGCGGCGGGCCGAGCGAGATGCTGCATGTTGCCGGCATCGTGCAGGTCGGGCTGCGCAGCGTCGGCAGCGCCCACCTCGCCGAAATCGAAGCGGCGCGGCGCTACGGCAGCCGCTTCGTAACCGCGCGCGAGGTACATGCCCTGGGCGTGGAAGCTGCTCTCAAGCATATACCTGACGGAGCGCGGGTTGTCGTCACCCTTGACTGCGATGGCCTCGATCCCGGCATCATGCCGGGCGTGGCCGCGCGCACGCCCGGCGGCCTCACCTACACGCAGGCGATCGACCTGATCGCAGGCCTCGGCAAGCGGGCGAGGATTGCGGGATTCGACCTTGTCGAGCTTTATCCTCCCGCCGACATTGACGGTCTGTCGGCCATCACCGCGTCGCGTCTTGTTGTCAACGCGATCGGCGCCATTGTCCGGCAGACCGGCTGAGATCCGATCGGGTGGTCTAGAAAAAGCTGTTCAGAAACGCCGCCGTCACGTCCGAGATGCCGACGATCTTGTTGGTCGCCTGGCGGTAGAATTTGAAGTTGAGCTCGGTCTCGGGCCGGCCGTCCTTCCAATCCTTGAAGCGCTTGAGCTCATTGCGACCCAAATGTCTCGTCGCCAAGGCGGTGCGGCGGACGGCAACGTTGAGGCGCGGCGTCTGCCGTTCGAGATCGGGGCGTCTCGGGGTGGCCTCGGAGGACGTCACGATGCCGCGCGCGACAAGCCCCTGACCGCCTTCGTTCTCGCTGGCGAACAGGAAGATGACGTCGCCCTCGGCGATGCGCTTGCCGCCCTACATGGTTTTCTGGGCGGCGAACACGAATCTCTCCGCCGCTGGGTCCTGGATTTGGGTCTTGATGGCGTATGCCATGCCCTACGGTTCCCGGCTGAGGCCGATTCGGTAACTCAGCACGCGCCGGCCGGCCGGCTCGATCAGCATGACGCCCGGCTTGTCGGCGAATTCGCCGTCGAAATTGATGGCGCTGGCGATGCCGTGCCAGGGCTCGATGCACAGGAAGGGCGCGCCGCCAGGCTTGGACCAGATGCCCAGCTCATTGAATCCCTGCCACGACATCTCGATCGCCGGCCCGCGGCCGGCGGCGTAGCGCACGCTCTTGCTCACCGGCTTGTCGAGGATGACGGCATCGTCGTCGAACAGTCTTTCGGATAGCGGCAGCGTCCTGCCCTCGATGGGCGTCGGCTGCGGCGCCGGCAACAACAGGCCGTCCTTCAGGCGGCGGATCGGCGCCGGCTCATTTTCGGCGAAGGTCACCCGATAGGCTTCCTTCGGCAGCTCCGGGAGCAGCGGCCAGTTGAACGCCGGATGCGCGCCGATCGAGGCCGGCAGAGGCTCGTCGCCGGTATTGGCGATCTCGAAGGTCACGCCGAGTTGCCGTGGTTTCAACTCGTAGCTGATGGCGAGACGAAAGGCGAAGGGATAGTGCGTTCGCGTCTCGGCGTCGTCCGTCAGGACCAATGTGCAGGAGGCCGGCCCCTGCTCCGCCCAGGCAAAGCGCCGGTCGCGGGCAAAGCCGTGCTGCGTCATCGGATAGATTTGGCCGCGATGCCGCAGCTGATCGCCTTTGAGCCGGCCGACGATTGGGAACAGCACGGGCGAATGACGACGCCAGGCGGGGCCTGCCTGCCACAGAAGCTCGGTGCCTTCGCCATCGCGCAGCGAGACCAGTTCGGCCCCCTGCCCGACGATGGTCGCCGAAATGCCGTCAGCGTGAAGCGTCAGCTGGTCCATTGCGTCCTCGCGGCTGGCAGGTTTGGCCGGCAGGCTAGCAAAAGGCCGCGCGTGAACTCAAGCGCGGCAGGCAGATCGCCCCTTGGTCGTCAACGCTTGGTGCGCAGTCGACAAAAAAGTGGCCGGAGGTTTCCCTCCGGCCGTGGCGAGGTCGGCAATGTTGCCTGCTGCGGTCCGGCCTATTCGCGCTCGCCGGTGAAATTCAGCAGCAGCTGGAAGATGTTGATGAAGTTCAGATAGAGCGAGAAGGCGCCGAAGACGGCAAGCTTCTGCTGCGATTCCGCATCGAAGTTCTCCGCATACTGCTCCTTGATCGTCTGCGTATCCCAGGCGGTGAGGCCGATGAAGACGGCAATGCCGATCACCGAGATAGCGAATTGCAGCGCGGTCGAACCGAGGAACAGATTGACCAGGCTGGCGATCACCACGCCGATCAGGCCCATGATCAGGAAGGACGAGAACTGCGTCAGGTCGCGCCTGGTCGTGTAGCCGTAAAGGCTGGTGGCGCCGAACATCGTGGCGGCGATGAAGAAGGTGCGCGCGATGCTGGTCGAGGTGAAGACCAGGAACACCGAGGCGAGCGACAGGCCCATGACCGCGCAGAAGGCCCAGAACATCGCCTGCGCGCTCGCGGCCGACATGGTCTGCATCCTGAACGAGAAGATCATGACGAAGGCGAGCGGCGCCAGCATCACCACCCATTTCAGCGGGCTGGAGAAGATCGGCACATAAAGCGCCGGCGTCGAGGCCACGAAGAAGGCGACGAGGCCGGTGACGACGAGGCCGAGACCCATATAATTGTAGACGCGCAGCATGTGCTTGCGCAGGCCCTCGTCATAGACGGCTCCGGCCTGGACGCCGGTGCCCATTCGGTATCCCAGATTGGGGCTGTTCATTTGGTTCTCCTTGGTTCTCAGTAGAGTGTTCTGGCGAGTTTCTCGGCGGCACGGTCAAGGCTGCCGGCGTCGCCGCGTCCGACCACCGCATAGGCGACCTCGCCGATCTGGAAATACGCGGTTGAGATGTCGTCGGAGGGCGCGATCGTCGGCTTCACCACATCGAACCTGCCCGGCCTGATGGCGAACAACGAGACAAGACCGAGGTCCTTGGTGTCGACCGCTACCTCGACGCTCGGCCCGAATTGCGAGGGATAGACCTGGACGTCGCGAATCTTCCAGTCGTCGGGCAGCGACGGCATGACGATCGCGGTGGCGGCGCGAATCTCGTCGGGATCGTAACCCGGAGCCTCTTGCTGCGACGGCATCGTCTCGCGCACCAAGGTCGTCCGGTGCGCCCGGACCGCATCCTCGACATAGGCCGGCGGCTGCGTCGAGGCGACCACCTTTGTCACGGCGATCGGCCCGAAGGCGCCGTTGGCAAGCCAGCCTGCCGCGACCAGGACGGCCGCGGCCGCCGCACGCTGCAGCACGGCAAGCATGCGTCCCCTGGCAAGGCCTCTTTCCAGCCGGCGCGCCGCTTCTGTCGTGGCCGGACGCGCCCTGCCGACAGGGCCGGCAAGCGCGACGCGCAGTTCGTCGCGCGTCCTCAGATCCGACATCACGCGCGCCGCCACTTCCGGACGCGCGGCGAGGTGCGCCTCGACCTCGATGCGGCGCGCGACATCCAGTTGATCGTCGACATAGGCGTCGAGATCGGCATCGGTCACGGGGTCGACAATAGCGGTCATTGATCGTCTCCCACGATCCTGAGATGAGGCCTGGCTTTTGGCGCCGCGCCCTCTTCCATCTCGCGCAGCGCGGCACGCGCGCGGCCGATGCGCGACATCAGCGTTCCGAGCGGCACGCCGATGACTTCGGCGGCCTCCTGATAGGAAAGCCCTTCGATGGCGACGAGATGGAGTGCAGAGCGCTGTTCCTCCGGCAGCGAAAGAAACGCTTCCCGGACCTGCGACAGGCGCACCGAATGGTCCTGCGAGGCCGGCACGCTCCGGTCGGCGACAAGGCCCGCCTTTTCGATGCGCGCCGCCTCGGAGCGGCGCGAGCGCATGCGGTCGATGAAGATGTTGTGCACGATCGCCAGCAGCCAGGCGCGCAGATTGCCGCTTGACCGGAAGGTCGCGCGCCGCTCATAGGCGCGCACCAGCGCGTCATGGACGAGATCCTCGGCCTCAGTGCTGTCGCGCGTCAGCGAGCGCGCATAGCGCCGCAGCGAACCCAACTGCCCGACGATATCGAAGCGTGCCATCGACCGTTTCATGCCCTGTTTACGGAGCATGTAGGGGTTTTAATCCCCTGCCCGACATTTCTTTTCGTGTCGCCGCCACAGCGGAAACCGCTGGCGCGACGGGATCGATTTGCGTATCACTCCGCCGCCATTGGAGTCCTTTTCGATGTTCGAGACCCTGCAGCCCGCGCCCGCCGACAAGATCCTTGCTCTTATCGGCCTCTATCGCAACGATCCACGGCCCGGCAAAGTCGACCTCGGCGTCGGCGTCTACAAGGACATCGACGGCAAGACGCCGGTGATGCGCGCCGTGGGCGAGGCCGAGAAGCGGCTGCTGGCGAGCCAGGACACCAAAACCTATCTCGGCCTTGCCGGCGACACCGGCTTCAACGCCGCCATGATCAAGCTCGCCTTTGGCGAGAAGGCCGACCATTCGCGTATCCGCGCGGCACAGGCGCCGGGCGGATCGGGCGCGCTCAGGCTGGTGGCCGAGCTTGTGCAGCGCACGCGCCCCGGCGCGACGGTTTGGCTGTCCGATCCGACCTGGCCGAACCATCTGCCGGTGATGCGCGCCGCTGGTCTGCAGGTTCGCGACTATCCCTATTTCGATGCCGCATCGGGCGCTGTCCGCTTCGACGAGATGCTGGCGGCGCTAAAAGTTGCCAACAGCGGCGATGTCGTGCTCCTGCATGGCTGCTGTCACAACCCGACCGGCGCCAATCTCGATATCGCGCAGTGGGCCAAGGTCGCCGACGTGCTGCTGGATCGCGGCTTGCTGCCTTTCGTCGACATTGCCTATCAGGGTTTTGGCGAAGGCCTCGATGCCGACGCCGCCGGCCTGCGGCTGCTTGCCGGCAAGGTGCCGGAAATGGTCGTCGCCTCGAGCTGCTCGAAGAATTTTGCCGTATATCGCGACCGCGTGGGCGCGGCGATGATCATGGCCAAGGATGGCGCCCAGGCCGACGTGGCGATGAGCCAGATGCTGGCGGCCGCGCGCGCGCTTTATTCGATGCCGCCGGATCACGGCGCGGCGGCGGTGCGCATGGTGCTCGAAGACGCCGCCCTGAGGAAGGACTGGGAGACGGAGCTCGAGGAGATGCGGCTGCGCATGCTCAGGCTGCGCGTCGCTTTTGCCGAGGCGTTACGCCGGCAGTCCAATTCCGACCGCTTCGATTTCGTCGCCAGCCATCGTGGCATGTTTTCGAGGCTTGGGTTGACCGAGGCGCAGGTCGAACGCCTGCGTGCCGAGCACGCCGTCTATATGGTCGGCGACAGCCGCATCAACGTGGCCGGCCTGCCGGAGGACGGCATGGACGATCTCGCCAAGGCGATCGTCTCGGTGCTCGACTGAGGCTGTGGACAACTCGTTTCGGTGTCCGGCCAGGATTGGTCGGGCGCTGGCCGCGGGATAGGCTCAAATCATGAAGCCCTCCAAGGACATTTCCCGGCTGATCGAGATCATGGCGGCGCTGCGGGCGCCGAAGACCGGCTGCCCTTGGGATATCGAGCAGAATTTCGCTACCATCGCGCCCTACACGATCGAGGAAGCCTATGAAGTGGCCGATGCGATCGCGCGCGGCGACCTCGACGATCTGCGCGAGGAACTGGGCGATCTGCTGCTGCAGGTCGTCTATCACGCGCAAATGGCTGAGGAGATCGGCGAGTTCGCTTTCGGCGATGTCGTCGAGGCCATCACCACCAAGATGATCCGCCGCCATCCGCACGTCTTCGGCGACGAGAAGGCGCGCAGCGCCGGCATGGCCAAGGGCATGTGGGAGAAGATCAAGGCGGTTGAAAAAACCGAGAAGCGCGACGCCCGCATCGCCCGTGGTCTCGACCCGGAGGATCACGGCAGGGGCTATCTCGACAGCGTGCCGGTCGCGCTCCCTGCCCTGACGCGTGCCCTGAAACTGCAGGAAAAGGCGGCACGCGTCGGCTTCGACTGGAGCGAGGCAGCTCCCATCCTTGACAAGATAGAGGAAGAGATCGGGGAATTGCGCGAGGCGCTCGCCACCGGTGACGCCGCACCTATCAAGGACGAGTTCGGCGACATGCTGTTTGCTATCGTCAATCTCGGCCGCCACCTCAAGCTCGACTCCGAAGCCGCGCTCAGCGGTACCAACGAAAAGTTCCGTTCGCGATTCCACTATGTCGAGCAGGCTCTGGAGGCCTCGGGCAAGTCGCTGGAGAAGGCAACGCTCGACGAGATGGAAGCGCTCTGGCAGCAGGCCAAAGGCACCTAGTAAACAGCCGGTTAGCTGCCGCTCCTGCGATGCAGGCGGTTCTCTATCTCTTGCCGGGCGCTGTGCGTGGCTGTCAGCGATAGCGTGATGCTGCCGTCTTCATTGTCGGTGCGCGAAACGACATCGCCGTTGCGGTAGAGCCAGTCGACCTGGCCAAGCTGGGCGGGGCTCAACGTCACCGTCATCTTTTCCAGCTCGCCCGACACGCGCGTCTCGATGAGCGCTTTCAGCGCGTCGATTCCTTCGCCGGTGACGGCCGATATCGCGATCGGCGGCGCCTTGCCGCTGGCGCTCTCGGCAAGCAGTCGCTCGCGATTGCCTTCGTCGAGCAGGTCGACCTTGTTCCAGACCTCGATCACGCGGTTCGCATCGGCAGCGTCGACGCCGAGATCGCCGAGGATGCGTTCGACGTCCTCGGCCTGGGCGGCGGTGTCCGGATCGGAAATGTCGCGCAGATGCAGCACCAGATCCGCCTCGACGACTTCTTCCAGCGTTGCCCGGAAGGCCGCCACCAGATGCGTCGGCAGGTCGGAAATAAAGCCCACCGTGTCCGACAGGATAACCGGCGTGCCGTGCGGTAGCCGCACGCGCCGCAGAGTCGGATCGAGCGTTGCGAAGAGCATGTCCTCGGCCAGCACCCCTGCCCCGGTAAGCCGGTTGAACAGCGTCGACTTGCCGGCATTGGTGTAGCCGACGATCGCCACCACCGGGAACGGCACCTTCTTGCGCTTGGCGCGGTGCAGGTCGCGCGTGCGCCGAACCGTCTCCAGCTCGTGCTTCAGCTTGGTGATCTTGTCCTGCAGGATGCGCCTGTCGGATTCGATCTGGGTTTCGCCCGGACCGCCGAGGAAGCCGGCGCCGCCGCGCTGCCGCTCGAGGTGGGTCCAGCTCCGCACCAGACGACCCTTCTGATAGTTGAGATGCGCAAGCTCGACCTGCAGCGTGCCTTCCTTGGTGCGCGCCCGCTCGCCGAATATCTCGAGAATGAGCCCGGTGCGGTCGAGCACCTTGGCGTTCAGTTCCTTTTCGAGATTGCGCTGCTGCACCGGCGTCAGCGGATGGTCGACGATGACCAGCTCCGCCTTGCGCTCCTTCACGATATCTGCGAACTCGGCCACCTTGCCGCTGCCGAGCAGGGTGGCCGGCCGCGGATCGGCAACCGTCACCACCGCGGTGTGAACCGGGTTGAGATCGATGGCGCTGGCAAGCCCGACCGCTTCGTCGTGGCGTGCATCCGCCGAACGGCTCAGGCGCGGACGGCTCGACTCGTCGTCGCCGCGGGGCTGCCGGGTAAGCACCGGCACAATGACAACTGCGCGGGTCGGATCCTTGGATTCCGGCCCGAGTTGATGTCCTTGTTTTCCGCGAACGCTGCGGTCCGCTTCCTTATCACGTGCCAATCAGGCGCCCTGGCTTTCCTCGCCATCGAACATCTGAACCGGCTGGCTCGGCATGATCGTGGAAATGGCGTGCTTGTAGACGAGCTGGGAGTGCCCGTCGCGCCGCAACAACACACAAAAATTGTCGAACGATGTGACGACGCCAGTCAGCTTCACGCCGTTGATGAGGAAGATGGTAAGTGGATTTTTGCTCTTGCGAACTGAATTCAGGAACAGGTCCTGAAGGTTTTGCGATCGTTCCGCCATTTTTCTTGTCTTTCGCCGATCCCCTTCGGTTTACGGGCCAATGCGCCAAATTACGAGGCACCTGTCAAGCGCGCAAACCCCCTCTTGCCGACACAATGGCAAGCAGAATGAGATAGTTGAGGTTACTTCCAGTTGTGCGGTTATCAGGCTGGACTTTTTTCCGCAACGTGAAAAAAGGCCTGCCGCAACGAAAGTGTCATCGAACCGGGATGGCCATTTGCGATCGGCGCCCCGTCGATTTCGACGACCGGCATGGCGATTGTGGTCGCCGAACTGATGAATGCTTCCCTTGCCGCCTTGGCTTCGGCGACCGAAAACCCGCGTTCCTCGATCTTGAGGCCAAGCTTGGCGGCGACATCGAAAAGCGTCGTGCGGGTGATGCCGCGCAGGATGCCATGCTCGGCCGGCCGGGTCACAAGGACGCCGTCCCGGGTGACGATCCAGGCGTTGGACGAGCCGCCTTCCTTGACGTTGCCGTCGGTGTCGACGAACCACGCTTCCTGGGCGCCGGCTTCCTTGGCCTTCTGCTTGGCGAGCACATTGGGCAAGAG
Source organism: Mesorhizobium sp. CA10 (assembly GCF_020165285.1). NCBI lineage: Bacteria > Pseudomonadati > Pseudomonadota > Alphaproteobacteria > Hyphomicrobiales > Phyllobacteriaceae > Mesorhizobium > Mesorhizobium sp. CA10. The sequence continues at coordinate 45,451 of NZ_JAIUHV010000015.1, forward strand.
GCCGGTGCTCTTGATGTCGACGCGGTCCCAGCGATTCTCCGGGACGGTGATGACCTTGATGCCGGTCTCCACCCGCTTCGCGCTCGCGGCCGGATCGGCTTTCCTGGCGGTTATGACCAGGGAAGGCCTTGTGCCCGCGGGCGGAAACACGAACTCGCGGCTGGCGACGCCGCGGGTCACCTGCACATAGACAAGGCCGTCGACCACGCCGTTGCGATTGACCACTTCGCGCAACAGCATCGGCAGGACGCGTTCCGAGACCGGCCAGGCGATGGACAGTTCCTTCAGCGAGCGCTTGAGCCTGGCAAGGTGGCGCGGCATGTCGACGATATGGCCGCGCGCCACCTCGCAAACCTCATAGACGCCGTCCGCGAACTGGTAGCCGCGATCCTCGATATGGACGCTGGCTTGAGCATGGACGACATAGCGCCCGTTGACATAGGCAATGCGCGGCATGGGCATCCTCAGGGAAAATGTCCGGCTTTCTTAGGCGATTCCGCCCCTGCCGTAACGAACAATCGCGTGGGCCAAGGGCTCGCTACACACCCAGCGACTTCAGCTTGCGGTGGAGTGCCGATCGTTCCATGCCGATGAACTCGGCGGTCTTCGAGATATTGCCGCCGAAGCGGTTGATCTGGGCGATCAGATAATCCTTCTCGAATTGCTCGCGGGCCTCGCGCAGCGGCAGCGCCATGATGTGCTGGTCCGACTGGTTGGGCGTGCGCGGCATGACGTCGCCGATCTCGGACGGCAGAAGGTCGGCGGTGATCGGCGCATCGGCGTCTTCGCCGCGCGCCAGGATCATCAGCCGCTCGACATTGTTGCGCAATTGGCGAACATTGCCCGGCCAGTTGTGCGCCTGCAGCACGGCCAGCGCATCGTCGCCGATGCGGCGCGGCCTTATGCCGGCCTGGCGCGCAATCTGCTTCATGAAGTTGTCGACGAGGTAGGGAATGTCCTCGCGCCGCTCAGCGAGCCCCGGCACTATGACCGGAACCACCGCCAGGCGATGGTAAAGATCCTCGCGGAAGCGGCCGTCGGCGATCATTGCTTCGAGGTTCTGCGAGGTCGAGGAAATGATGCGGACATCGACCTTGACGCGCTTGGTGCCGCCTACCCGCTCGAATTGCTGCTCGACCAGCACGCGCAGGATCTTGTTTTGCGTTTCGCGCGGCATATCGGCGACTTCGTCGATGTAGAGGATGCCGCGATGCGCCTCCTCCAGCGCGCCGACCTTGCGCTCGGTGCCGTTCGATTCGGTGCCGAACAGCTCGATCTCCATGCGCTCGGGCGTGATGGTGGCCGCGCTCAGCGTGACGAACGGACCGGACTTGCGCGACGACAGCGTGTGGATGGCCCGCGCCGTCAATTCCTTGCCTGAGCCGGAGGGGCCGATGATCATGACGCGGCTGTTGGTCGGCGCGACGCGCTCGATGGTCTGCCGTAGCTGGCTCATCGCCGACGACATGCCGATCAGGTCGAAGGTCTCGCCGCTGCGCTGCTTGAGGTCGGAAACCTCCCGCCGCAGCTTGGACGTCTCCAGCGCGCGCTCGGCGATCAGGATGAGGCGATCGGCCTTGAACGGCTTCTCGATGAAATCATACGCGCCGCGCCGGATGGCCGACACCGCCGTTTCGATGTTGCCGTGGCCGGAGATCATGACCACCGGCATGTTCGGATGCATGGTCTTGATCTCGTCGAGCAGCGCCAGGCCATCGAGGCGCGAGCCCTGCAGCCAGATATCGAGGAAAATCAGCCGCGGCGCGCGATCGGCAATCGCTGCAAGCGCGCTGTCGGCATCATGGGCCGTGCGGGTTTCGTGACCCTCGTCGCTCAATATACCGGCGACAAGTTCGCGGATGTCTTCCTCGTCATCGACGATGAGAATGTCAGACGCCATTACCGACCTTTTCAGTTTCTCGTTCGTGTTCGCTTCGACCTTCACCGCGTGGCGGCGCGGCTACGATCGTGGCTGGGGGCAGGATGATCGAGATCATCGCGCCCCGGCCGCCATGGAAATCCGCTGGCGCGTCGTGCAATTCGAGACGGCCGCCATGGTCCTCCACGATCTTTTTGACGATAGCGAGGCCAAGCCCGGTGCCCTTCTCGCGCGTCGTCATATAGGGCTCGAGAAGCCTTTGGCGATTCTCGCGCGGCAGCCCCTTGCCGTTATCGATAACGTCGATTCGTATGGCGCCATCTTGCCGTCCGGCCTGAATCCGGATTGTGCCGCCCGAACGGTCCTGCGCATCAAGTCCGTCGATCGCCTCGGCCGCGTTCTTGATGACGTTGCCGAAGGCCTGAGCCATCAGGCGGCTGTCGAAAGTGCCTTTCAACGGCTCGCTGCCGAAGTCGCGCTGGAAGGCAATGTCCGAGCGGCTGACCTCGACCAGGAAGGACGCCTCGCGCAACGACTCGCGAAGGTCGATCGCCTTCATCTCCGGCTTCGGCATGCGGGCGAAGGCCGAGAATTCGTCGACCATGCGGCCGATGTCCTCGACCTGGCGGATTATGGTGTCGGTGCACTGGTCGAAGACCTCGCGGTCCTCGGTGATGACCTTGCCGTAGCGGCGCCTGATGCGCTCGGCCGAAAGCTGGATCGGCGTCAGCGGGTTTTTGATCTCATGCGCGATGCGCCGCGCCACATCGGCCCAGGCCGACGAACGCTGCGCCTGGACGAGATCGGTGATGTCGTCGACCGTCACCACATAGGATTTCTCTTCCTCGCCGTCGTCGCCGGCTTCGACTGTGACCTGGACATTGAAGGTGCGCTCCAGACCGGTGCGGAAGAAGGTCACCTGCTCGCGATAGACCGGCTTGCCGGACTGTCGTCCGATCTCGAACACACGACCGACAAGCGGCAGGACCGTCGAAAGGTTCTGGCCGAGCGTCGCATTCGCCGAAATCGTCAGCATCGTCTCGGCCGAGCGATTGACGATGGTGATGATGCCGTAGGGGTCGACGCCGATGACGCCGGCAGTGACGCCGGCCAGCACCGCCTCGGAGAAACGCCGGCGCTCGTCGATCAGATCCTTGGCCGAGAGCAGCTCGTTGCGTTGCGACTTGAGCTCCAGGATCATGTTGTTGAAGGTCTCGCCGAGCGAGGCGACGTCGCCATCGGACTGGCGTACTGGAACGGCAACGTCGAGATTGCCGGTCGCCACCTCGTCGGCGGCGCCGATCAGCTGGCGGATCGGCCGCACGATCCGGTCGGCGACCGCGATGCCGGTCCAGATCGCCGAGAGCGTGATGATCAGCGTGAGCGACAGATAAGGCAAAGCGAAGGCGACCTGCGAAGTCCGGCGATTGTCCTGCAGATTACGGTATTCGTCGGTGTTGCCCCTGACGATCTGGCGCGCCTTGATCACGTCGGGATCAACCAGCCGGATCGTGTAGAGGTAAAGCCCTTCGATCTCGCGCAGCTTGATAATGGCGCCCATGATGTTGCGGGTGCGCGGTTCTATCAGCACCGGCTTGCCCTCGGCCGCGGTGTCGACAGCGCCCGAGGGCGGCTCGGGCATGGGGAAGTCGGCGTCGGTCTTGGCGTTCATGACGAACGAGCCGTCCGGCTTGATAAGGGCCGCATGCGCCAGGCCGCGCCCGACGGCCTCCTTGTTCAACAGATCGAGGAAACCGCCCTTGTCGAGACCGTAAAGCGTGCGCGAGGCATCGAGATCGTATGCCATCGACAATGTCGTGCCCTGCAGGTTACGCGCGTTCTCCTGCACATAGGCGTCGGCGATCGACAGCGACGAGTTGACGATCGTCTTGGTGCGGATTTCGAACCAGCGGTCGAGGCCGATGTCGAGCGTGATCGAGGCGATGATCGCCACCATGATGGCCGGAATGGCGGCAACCAGTGCGAACATGGCGACGATGCGCACATGCAGCCGCGAGGCAGCCCTGCCGTGGCGCCGTGCCAGAACGATGCGACGCACCTCGCGGGCGATCAAGGCGATGAGGAACAGCACAAAGACGGCATTGGCCGCGATCAGGGCCCAGGTCGCGTCAGCGGTCGGCGCGATCGGCGTTGCGCCGACCAGGATCGCAAACGATATGGCCGCCGTGATCACCGCGCCGGCAATGGCGACCACGCCGGGCAACGCCAGCAACCGTCGCCCGTCACGCGTGCCGGTCTGGTTGAAAAGCGGTTGGGTCAGGGTCGGAGCCTCAGCTGCCATGTCGCGGTACAGAGTCGGTCATCGCGTCGGATGTATGCAACGCATTGTGGCGATTATGCAACAAGTGTGGCCGGGAAGATAATCTTTCCCAGACAAAATTCACCGACGGGACGAGGTGACGTTACGGCTGCCTGGCTGATTTGTAGACGTTGACGCCGAGCTCGCGGATCTTCTTGCGCAGCGTGTTGCGGTTGAGCCCCAAAAGCTCCGCCGCCTTGATCTGGTTGCCGCGCGTCGCCGTCATCGAAGCCAGCACCAGCGGATACTCGACCTCGGCAAGAATGCGCTGGTAGAGCCCGGCCGGCGGCAATTCGCCGGCGAAGGAGGCGAAGTAGCGCTGCAGGAAATGCTCGACAGCCTGGCCGATCGACAGATCGTCGGGGATGAGCGCGCCGCCGTCCGGCACGACCGGCCTTTCGCCGGTTTTCAGCTCCGATTCTATGATTTCCGATGAAATCTCGTCCTGCGAGTAGAGGGCGGCCAGCCGGCGCACCAGGTTTTCAAGCTCGCGCACATTGCCCGGCCAGGGATAGCGTTTCATAAGCTCGATGCCGCCGGAGGATATGCGCTTGGTCTGCAGGCCCTCGCTGGCGCCCTGCTTGAAGAAATGCCGCACCAAGTCGGGAATGTCCTCGGAACGCTCGCGCAGCGCCGGCAGCCTGAGCGGCACGACGTTGAGACGATAGAACAGGTCCTCGCGGAACAGGCCCTGGTTGATCAGCGTGCGCAGGTCCTTGTTTGTGGCCGCGACGATACGGACGTCGGTCTTGATCGGCGTGCGGCCGCCGACCGTGGTGTATTCGCCCTGCTGCAGCACGCGCAGCAGCCGGGTCTGCGCTTCCATCGGCATGTCGCCGATCTCGTCGAGGAACAGCGTGCCGCCCTCGGCCTGTTCGAACCGGCCGCTGGAGCGGTTCTGTGCCCCGGTGAAGGCGCCCTTCTCGTGGCCGAACAGCTCCGATTCGATCAGGTCGCGCGGGATCGCCGCCATGTTGATGGCCACGAACGGACCGCCGCGACGGCGGCCATATTCGTGCAGCGCGCGCGCCACCAGCTCCTTGCCGGTGCCGGACTCGCCGCTGATCATGACCGTGAGGTCGGTCTGCATCATGCGCGCCAGCATGCGGTAGATGTCCTGCATGGCGGCGGATCGGCCGACCAGCGGCATCGTCTCCGGCTGGTCTTCCGCGCGGGCATCGAGCTTCGGCCGCTTCGGCTCGGCCAGCGCCCGGCTGACGATGTTGAGCAGCTCCGTCAGGTCGAACGGCTTCGGCAGATATTCGTAGGCGCCGGTCTCGGAGGCGCGGATGGCGGTCATGAACGTGTTCTGGGCGCTCATGACGATGACCGGCAGCTCGGGCCGCGCCTTCTTGATGCGCGGCAGCATGTCGAAGGCGTTTTCGTCGGGCATCACCACATCGGTGATGACGAGATCGCCCTCGCCCGCCGCAACCCAACGCCACAGCGTCGAGGCATTGGAGGTCACGCGCACCTCGTGGCCGACGCGTGACAGCGCCTGGTTGAGCACGGTGCGGATGGCCGCATCGTCATCGGCGACGAGAATATTGCCGCGAGCGGTCATGTGCGGTCTCCTTCAGCTTCATCGCCGGCGCTTGGTGCGGCCTCCTTCCAGGCTGGAAGCAGGATGCGAAACGTCGTCCCGCGCGGCGTCGAATCGCATTCGATGATGCCGCCATGCTCGCCGACGATCTTGGCGACCAGCGCAAGGCCAAGTCCGGAGCCGTTCGGCTTGGTGGTGATGAACGGATCGAACAGGATCGGCAGGATGTCCTCGGAAACGCCTGGACCGTTGTCATGCACGCAGAATTCCAGCGGCAACGACACCCGGTCCTGCGTTCCGGGTACCGAGACGCGGATGCCTGGGCGGAAGGCCGTCGACAGCGCGATCTCGCCTTGCGGGTCGGCGCCGATCGCCTCGGCGGCGTTCTTGACCAGGTTGAGGAAGACCTGGATCAGTTGATCGCGGTTGGCGAAGACCGGAGGCAATGATGGATCATATTCCTCCAAGATCTTGATCCGTCTTGCAAAACCGTTCTTGGCAATCGCCTTCACATGGTCGAGCACGACATGGATGTTGACCGGATAGCGCTCGATCGGCCGCTCATCGGAGAACACTTCCATGCGGTCGACCAGCGAGACGATGCGGTCGGTCTCGTCGGTGATCAGGCGGGTCAGCGCGCGGTCTTCGTCGGAGGCGGAAAGCTCGAGCAACTGGGCGGCGCCGCGGATGCCGGAGAGCGGGTTCTTGATCTCATGCGCCAGCATCGCGGCAAGGCCGGTGACGGAGCGCGCCGCGCCGCGATGCGTCATCTGGCGGTCGATCTTGTCGGCCATCGACCGTTCCTGGAACATGACGACGACCGAGCCCGGAAATTCCGGCACCGGCGCGACATAGAGATCGACCATCTTTTCTATGCCGAGGCGCGGCGACGAGACGTCGACGCGGTATTCGTTGACCGGCGCGCGGCGTTCGCGCACTTGGTCGACCAGCGTCAGCAACGGGCTGCCGAAGGGCACCAGCTTGGAGAGCGTGTTGCGCGCGAGCATATTCGCGCTGGAGCGGAAGAAGTCCTCGGCATCGGCGTTGGCGAATGTGATGAAGCCGTCGGGATCGACCATGATCACCGGGCGGCGGATGGTGTTGAGCACGATATTGGCGGCATCCGCCATATCGGCCTGCTGTGGCACGTCCGCCTTCATGCCGCGCTCCGCAGGCTGTCCGGGTGCGCGCCATCGGCGAAGACGCGGCCCAGTTCGGCAACGACTTCACCCGGCTCGAAGGACGTGAGAATACGTTTGCGCCGCTCGGCCGAAACATCGGGAGCGTGACGGTCGAGATACCAGCCGAGATGCTTGCGCGCCTGACGCAGGCCGCTTTCGGCGCCGTAGAGCGAGAGCATGTCCTCGTAATGCGACACGACATAGTCGGCGAGCGCCTGCGGCGCGTGCGGAATGCCGGGCGCAGATACACCACCGGCAATTGAGGCGATGCTTCCTGCAATCCACGGCGCGCCGTAATGCGCGCGACCGATCATCACCGCGTCGGCGCCGGACTGTTCGAGGATTGTCGCCGCCTCTTCCGGCGAGCCGACATCGCCATTGGCCACGACCGGGATCGAGACGGCTTGCTTGACGCGGGCGATGGCGCGCCAGTCGGCCTTGCCCTGATAGAACTGGCAGCGCGTGCGGCCATGCACGGTCACCATGCTGACGCCGGCCTGTTCGGCGCGGCGCGCCAGCATCGGCGCGTTGAGCGCGCTTTCGTCCCAGCCGAGCCGCATTTTGACGGTCACCGGTCCCGAAACGGCGCCGACCACCGCCTCGATTAGCGACAGCGCATGGTCGAGGTCGCGCATCAGCGCCGAGCCGGCATAGCCGCCGGTCACCTTCTTCGCCGGGCAGCCCATATTGATGTCGATGATATCGGCGCCCTCGCCCGTCGCGATTCGCGCGCCCTCAGCCATGTGCGCGGCCTCGCGGCCGGCAAGCTGCACCATATGCACCGGCAGACCGGAATGACGGATGCGAAGGTCGCAGCCTGCCCTGCCCTTGGCCAGTTCGCCGCTCGCCACCATTTCCGAAACGACCAATCCCGCGCCATGCGCGTGCGCGCGCTGCCGGAACGGCTCGTCGGTGATGCCCGACATCGGCGCCAGGAAAACCCGATTACGGATTTTCACGCCGCCGACATCAAGAGGCGATGCCAATGTGGTCAGTTCAGCCATGCACAAAAACCAAGCATGTTTGATCGTTGCACATTCTCTAACCAGAAGTGTGGCATTGTGCAACGCGCAATGACGTCACATTAAGGCGCATTTTGGAAAAAGCTGGCCTTCGGCCATCACCCCGACTAGGACCGATCGGAATGAGCGAGGCAAGTGAAAAGCAAGCGACAGGCCTGAACGGCGGGATCGGGGTGGTGATCGTTGCCGCCGGCCGTGGCGCGCGCGCCGGACAGGCGGACGGTCCGAAGCAATATCAGCGCATCGGCGGCCGTGCCGTTATCGCGCATACGCTGGATATCTTCCTCTCCCATCCGATGATCGGTCCCGTGGTCGTGGCCATCCATGCCGACGATGCCGAACTCTTCGAACGCGCGGCCGAAGCGCATGGCGACCGTCTTGTCGCCGTGATCGGCGGCCCTTCGCGCCAGGCGTCCGTCCGGCTCGGCCTCCTGGCGCTGAGGGACCAGGCACCGGCAAAAGTGCTGGTGCATGACGCCGTGCGACCCTTCGTCGACGCCGGGCTGATCGACCGCACCATCGAAGCCATCGGCGAGCGCCAGGGCGCGTTGCCGGCGCTGCCTGTCGCCGACACGCTGAAGCGGGAATCGGCCGCCGGCATGATCGACGAGACGGTGTCGAGAGCCGGCCTTCATGCCGCGCAGACGCCGCAGGGCTTTCCGTTCTGGCCGCTGCTCGCCGCGCATGAGAAGGCGCATCATCTGGGCAAGACGGAGTTCACCGACGACGCGGCGATCGCCGAATGGGCACAGATACCGGTCAAGATCGTTCCCGGATCGCCGGACAATGTCAAACTCACCTGGGCAAGGGACATCGCATTGGCCGACCAGCGGCTTTCGAGCGCGCAGCAGCGCTTCCCGGATATTCGCACCGGCAACGGCTATGACGTGCACGCGTTCGAGCCCGGCGACCATGTAACGCTCTGCGGCGTCTCCATTCCCTATGATCGCAAACTCTCCGGGCATTCGGACGCCGATGTCGGGCTGCATGCGCTGACCGATGCGTTGCTCGCCACCTGCGGCGCCGGCGATATCGGCACGCATTTCCCACCGTCCGATCCGCAATGGAAGGGTGCTGCCTCGAAGATATTCGTCGAGCACGCGGCGAAGCTGGTGCGCGAGCGCGGCGGCCGTATCGCAAATGCCGACATCACGCTGATCTGCGAGGCGCCGCGCGTCGGGCCGCATCGCGCGGCGATGACGCAAGCGCTCGCAGCAATGCTCGGCATCGCGCCCGAGCGCATTTCGATCAAGGCGACAACCAACGAGAAGCTCGGCTTCGTCGGGCGCGGCGAAGGTATCGCCGCGATCGCCACCGCCAGTGTCGTCTATCCGGGCGAGGTGCCGGCATGAGCAACGCCGAACTCGCAAATGCGCTGCTCCAGGCCTGCCAGCAGCGCGGCATCATGCTGGCGACGGCCGAAAGCTGCACAGGCGGCCTGATCATCGCGGCGCTCACCGATATCGCCGGGTCCTCCGCCGTGGTCGATCGCGGCTTCGTCACCTATTCCAACGAAGCCAAGATCGAGATGCTAGGCGTCTCCGCCGCCACGCTCGACGCGCATGGCGCGGTCTCGCGCGAGGCGGTTCTGGAAATGGCGGCGGGGGCGCTGACGCATTCGCAGGCAAGCCTGGCGCTCGCCGTCACCGGCATTGCCGGCCCCAGCGGCGGCTCGGCCGACAAGCCGGTCGGCCTTGTCTGGTTCGGGATAGCGCTTGCCGGACAGCCGGTTCTCGCTGAGCGGCAGCTGTTCGGTCACAAGGGCCGCGAATTCATCCGGCACGGGACGGTGAGGCACGCGCTGCAACTCGGCTTGCGCGCGCTGGGCGAACGTTAGGCGGGCTTTACACCGTAAATCACGTTTGCCCGCTTCTCGAAGGCTTCCGAGAACATGCGGAAGGCGCGGTCGAACATCGTGCCCATCACCGCGCCGAGGATGCGGCTCTTGAACTCGTAGTCGATGAAGAAATGCACCTCGCAGCCGCTGGCCGCGGGATCGAAGCGCCAGATATTGCTGAGATATTTGAACGGGCCGTCTATGTATTTGACGTCGATCGCTTTCTCGTCGGGCTTCAGCAGCACCTGTGTCGTGAAGGTCTCGCGGATCGCCTTGTAGCCGATGCTCATGTCGGCAACCAGGATGGTGCGGCCGTCACGCTCCTTGCGCGAGCGCACGGTGAGCGATTCGCAGAGCGGCAGGAATTGCGGGTAAGCCTCGATGTCCGCCACCAGCGCGAACATCTCGTCGGGCGTATGCGCGACGCGGCGTGTCGCCTCGAATTTCGGCATTGAAGGTCAGCTGGCCTTCGCGAGCTGCGCCTCGCGCGCCGCGCGCAGCCTGGCGAAATCCTCGCCGGCATGGTGCGAGGAGCGCGTCAGCGGGCTCGACGCCATGAGGAGAAAACCCTTCGTCTTGCCGATCGTCTCATAGGACTTGAACTCGTCCGGCGGGATAAAGCGGATCACCGGATGGTGCTTCTTCGAAGGCTGCAGATACTGGCCGATGGTCATGAAGTCGACATTGGCCGAACGCAGATCGTCCATCAACTGCAACACCTCGTTCCGCTCCTCGCCGAGGCCGACCATGATGCCGGATTTGGTGAAGATCGACGGGTCGAGTTCCTTGACCCGCTGCAAAAGCCGGATCGAGTGGAAATAACGCGCGCCGGGGCGAACCGTCAGGTAATTCGACGGCACGGTTTCGAGATTGTGGTTGAAGACATCGGGCTTGGCCGCAACGACGATCTCCAGCGCGCCGTCCTTGCGCAGGAAGTCGGGCGTCAGGATCTCGATCGTCGTCGAAGGCGTTGCCGCACGAATGGCGCGGATGACTTCGGCGAAATGCTGCGCGCCGCCGTCGTCAAGATCGTCACGGTCGACGGAGGTGACGACGACATGGCTCAATCCCATCTGCTTGACGGCATGCGCCACGCGCACCGGCTCATCCGGATCGAGCGCGGTCGGGATGCCGGTCGCGACATTGCAGAAGGCGCAGGCGCGCGTGCAGATCTCGCCCATGATCATGAAGGTGGCGTGCTTCTTGTCCCAGCATTCGCCGATATTGGGGCAACCGGCCTCCTCGCACACCGTCACCAGCTTGTGCGACTTCACGATCTCGCGCGTTTCGGCATAGCCCTTGGAAACCGGCGCCTTGACGCGGATCCAGTCGGGCTTGCGCAGCACCTCCTGGTCGGGCCGGTGCGCCTTCTCGGGATGCCGCGGGCGCGGCCGGTTGGCGATCGTGTCTACGACTGTGACCATCTCAAACCCTTCGCGGCCGCGATTTCGCCAGCCGCCTGTCTTGCGTCATCTAGGACTTTTCGGGACAAAGAAAAAGGCCGCGGCAGCGCATGCCGCCACGGCCATTTTCGCATAACGGTGGCTTTGGGTCAGCGACGCACGAGCCGTCCGACGAAGATCAGCAGGCAGGCGCCGATGAAGCCGGTGATCAGATAGGCGACCCAGCCGACGCCGAACGACTGGATGTTGAGGGCCTGCAGGATCGCGTTCAGCACTATGGCACCGACGATCCCCATGATGATGTTCATGAAGATACCGGTGTTGCTCTTCATGACCATCTCGGCCAGCCAACCCGCCAAGCCGCCGACGATGATGGCTGCGATCCAGCCGACGCCATTCATATGCATGTGCCAATTCCTCCTCGATCAGGTGAAAATGCATCCGGATACGAACCGCCTTGCCGTCAGCTTTCTCCGGCTGCCGCGTGTGAGTCTCACCCGACCACGTTAGCACGGATTGGCCATCGATCACCGATTGCTGACTTATCACCGATTGGTGGCTCATCAGGCGTTCAAGACGCGGCCATAGGCATCGAGCACGCTCTCCTTCATCATCTCCGACAGTGTCGGATGCGGGAAGATCGTATGCATCAGCTCTTCCTCGGTCGTCTCCAGGTTCATAGCCACGACAAAGCCCTGGATGAGCTCGGTCACCTCGGCGCCGACCATATGCGCGCCGAGAAGCTGGCCGGTCTTCTTGTCGAAGATGGTCTTGACGAAGCCCTGATCCTCGCCGAGCGCGATGGCCTTGCCGTTGGCGCTGAATGGGAAGCGGCCGACGCGGATATCCTTGCCGTCCGCCTTGGCCTTCGCTTCGGTCAGGCCGACGGAAGCGACCTGCGGGCTGCAATAGGTGCAGCCGGGGATCTTCAGCTTGTCGATGGGGTGCACGCCCGGGAAACTGGCTATCTTCTCGACGCAGACAACGCCTTCATGCTCGGCCTTGTGGGCGAGCATGGGCGGGCCGGCGACGTCGCCGATGGCGTAGATGCCGGGCACATTGGTCTTACCGTAGCCGTCGACGACCACGCAGCCGCGATCCGTCTTCACGCCAAGCGCTTCAAGGCCGAGATTCTCGATGTTGCCCTGCACGCCGACGGCCGAGATCATGCGGTCGGCGGTGATCTTCTCGACCTTGCCGTCCTTCATCTCGACATGCGCGGTGACCGAATTGGCGCCCTTTTCAACCTTGGTCACCTTGGCCTCGAGGAGGATCTTCATGCCCTGCTTCTCGAACTGTTTTTGCGCGAATTTCGAGACCTCGGCGTCCTCGACCGGCATTACCGCCGGCAGCAGCTCGACCACCGTCACATCGGCGCCCATGGTGCGGTAGAACGAGGCGAATTCGATGCCGATGGCACCCGAACCCATCACCAACAGCGATTTCGGCATTTCCTTCGGCACCATGGCCTCGAAATAGGTCCAGATCAGCTTGCCGTCCGGCTCGATGCCGGGCAGCGCGCGCGGCCTGGCGCCCGTCGCCAGGATGATGTGCTTGGCCGTGTAGGTGCCCTCGCCCTTGACGCCTTTCGGCACCGGCGGCTGCGGCTCCATCGCCTTCTTCGCGGTCTTTGAGACGACGACCTCGCCCGGTTTGTCACCGGCTGGGGCTTTGGAAAGCTTGGCCTCGCCCCAGATGACGTCGACCTTGTTCTTCTTCATCAGGAAGCCGACGCCGGTGTTCAGCCTGAGCGAGACTTTTCGCGAGCGGTCGACCACGGCAGCGGTGTCGGGCATAATTTTACCGCCTTCAAGCTTAAGCCCGTAATCCTTCAGATGATCCGAATAATGCATGATCTCGGCCGAGCGCAGCAGCGCCTTGGTCGGAATGCAGCCCCAATTCAGGCAGATGCCGCCAAGATGCTCGCGCTCGACGATCGCCGTCTTGAAGCCGAGCTGGGCGGAACGCACCGCCGTGACATAGCCGCCGGGGCCTGAGCCGATGATGATGACGTCGTAGGATTCAGCCACCGGTTTTCTCCCTGATCTTTCTGAGGGTTAGAGCGAGAGCATGACGCGCACGAGCGGCGCCAGAGCCTTGCCGATGTTTCGCGTGTTCTCGGCATCGAGATGGACGCCGTCGAGCGGCGTGGTGGTTGCGACCGTGCCGGCGTCGAAGAAGCCGCAGCCGGCCTCGTCGGCCAGCAAGGAATACTGCGGCGCCAGACGCTTGGAAGCGTCGTCGCCGCCGGCGAACATTTCCTTGAACTCGGCATTGTCGGTGCGCGTCACGACAGGCGGCGCGACGATGAGGATCTGCGGCGCCGGCCATTCGAACGGATAGTCATGGCCGCGCACGATATCGATCAGCCGCTGCACGCCTTGCTTGGCTGCGACCGGATTGCCGTGAATCCAAGGCTTCATGTCGTTTGAGCCGAGCATGACGATAACGAGATCGAGCGGCGCATGGCTGGTCAGGATCGTCGGCAGAATGCGGGCGCCATTGCGATCGGCGCCGGCCAGATGGTCGTCGAAGGCGGTGGTGCGGCCGTTGAGGCCTTCGGCGATGACTTCGACATCGTTGTCGAGTTCAGCCCCAAGTACACTCGGCCAGCGGTCCTCGAGCGCATGGCGGCCGAGATTGGCGGCGTCATAGCCCCAGGTCAGCGAGTCGCCATAACAGAGAATTGTCTTCATGCGATTGCCCCACTCTTGCCGAAAGCTGGCTGCGAGCGCCTGCCGCGCTGGTGTGCGCACAGCTCGCCAGCGGGATCGAAAATGATCAAGACGGAAAGGCTGGTGAAGAATTTCCGCACCGCCTTTTCCCTTCTTACACCAGCATGCCCATCGGGTTTTCGATCAAGCGCTTGAAGGCGCCGAGCAGCTCCGCGCCGAGCGCGCCGTCGACGGCGCGGTGATCGGTCGACAAGGTCACCGACATCACGGTGGCTATTCTGATCGCGCCCTTCTTGACCATCGCCCGCTCCTCGCCGGCGCCGACCGCCAGGATCGTCGCATGCGGCGGGTTGATGACGGCGGCAAAGTCCTTGATGCCGAACATGCCGAGATTGGATACCGCCGTCGTGCCGCCCTGATATTCTTCCGGCTTCAGCTTGCGGCTGCGGGCGCGGCTGGCCAGGTCCTTCATCTCGTTGGAGATGACCGACAGCGTCTTTTCGTCTGCATGGCGGATGATCGGCGTGATCAGGCCGCCGGGAATCGACACGGCGACGCCGACATCGGCGTGCTTGTGCTTGACCATGGCGTTCTCCGTCCAGGAGGCGTTGGCGTCCGGCACCGCCATCAGCGCCATGGCCATGGCCTTGATGACCATGTCGTTGACCGAGAGCTTGTAGGCTGGCGCCTCGCCCTTCTCGGTCTTCTTCATCGGGGCTGCGGCATTGAGCTGCGTACGCAGCGCAAGCAGCGCGTCGAGCTCGCAATCGAGCGTCAAATAGAAATGCGGGATGGTGGACTTCGCCTCGACCAGGCGACGCGCGATGGTCTTGCGCATGTTGTCATGCGGCACGAGCTCGTAGGAGCCTTCGGCGAACAGCTTCAGCACCTGGTCGTCCGACATCGGCTTCGGCGCGGGCGCCGGAGCGGACGGGGTGCCGGCGGGCGCCTTCGAAGCCGGAGCGCCGCCGGAAGCGATCGCCGCTTCGACATCGACCTTCACCACGCGGCCATGCGGACCGGAACCGGTCAGCGCCGTCACGTCGACGCCGGCATCCTTGGCGATGCGGCGGGCCAGCGGCGATGCAAAGACCCGATCGCCGGCGACGTGGCCGTTGGCGACGGGAGCAGGCTCGGCCTTCGCCGGCGGGGACGCCGCTGCGGCTGCTGCCGGCTTGGGCGCTTCCTTGGGCGGCTCGGCCTTCGGGGCATCCGCTTTCGGCGCTTCGGCCTTGGGCGCGGCGCCGCCGCCGCTCTTGGCAGCGGCCGCGGCATCCTCGCCGTCACCGGCCAGGATGGCGATCAGCGCGTTGACCTTGACGCCTTCGGTGCCGGCCGGAACCACCAGCTTGGCGACTGTGCCTTCATCGACGGCTTCGACCTCCATCGTCGCCTTGTCGGTCTCGATCTCGGCGATCACGTCACCCGGCGAAACCTTATCGCCTTCCTTGACCAGCCATTTTGACAGATTGCCCTCTTCCATGGTCGGGGAGAGCGCCGGCATGGTGATGTTGATTGGCATGATGTCCTCCCGACCGGCTCAGCGATAAGTGACGGCTTTGACGGCCTCGACGACTTCGCCGACGTTGGGCAGCGCCAGCTTCTCGAGGTTCGCCGCGTAGGGCATGGGAACGTCCTTGCCGGCAATGGTGATCACCGGCGCATCGAGGAAATCGAAGGCGCGCTGCGAGACCTGGTTGGCGATGTGGTCGCCGACCGAGTTCTGCGGAAAACCTTCTTCCACCACCACGAGACGGTTGGTCTTCTTCACCGAGGCGATGATCGTGTCGAAGTCGAGCGGGCGGATGGTTCTGAGATCGATGATCTCGGCGTCGATGCCCATGCCGCGCAACTCGGCTTCCGCCTTGAGCGCATAGGTCATGCCGATGCCGAAGGAGACGAGGGTGACGTCCTTACCCTGCTTGTGGATGCGCGCCTTGCCGATCGGCAGCACGAAGTCGTCGAGCTTCGGCACATCGAAGGAATGGCCGTAAAGGATCTCGTTCTCGAGGAAGATGACCGGGTTCGGATCGCGGATCGCCGCCTTGAGCAGGCCCTTGGCGTCGGCGGCCGTATAGGGCATCACCACCTTCAGGCCGGGGATATGGCTGTACCAGGCGGCATAGCATTGCGAGTGCTGCGCGGCGACGCGGGCCGCCGCACCGTTGGGGCCGCGGAAGACGATCGGCGCGCCCATCTGGCCGCCGGACATATAGAGCGTCTTGGCGGCCGAGTTGATGATCTGGTCGATCGCCTGCATGGCGAAGTTGAAGGTCATGAATTCGACGATCGGCTTCAGCCCCGCCATTGCGGCGCCGACGCCGACGCCGGCAAAGCCATGCTCGGTGATCGGCGTGTCGACGACGCGCCTCGGCCCGAATTCCTGCAGCAGGCCCTGCGTGATCTTGTAGGCGCCTTGGTACTCGGCGACTTCCTCGCCCATGACGAAGACATCGCCGTCGCGGCGCATCTCCTCGGCCATGGCGTCACGGAGCGCTTCGCGCACCGTGGTGGAAACCATCTCGGTGCCGGCTGGAATATCCGGATCGGCGGCGATCTCCGCCTTCGGCGCGGCGGCGACAGCGGCGGAGGCCTCGCTTTTGGCCGAAGCTTGCGCCGGGGCCGGCGCGGCTTTTTCAGCCTTGGCGGGCTCTTCTTCGCCGATGCCTTCGCCGGCCTTGTCGACGTCCTCGCCGTCGACGGCAAGCACGGCGATGACCGCGTTGACCTTGACGCCTTCGCTGCCGGCGGGAACCACGATCTTGGCCAGCGTGCCTTCGTCGACAGCTTCGACCTCCATCGTCGCCTTGTCGGTCTCGATCTCGGCGATCACATCACCGGCGACGACCTTGTCGCCTTCGTTCTTCAGCCATTTGGAAAGATTGCCCTCTTCCATCGTCGGCGACAGCGCGGGCATGAGAATTTCGATCGGCATGTCCTTGCCCTCTCCTTAGAGTACGATGTCGGTCCAGAGCTCGGACGGATCCGGCTCGGCGTCGTTCTGGGCGAATTCGGCGGCGTCGGCGACGATGTCGCGGACTTCCTTGTCGATGGCCTTGAGCTCGTCCTCGCTTGCCCACTTCTTGTCGAGCAGCCGCACCCGGACCTGCTCGATCGGGTCATGCTCGGAGCGCATCTTCTGCACCTCCTCCTTGGAGCGGTATTTTGCCGGGTCGGACATCGAATGGCCTCGATAGCGGTAGGTCTGCATCTCGAGGATGAGCGGACCGTTTCCGGCACGGCACCATTCGGTCGCGAGATCGGCTGCCGACTTCACGGCGCGGACGTCCATGCCATCGACCTGGATGCCGGGAATCTTGAAGGAAGCGCCGCGATGCGAGAAGTCGGTCTCGGCCGACGAGCGCGACACGGACGTGCCCATGGCGTAGCGGTTGTTCTCGATAATGTAGATCACCGGCAGCTTCCACAGCGAGGCCATGTTGAAGCTTTCATAGACCTGGCCCTGGTTGGCGGCGCCATCGCCGAAATAGGTCAGCGAGACATTCTTGTTGTCGCGGTAGCGGTTGGCGAAGGCGAGACCGGTGCCGAGCGACACCTGCGCGCCGACAATGCCGTGGCCGCCATAGAAATGCTTTTCCTTGGAGAACATGTGCATCGAGCCGCCCTTGCCCTTCGAAAGACCGCCACGGCGACCGGTGAGCTCGGCCATGACGCCGCGCGGCGACAGCTCCATCGCCAGCATGTGGCCATGGTCGCGATAGGCGGTGATCATCTGGTCGCCTTCGACCAGCGCCATCTTCATGCCGGTGACGACGGCCTCCTGGCCGATATAGAGGTGGCAGAAGCCGCCGATGAAGCCCATGCCGTAGAGCTGGCCGGCCTTCTCCTCGAAGCGGCGGATCAAAAGCATATGCCGGTAGGCGGAAAGCTCTTCTTCCTTGGTGAAATCCGCCGGTTTGGGCGCTGACAGATTGGGCTGCTTGTCGGATCTGGATTTTGCGGGCGCTTTTTTGGCGGCGGTGGCCATGCGTCACTCCCTGTTGGCGTCTCTTCGCGGACATTCAGGGAGATCGATCGTCTCCCCACCGATTGCGGAAAGCTAACATGCAAGGATGCATTGCGCCATGCTGAAAAACGCATGGCTGGCATGCATCTAAGCGATTAGAATCATTGAAAATAAAGGCGATTAACCGAAATTCGGTTATTTCGTCGAGGCGGGCAGCATAATGGTGATTTCGTCCGGATGGGACAGATTGAGCGCCTTTCGGGCCTGCTCGTCAAGCATATCCTTCTCCAGCGTGCCCTCATGCATCAGCTGGACACGGCGCTCGAAGTCGATCCGGCGCGCCTTCACGGCGTCAAGCTGGGCCTGCAATTCAACCGCACGGGCCTGCAGCCGATATTTGGAATAGATGCCGAATTCGCCGTGATAGGCATGGAAGCCGAAATAGGCCAGGAAGAGCACGCAAAGCGAGGGGATGATCAGCCTGCCGGTGTTTCTCTGCTTGTGCTGACGTGTCCACATGACCCGAACCCTCGCGGCCGCGAACGCAAGCAGCCATGAGTCGTATTTCGCCCGATTGTGCTTAATGGACGGTTACGGACGACCTGTTGCAGGATCGCCGGAAACGAAAAAGGGCGGGAATGACCCGCCCTTTCCAGACTGTCCGAACAGGCCGGATCAGCCCTTGACCACCGACTTGCCGGCGTAACGCGCCTGCTTACCGAGCTCTTCCTCGATGCGGATGAGCTGGTTGTATTTGGCCATGCGGTCCGAACGCGACAGGGAGCCGGTCTTGATCTGCCCGCAATTGGTGGCGACGGCGAGGTCGGCGATGGTCGAATCCTCGGTCTCGCCCGAGCGATGCGACATGACGGCGGTGTAGCCGGCCTTGTGCGCGGTCTCGACGGCGTCGAGCGTCTCGGTCAGCGAGCCGATCTGGTTGACCTTGACCAGGATCGAATTGGCGACGCCCATGCGGATACCGTCGCGCAGCCGCGCCGTGTTGGTGACGAAGAGATCGTCGCCGACGAGCTGGGTCTTCTTGCCGATCAGATCGGTCAGGATCTTCCAGCCTTCCCAATCGTCCTCGGCAAGGCCGTCCTCGATGGTGATGATCGGATAATCGGCAGCGAGCTTGGCAAGGTACTTGGCTTGCGCCTTCGGATCGCGGGTCTTCTTCTCGCCCTCATAGACGTAATTGCCGTCCTTGAAGAACTCGGTCGCCGCGCAATCGAGACCGAGGGCCACGTCCTCGCCGGGCTTGAAGCCTGCCTTCTCGATCGATTCCATGATGAAATCAAGCGCCGAAGGCGCGCTCTTCAGGTTGGGGGCGAAGCCGCCCTCGTCGCCGACGTTGGTGTTGTGGCCGGCGTCCTTCAGCTTCTTCCTGAGCGTGTGGAAAATCTCCGAGCCCCAGCGCACGCCGTCGCGCAGGGTCGGCGCGCCGATAGGCAGGATCATGAACTCCTGGAAGTCGATCGGGTTGTCGGCATGCGCGCCGCCGTTGATGATGTTCATCATCGGCACCGGCAGGATGTGCGCCTTAGTGCCGCCGACATAGCGGTAGAGCGGCAGGCCCGCGGCTTCCGCCGCGGCCTTGGCGACCGCCAGCGATACGCCCAGGATGGCGTTGGCGCCAAGGCGGCTCTTGTTGGGCGTGCCGTCGAGCTCGATCATCGTCTGGTCGATATGGATCTGGTTCTCGGCTTCCATGCCGCCGATCGCCTCGAACAGCTCGCCGTTCACCGCTTCGACGGCGCGCTGCACGCCCTTGCCGAGATAGCGCGGCCCGCCGTCCCGGACTTCGACCGCCTCGTGCGCGCCGGTCGATGCGCCCGACGGCACAGCGGCGCGGCCCATGGAGCCGTCCTCCAGCACCACGTCGACCTCGACGGTCGGATTGCCACGGCTGTCCAGGATTTCACGCCCGACAATGTCGATGATGGCGGTCATTTGCGATGTCCCCGATTGATCGATTGAAGCGTCGCGCCCCTCTTAGCCAAAGCAGAGCAAAAGGCAATCGGCGGGCCCGCATTTATTGCCGCGGGCGTGATTCACGAAGCGCAATTTTCTGTCATCATAAGTCATGCGCGCTGTGTGACCATCTCATCTATGGTCGCGTTCGCGCGGGGCGAAACAGGAGGAGTTTCGCCATGTCCCAGTTGAGCGGTATCGTGAGTTTGTTCCTGATCGCGGCTGCGTTCCTGACGTCATGCGACGATCAGAAACCCCAGCAGAGCTCGGTGGAGCTATCGACTCTCAACGCAGCGGAGTAGCTAAACGTCAAAGGCCCCCGGCTTTGTGTCGGGGGCCTTTCGATTCCCAGCTTGCCGATCTGCGATCAATGCCAATAGGGCTTCACATGGTAATACTGGAATGAAGCATCGCGGGCGGCTTCGCCATCAGCGCCGGTCAGCTCGTCGATCGAATAGGCGGGCGCGGCCTGAAGCTGTTCCTTGGTGAACGGCACGACGTAGCCGCCTCTGTCCTCGTCATAGTCGAGCGTCGCCCACGGAACGGCGTGGTATTTCTCGCCCATACCGAGAAAGCCGCCGAAGCCGATCACGGCGAACATGATGCCGTTCGACATCTTGTCGAGCATCACGTCCTCGATGCTGCCGATGCTCTTGCCTTCGGTGTTATAGACCGACGTGCCGATGACGCGCGAGGCGGCAATGGCTTCGGTATGCCCGGACGGAGTGGTCATGATGGTGCTCCTCTCGTTGAATGCCTGCACCGACAATGAGAGGAGCGCGCTAAGGTTCCCGATGATTTGCTCAGCGGTCGGTGAGGCAGCCCCGCTCACCACAAGCCGGCGCCGGATCGAGGTCCGCCGCTGGAATCAGTGGCCCTTGGCAATCCGATCAAAGGCCATGAGCTTTTCCAGCAACGCCGGCATGTCCTTGAGAGGCACCATGTTGGGGCCATCCGAAGACGTCGAATTGTCCGGGTCCTGATGGGTTTCGATGAAGACGCCGGCGACACCGACGGCAACGGCCGCGCGCGCGAGCGTCGCGACAAAGCGCCGTTCGCCGCCGGAGGAGCCGCCCTGCCCGCCCGGCTGCTGCACGGAATGGGTGGCATCGAAGATCACCGGGGCGCCGATCTCGGCCATGACCGGCAGCGCGCGCATGTCCGAGACCAGCGTGTTGTAGCCGAACGAGACGCCGCGCTCGGTGGTGAGCACATTCGGGTTGCCGGAGCCGGTGATCTTGGCGACGACGTTCTTCATGTCCCACGGCGCGAGGAACTGCCCCTTCTTCACGTTGATGACCTTGCCGGTCCTGGCGGCGGCGACCAGCATGTCAGTCTGGCGCGACAGGAAGGCGGGGATCTGCAGGACATCGACATGGGGTGCTACGATCGCGCATTGCTCCTCGTTGTGGACGTCAGTCAGCACAGGAAGGCCAAACTCCTTGCGCAGATCGTCGAAGATCGGCATCGCCGCATCGAGTCCCGCGCCGCGGGTCGCCGACAGCGAGGTGCGGTTGGCCTTGTCGTAACTGGTCTTGTAGACGAGGCCGATTCCCAGCCGTTCCGTCAGTTCCTTCAGCGCGCCGGCCATGTCGAAACCGTGCTGGCGCGATTCAAGCTGGCACGGGCCGGCGATCAGCGACAGCGGCGCATTGTTGGCGAAGACGACCTTGCCGACGGTTACCGATGAATTGGGCGCCAGGGGCTTGCTCATGGGATCTCCCGGAAGATGAAGGCGGCGCCCTGCCCGCGCGCCGGTGGAACGACGATGTCAGTGCCGCTCATGTCGTGATCGATGGCCCCGGCCGCAAGCGCGCGCGCCGCTGTAGCTTTGTCGCGGATCGAGAAAACAATCGCCTCAAACCGTAAATGCGGCGAAGGCTCGGCCGCCAGGCCGAAGCGCTGCGCGTAGGTTTCGGGCGTGACCACGCTCAAGATTGCATTCGGCAGCCGCACCATGTCGCCGTCTTCCTCCGACCCGGCGGCGATCGAGATCAATGCGATCTGTGCGGAAGGCACATCGCTGACGGCGATCACCTCGACGATGCCGGTCACGCCATTGGCATGCGCCTGCAGCGCCGTGCGATCGATCTTCGGCGGGTTCACGCGCTCGCAGGCGAAGAGGAAGGCGTCCGTCGCTCCCTTGCCGACCGCGAAGGCCAGCTTGAAGGATGCCGTGTCGCTCTTTCCGTTCGCATCTGTGAACGCGCGCCAGAAACGCAGCGTATCGCCGGCTGACAGATCGGCTTCGACAAAACGCATATGGTCGGCATCGGCATTGCCGGTTCCAAGCACGACGGCGGAAAAACCTTCCTCGCCCAGCCGCTCGCGATAAAGGCGGTCGCGCGTAATGAAAACATTGCCGGCCGCAATCGCTTGTCTTGCCGCCTGTTCATTTCCCACCGCCAGCGGCTCGAGATAGGTGCCGTCGGCGAAAAAAACGCAGGCATTCTCCGTGCCGAACGGGTGGATGCCCGTGGGGGCGACGACAAAGCCGAGCGAGGCCAGACGCGACCGCGCGGCATCGAGGCTCGGTGTCGGCAGCACGAGATGGTCAAGCGGATGGGCGGAGTTTCTGGTCATGCCGGCGCGGTGTGCCTCATTCCGGCCGGCTGTTCAAGAGCGGCGGCCCGACGGACCGTGCTCTGCCGCTTCAGGCAGTGGCCACGACATCGGCCGAATAGCGCAGTTCGCGCAGCGGCTTCACCTTGCTGGTTGTATCCGCATAGATCGGATGCGCCTTGTAAGCGGCAAGCGCCGCCTCGTCCTCGAACTCGGCATAGACGACGACATCGATCGCATTGGAGAACTGATCGACCTTGGTGTTGAGCGTCACCTCGAAATGCTTCGAGTGCGGAATCTTGCCGAGCGCCAGCAGGCCTGAGCGCACAGTCTCGACATCTTCCTTGCGCCGCGCGCTGAAGAAAACGATGTGCCGGATCAAGCCAGCCTCCCTGGTCTTCGCTTCAGCGGCGTTTTTGTGGGAGCAATGCCCAGGCGTCAACCGGCAACGATGTCGCGCCCGCGATGCGAAACCGGCGAGACCTTACCCGGTAACATAGCGCACGATGCGCGACACTTCCCGCACGGTCACATCGAGGTAGTGGCCGCGATTGTAGAGTCCGTCCCAGAACAGGAAGAAGGTGATGGAGGCGATGACGATCACATAACGCATGGCTAAAACTATCCCATGCGGACGGCCTGAACCAGAGGGGGGAGCGACGGCAGTCGTTCCAGTTAACCGCTTTTTGCCTGCAACGGCGCCTGCGCAAGAGGGCCTGGCCGCAGAGTGCGAAGCCACGCTCTTGAGGCGACGGAATGAAACCGCGATCGGCCATCAAGCATCTCCGCTGCCCGGAGGCGGCGGCCCGGGAATCAGCTTTTGTCGTCGTCGCCCTGCGTGATCAGGCGCGCGCTGCGCTGGCCCGTAAAGTATATCCATAGCCAGCTAAGCGAGACCGCCAGGCGGTTGCGGAAATCGATCAGGAAATAGATGTGCGCTATGCCCCAGAGCCACCAGGCGAGCCAGCCGGTGAGCTTGATCCAGCCGAAATCGATTGCCGCGGCGCGCTTGCCGATCGTCGCCAGATCGCCGTCATGACGGTATTGGAAAGGACGCATCGCCGTGTCGCCTGCGAGCCGCGCCTTGATCGTCGCGGCAACATGCTTGCCCTCCTGCTTGGCGGAGGGCGCCACACCCGGCACCGGCTTCCCATCCGGCCGCAGCACATGCGCGGTGTCGCCGATGACGAAAATGTCGGGACTGCCCGGCACGGTGAGGTCGGGTTCGACGACTACCCTGCCCGCCCGGTCGGCCGGCGCTCCCAGCCATTCGGCCGCCGGCGAAGCGGCAACGCCAGCCGCCCAGATGATCGTCCTTGCCGGCAAGCGCGTGTCGCCGAAGACGACACCTTCGGCATCGAGGTGCGTGACCGGACGCCCGAGCTCGACGGTGACGCCCAGCCGTTCCAGCGCCTTGCGGGCATAGTCGGAAAGCTGCGGCGCGAAATTGGCCAGGATCCGGTCGCCGGCTTCGATCAGCACGACGCGCGCCTGGCTTGGGTCGATGTTGCGGAACTCGCCGCGCAACGTGTCATGCGCGAGCTCGACAATGGTACCGGCGAGCTCGACACCGGTCGGCCCGCCGCCGACGATGGCCAGAGTCAGCAGCGCCTGGCGCTTGGCCGGATCGGTTTCGCGCTCGGCCTGCTCGAAAGCGAGCAGGATACGGCGCCGGATCGTCGTGGCATCCTCAAGCGTCTTCAGACCCGGCGCGAACGGCTCCCATTCGTCATGGCCGAAATAGGCGTGGCGGGCGCCGGTGGCGAGCACCAGCGTGTCATAGGGGATCGAACTGCCGTCCTCGAGCAGCACGCGCTTGCCGGCGCGGTCGACGCCGATGACATTGCCGAGAAGCGTTGTCACGTCCTTGCGCCTGCGCAGAAGATGGCGGATCGGCCAGGCGACTTCCGAGGTCGCCAGCGACGTCGTCGCCACCTGGTAAAGCAGCGGTTGGAAGAGATGGTGGTTGCGCTTGTCGATCATGGTGATGCGCACGGGAGCTCCCGCCAGCGCGCGCGTGAGTTCGAGGCCGCCGAAGCCGGCGCCGACGACAACGACTTGATGCTCGGTTTCGCTCATTTCATTCCACCTCGCCAAAGTGCAATCCTACCGATGATGTAAGTATTTTTGTGCACTGCAACAATATTGCGCATGGCAACGGTCATGCCCGGGAGTCGTCGTGCGGCGTCGTGAATGCACATGCGGTCGCACAGGTGCGAGTATAGCGTGAAACAAAACGACAGGAGCCAAGCATGGCTGACAAACACGACGACGAAGGCCCGGCCCAATACGCCTCACCGCCCTGTTTCATGCACGAGCTCGACCCGGAATACCGGGAACCGCTCTCCGACTGGACGGATGTTCGGAGATGGCGCAAGGCCGAGCGTGAGCGGCTCATCACCGGGCGCCTCGCCGTTTCAGCCGATGCGCGCGCCGCGATGTCGGCACGCATCGCGGAAGGCCTCGACGCGCTGATCGGCGACATAGCCGGCCGGATGGTAAGCCTCTACTGGCCATTTCGCGGCGAGCCGGATCTGCGTGGCTGGATGGCCTCGATCAACGAGCGCGGTGGGCAAACCGCGCTGCCCGTCGTCATCGAGAAGGGGCAGCCGCTGGTGTTTCGCGCCTACAAACAGGGCGACCGGCTGGAAAAGGGCGTGTGGAACATTCCGATCCCGGCCGAGGGCGACCCGGTGCTGCCCGACATCGTGATCTCGCCGATCGTCGGCATCGATCCGGGTAACTATCGGCTGGGTTATGGCGGCGGCTTTTACGATCGCACGCTTGCCGCAATGCCGTTCAGGCCGCTGGTGATCGGCGTCGGCTACGAATTGCAGCGCATCCCAACCATCTACCCGCAGCCGCACGATATCCCAATGACGACTGTGGTGACCGAAGCCGCAGCGGTTTAAGCCATCTCAGGCCGCAGCCCGACCGCCGTGCGATCGACGATCTCGCGCAGCGCGAAGGACGAGTTGATCTTGGTCACGTGCGGCATGGCCGACAGCCATTCCTTGTGGATGCGCTCATAGTCGACGAGATCCTTCGCCGCGATGCGCAGGATGTAGTCGTATTCGCCCGACATCAGATGGCAGGAGAGCACGTTCGGGCAGCGCTTGATCGCCGCCTCGAAATCCGACAGCGTCTTTTCGAATTGCCCCGACAGCGATATGTGCACGATCGCCGTCATCTGGTGGCCGAGCGCGGAATTGGACAGCCGCGCGTGATACCCGCGGATGGTTCCGGACTTCTCCAGATTGTCGAGCCGGCGCGAACAGGCCGATTGGGAAAGGCCTACCTTCTCCGCGAGCGCCGCATTGGGGATCCGGCCATCCTTCTGCAAAGTCTCCAGAATGGCGATATCAATCCTGTCGAGCCGCATTTTTCGTGGTTCCTGCGAATTTCAAGTCATTTTGCGCAACGATTATCGAAGAGCGACCGTTGCCGCAAGTGCATTCGCAAACACATACGGAGCGATTCGTGGTTGACTGCGGTTACTGCGTGTCCACCCTCCGCATTTTCGACCCGGTGACATGCACGAGCGACAGTGAGAGCGCCCCCCGAAGGGCGCGGACAGGGAGAAGAAAAATGCGTGTCGGCTGCCCCAAGGAAATCAAGAACCATGAATATCGCGTCGGCCTGACGCCGGGCTCGGTCCGCGAATATGTCGCGCATGGCCATGAAGTGCTGGTCGAGACCGGTGCTGGCGCCGGCATCGGCGCCGACGACAACGCCTATCGCGCCGCCGGCGCCACTATCGCCAAGACGGCCGCCGACGTGTTCGCCAAGTCCGACATGATCGTCAAGGTCAAGGAACCGCAGCCAAACGAATGGGTCCAGCTGCGCGACGGCCAAATCCTCTACACCTATCTTCATCTGGCTCCGGATCCGGAGCAGACCAAGGGTCTTCTTGGCTCGGGCGTCACCGCGATCGCCTATGAGACCGTGACCGACGACCGCGGCGGCCTGCCGCTGCTCGCGCCGATGTCGGAAGTCGCCGGCCGCCTGTCGATCCAGGCCGGCGCGACTGCGCTGCAGAAGGCCAATGGCGGCCGCGGCGTGCTGCTCGGCGGTGTGCCCGGCGTGCTGCCCGGCAAGGTCACGGTGCTCGGCGGCGGCGTCGTCGGCCTGCATGCGGCCAAGATGGCGGCCGGCCTCGGCGCCGACGTCACCATTATCGACCGTTCGATCCCGCGGCTGCGCCAGCTCGACGACATTTTTGGCGGTCGCGTCCACACACGCTACTCGACCGTCGAAGCGCTGGAGGAAGAATGCTTCTCGGCCGACGTCGTCATCGGCGCCGTGCTGATCCCGGGCGCCGCCGCGCCCAAGCTCG
Source organism: Mesorhizobium sp. CA10 (assembly GCF_020165285.1). NCBI lineage: Bacteria > Pseudomonadati > Pseudomonadota > Alphaproteobacteria > Hyphomicrobiales > Phyllobacteriaceae > Mesorhizobium > Mesorhizobium sp. CA10. The sequence continues at coordinate 72,147 of NZ_JAIUHV010000015.1, forward strand.
TCACCCGCGAAATGCTTTCCGGCATGAAGAAGGGCTCGGTGCTGGTCGACGTCGCGATCGACCAAGGCGGTTGCTTCGAGACCTCGCATGCCACGACACACGCCGATCCGACCTATGAGGTCGACGGCGTGATCCACTATTGCGTCGCAAACATGCCTGGCGCCGTGCCGGTCACTTCGGCGCACGCGCTCAACAACGCGACGCTGCACTATGGCCTGCAGCTCGCCGACAAGGGCCTCAAGGCGCTGGTCGACGACCACCATTTGCGTAACGGCCTCAATGTTCATAAGGGCAAGATCACCAACCGCGCCGTCGCTGAGGCGCTCGGCCACGAAATGGTCGAACCGAAGGCGGTCCTTGCCGCCTGATCATTCGCAACGATTTCCTTCAGTCGCCCGCCGGGTCATTCCGGCGGGCTTTTTCTTGCGCGGAAACTGCGCTTCCGTCGAAAAATCCGGTCAACAAAAAAGCGGAGCAAAAAGCCCCGCTTCCTCGACTGTCGCGATCTGCCGCCGGTCCATCCGCGGTCGACACATCGCAACCGCTGCGTTTTAGCGCAGTAGTACGACGATAATACGACGGTCTTGAAAATGCGCTTCTTTTCGTTCTTCCGCCATTATGCGGCCTTGTGTGAAATGCTTCACATTCGCTCGACGAGAAAGCTGCCTAGAGACGGACCGTTACTGGCGGTCTGAGCTGCTTGCCGGGTCGGGCAAGTCCGGCCCGGACGGCACTGGCCCGACAGCTTCTGTCAGACCCTCCAACGGCCCGCCCGACCATCGGCGGGCTTCTTTTTTGGTCATGCCCGCTCGATGCGGCATTGATAGCAATTGTTGCGGGCCGAGCGGACATGGATGTAGGCGATGTCGTCGCGCCCAAACAGCGTCCGCGCGCGGGCGGCAATCTCGCTGGTCGGCGTGACGGCGCCGCTGCCATAAACGATGCGATCGTCCCTGCCGTAACCCCTGACGATATAGTCGCTGCTTTCGAGCATCTCCGGCAGCGCATCCCCTTCGGCTGCGCGCTCGCATTCCTGGGCATGCAGGAAGATCGGGCCGGTTTCTGCATAGGGCTGCAGTTCTGGAAACGGGCGGTAGGCAACGATCAGATAGCCGTCACCCTCGGCGACGTTCCTGAGGCAATGCCTGCATGGCACGCCGTCACCGTCGGAGATGCGGTGCTCCGGGGTGCGGCCGTAGGCATCGGGCCCTCCCCGCTGCAGAGCGCGCACGGCTTCGGTCGGCAAGGCTTTGAACTGGATGCTCATGGCGAAATCTCCGTGTCGATGTTCGGAAATTATGCCTTGGCGACAATGCCTCCCACCCGATTCCTGACTGGCGGAACCGTTCTCACCAGTCCTGGAATTGCTCTAGTCTCGCATGACGCTGGCCGAGCGCTCGGCGAAGGTCAGCGGATGCACGACCTCCCTCTTCTGCGCCACCGGCGTGAAGCCGAGCTTCTGGTAGAGCGGCAGAGCCGCCGGATGGTCGAGGGTACAGGTCTGCACGGTGACGCGCCTTGGCCCATGCGCCCAGGCGGCCGAGATCGCGGCGCCGAGGAACCAGCGACCGATGCCCTGACCATGCGCATGCTCCATCATGCCGAAATAGGCGAGCTCCACCTCGTCAGGCAGATGCGGCTTCAGGTCGAAGAAACCGGCGGGAGCGCCGTCGAGATAGAGCACGCGGATGTCGCGGTCCTCGCGGTGCAAGCCGGCGGCAAGCTCCTCGTCGCTCAGCCTCAGCACGTTGACCCAATGCCATTTGCGCCCGACGCGATCCATCAGATAGCGGTAGAAATGGAGCGGGATATCTTTCGTCTTCAGCAGCGCGATCTGGCGATTGTAGGGGATCGGCGGTGAAACCGCCGGCGCCGCATGCATCTCCAGGAAAGTGACCGTGACATCGATATCTTGCAGCGCGCCGTTTTCCATCATTCTTTCCCCGTCACCACCGGTGTGTCGCTGAGACTGCCCCACTCAGCCCAGGATCCATCGTAAAGCCGGTTGTCGGTGTGGCCGAGCGTCTCGAGCGCCAGCGTGATCGCCGCCGCCGTGATGCCCGAGCCGCAGGACGTGACAACGGGCTTCGAGAGGTCGATGCCGGCATCCTCGATCACCTTGCGCAGACGGTCCTTGGGCAGCAGCTCGCCATTCTCGGCTAGCGCCGTGACCGGAACATTACGCGCACCCGGCATATGGCCCGAACGGACGCCCGGACGCGGCTCCGGATCGGTTCCGGCAAAGCGGCCGGCCGAGCGCGCGTCGGCGATCTGGCTCTCATGGCTGCCGACGATCCTGCGCATCTCGTCGAGGCCGACAACACGTCCGGCATCGAAATCGGCATAAAAGACACTCGGCGCGATTTTTGTCGGCTCGGCCGTCACAGGTCGCCCCTCGGCCTTCCAGCGATCGATGCCGCCGTTCAGGATGTAGACCTGGAACACGCCCATGACGCGGAACATCCACCAGGCGCGCGGTGCCGAGAACAGGCCGGGCCCGTCATAGACGACGATGGTGTCGTCAGCCGAAACGCCCATGGCGCCGACATATTGGGCGAAGTGCTGCGGCGATGCCAATGTGTGCGGCAGTTTCGAATCCGGATCGGACACCGCATCCTGGTCGAGGAAGCGCGCTCCAGGAATGTGGGCGGCATCGTATTCGGCCCGGGCGTCGCGCTTTTGCGCCGGCAGATACCAGGAGGCGTCGATGATGGTGAGACCCGGCTCGCCAAGTCGCTTTTCCAGCCAATCGGCGTCGACGATGAAGGGACTGTCCTGCGCCATTTTATTCTCCTGCCCCGCCCAGCTTTAACGTCAGTTCGCCGGCATCGGTCCGAATCGGATGCGGAAGCGCCGGTTCTCGCGGCCTTTCTTCTCGATCTTGCCGATATGAATCTCGCCAACCTCGCCGGTCGACCTCACATGCGTTCCGCCGCATGGCTGGCTGTCGATCGAGCCGTCCTCGCCGATGCAGACCAGGCGGATCTTGCCGGTGCCGACCGGTGGGCGGACGTTCTTCGATTTGACCAGGCCGGGATTGGCGGCGAGTTCCTCGTCGGTGATCAGCCGGGTGAAGATCGGATGATCGGCGCGCACCAGCTCCATCAGCCTCGCCGTCACATCCTCCTTGGTGAAGCCGGCGTCGGGAATGTCGAAGTCGACGCGGCTGTCGTCCTCTGCGACCGCTGCCCCGGTGATTGGGAAAGGGCAAACGACAGTCAGCAGGTGACAGGCGGAGTGCATGCGCATCAGGAGGTGCCGCCGCTCCCAGTCGATCAGGAGTTTCAGCTTTTCGCCGACCGCGGGCAGCGCCTGCTCCGGCGCCGGCACATGGACGATCTCGTCCTTGGTCTCGCCGGTGATGGTGGCGGCGATCGCGATGCGGTCGCCATCGGCGCGCTCAAATATCCCGGTGTCGCCCGGCTGCCCACCGGACGTTGCATAAAAGACTGTCCGATCGAGAAGGATGCCGCCACGATCGTTGATCGCGACGACCTCGGCCTCCGCCGTCTTCTGATAGGCGTCGTCGCGAAACCGCGCCTCGGTTTTGTACGCCATCATGCCACCTTTTCGAACGGCACTGAAATATCGGCTTTTTCTTCCATCCAGCCCGGCACCGGAAGGTTCTTGCCGCGCAGGAACTCCGGATTGAAGAGCTTGGCCTGGTAGCGCGTGCCGTAGTCGGCCAGGATCGTCACGATGGTGTGGCCGGGTCCGAGCTCGCGCGCCAGCCGGACGGCGCCGGCGATGTTGATGCCGGTCGAGCCGCCGACGCAGAGCCCCTCTTCCTGGATCAGGTCGAAAATGATGGGCAACGCTTCCTCGTCCGGGATCTGGTAGGAGAAATCCGGCGTGAAGTCTTCCAGATTGGCGGTGATGCGGCCCTGGCCGATACCTTCGGTGATCGAGCTGCCATCGGATTTCAGCTCACCGCTGGTGTAGAAACTGTAGAGGGCGGCACCCAGCGGGTCGGCGAGCGCGATCTTGACGTCCTTGCTCTTGCCCTTGAGCCCGAGCGCGACACCCGCAAGCGTGCCGCCGGAGCCGACGGCCGAGACGAAGCCATCGATCTTGCCGCCGGTCTGAGCCCATATCTCCTGGGCAGTCGTGCGGACATGGCCGTCGCGATTGGCGACATTGTCGAACTGGTTGGCCCAGATCGCGCCGTTCGGCTCCGAGCGCGCCAGTTGCTCGGCAAGGCGGCCGGACAGTTTTATGTAATTGTTGGCGTTTTTGTAGGGCACCGCCGGCACTTCGATCAGCTCCGCGCCCAGGATCTTGATCGTGTCCTTCTTTTCCTGGCTCTGCGTGTCGGGGATGACGATGACGGTGCGGTAGCCAAGCGCCTTGGCGACCAACGTCAAACCGATGCCGGTGTTGCCGGCAGTGCCTTCGACGATTAGCCCCCCGGGCTTGAGCAGGCCGCGCTGCTCGGCATCGCGGATGATGAAAAGGCCGGCCCGATCCTTTACCGATTGCCCCGGATTCATGAACTCGGCTTTGCCGAGGATCTCACAGCCGGTCGCTTCCGAAGCCTTGTTGAGCCGGATCAGGGGCGTGTTGCCGATCGCTTCGATCACAGAACGGGGCATGCGGGATTCCTTTATGTGTGCGGCGAGACCCTAAAAACCGGACGCCCCGGTTTCAAGGTAAGATTTTGTCTGGTCCAGTCGCATTCTGGACGCTGCAATGCTTGCGATCATTTCAACGGCAAGCGCAAAAGCGCTCTTTTCATTCGATTTCTTCGCCGCTACAGCAAGCCCGAACATTCGCAGGACATCGCATGACACTCTACCGGGCCAATCCGAAGGACGGTGTCGCCTGGATCACGGGCGGCAGCAGCGGGCTTGGCCGCGCGTTGGCCAAGGATCTTGCCAATCAAGGCTATGCCGTCGCGGTGACCTCTCTGCCCGAAGATCCGGCCGACACGCTGGTCGTCGAAACGGCGCAAATGTCCGGACATGTGAAATCCTTTCCCTGCGACGTCACCGACGAGCAGGGCATGGCGCGTACGGCCGCCGCAATCGAGGAGCAGATGGGGCCCATCGTGCTTGCCGTCTTCAACGCCGGCAACTACATCGCCACCCCCGGCGAGAATCTGGTTGTGCGCGATTTCCACCGCTCCTTCGCCGTGAACTATTTCGGCATCGTCAACGGCGTGGTGCCTGTCGTCGAGCATATGCGCGTGCGCGGACGCGGCCATATCGTTCTGGTGGGATCGGTCACCGCTTATTCGGGCTGGCCGACCACGGCGGCCTATGGCGGCACCAAGGCCGCGATCAACATCCTGGCGGAGTCGCTGAAATACGATTTCGACAAGATGAATATCCGCATCCAGGTCATCAACCCAGGCTTCGTCGACACGCCGCTGACGGAAAAGAACAAGCTGCCGATGCCGGGCCTCATGCCTGTGCATCGCGCGTCGCGCCGCATGGCTCGCGGCATCCGGAAGGGCGGCTTCGAAGTCACCTTCCCGTACCACATAAGCTTGCCGTTGAAGGTGCTCGGCCTGTTGCCGCGGCCGATCGGCCGCTTCGTCATCGGGCTCACCACCCACTGGTGGGGACGGCCATTGCATTTCGATCGCAGGCTGCCTGGCGACAAGAACCCATCCCGCGACAAGGCGGCATAAACCGGCGAAACGGCGATTGCCTGCCGGCGGGTACGGCCATAGGTTGAGAATCATTGCTTGGAGACTGTAATGGGGCGGCGGATCGTGCTGACGGTGCTTGGCCTTGCAGTCGTCCTGATAGCCGTTTTCTTCCTCGGTCCACGCGTGCCGGTCGACACCACAATCCGGTTCAATCCGTCGGCGATCGGCGACGATCCGCAGGCCTATCTGGCGCGCGAAGAGGCTGCCATGCCCAACATCCGCGACGGCCTCGACAAGGAGATCATCTGGGCGAACCCGATGGTCCATGCCAAGACGCCCTTGGCCATCGTCTATATCCATGGCTTTTCCGCCTCGAAGGGCGAGGTCCGCCCCTTGCCGGACGACATTGCGGATGAATTGGAGGCCAACCTCTTCTACACGCGCCTGACCGGCCACGGCCAGGACAGCGCGGCCATGGCGCAAGGCAGCGTCAATGCCTGGGTCAACGACTATGAGGAGGCTTTGGCCATCGGCCGTGCCATCGGTGACAAGGTGATCGTCATCGGGACCTCGACCGGCGGCTCGCTGGCGGCATGGGCCGCAACGCGGCCTGGAGCATCTGACGGCGTCGCTGCTATCGCATTCATATCGCCGAATTTCGGCGTCAAGGCCTCCGGCGCCGAGGTTCTCACCATGCCCTGGGGCCGGCAGATCGCCGAGCTTGTCGGTGGCAAGGAGCGCAGTTTCCCTGCCCGCAACGCGCTGCACGAGAAATTCTGGACCACCAAATATCCCATGAGGTCGGTGCTGCCGATGGCGGCGCTCACCAATCTCGCCTATGAGGCGCCGGTCGAGAAGGCGAAAATCCCTGCCCTCTTCATCTTCTCGGATTCCGACAAGGTGGTGCGGCCGGACCGGACGCGTGAGATCGCCGAGCGTTGGGGCGGTCCGCACGAGCTGGTGCCGGTCGACGATACCGGCGATCCGGACAATCACGTCATCGCCAGCGATGTGCTGTCGCCGCAGACCACAGCCTTCCTCACCCAGCGTATCGTGGTGTGGGTGAAGGCGCTGATGCAACAGCAGTCGGGTCAGTGAAATCAGGCCAGTGAAATGAAAACGGCCGAAGCATCGCTCCGGCCGTTCCTGTTCGCGTGGTTCTGCTAGAGCATGATGCCGAAAAGTCTGGAGCGGTTTTCGGACGACATCATGCTCTATGTCTTTGATTTAGAGCCGGATTCAGATTTCAGCTCGACTCGACCTGAAATCATCCGGCTCTAGGCTCAGGCGGCCCGGTTCGCCGGACGCTTGCCGCCAAAGCGGCGCTTGTTGTTACCCTTGAAGCGCTTGAAGCCGTCGGGCTTGCTCGAGCCATTCGGCTTGGCCGCGGCCAGGCGTTCGCCCTGCGGCTTCGGAGCGCGCTCGCCGTGAGGCTTGCCGCCGAAACGCTTGTTGTCGCTACCGTTGCCCGGGCGGCGGCCATCGCGACGGGCGCCGTGATGCTCGCGGTCATTGGCCAGTTCGAAATGACGCTCGGTCTTTTCCCTGGGGTCGCGCTGCGGATCCGGGCTGCCGAGATGGTCGGCGACGACCGGCAGCTTCATGCGGATGATGCGCTCGACCTGCCGCAGCTTGGCGTTTTCCGAAGGATCGCACAGCGTGATCGCAATACCGTCCCTGCCGTTGCGGCCGGTGCGGCCGATACGATGGACATAGCTCTCCGCTTCGTCAGGCAAGTCGAAATTCACGACATGGCTGATGCCGGGCACGTCGATGCCGCGCGCCGCGATATCGGTCGCGACCAGGATGCGCACCGAGCCGTCGCGGAAATCGTTGAGCGCCTTCTGGCGCGCGTTCTGCGACTTGTTGCCGTGGATGACGGCCGCCTCGAAACCGTCACGGGCAAGGTCCTTGGTGACGCGGTCGGCACCATGCTTAGTGCGCGAGAACACGATCACCGAACGCATCGCCTCGTCGGCCAGCATCTTGGACAGCACCTGGCGCTTCTGCTTGGTGCGGGCGAGCACCAAGCTCTGCACGATCTCGACCGCAGCGGTGCTTTGCGGCGAGACTTCGATACGGACGGGGTTCTTCAGCAAGCCCTTGGCAAGCTCCGCGATTTCATCGGGCATGGTGGCCGAGAACAGTGCCGTCTGGCGGTCCGGCGCAGTCGCCTTGGCGATACGCTTGACGTCGTTGATGAAGCCCATGTCGAGCATGCGGTCGCCCTCGTCGAGCACCAGCCATTTGGTGTCGGCAAGGATGAGGTCGCCCTCACGCACCAGGTCGGTCAGGCGGCCCGGCGTGGCGATCAGAATGTCGACGCCGGGCGCAACCTTTTTCACCTGGCTGAAGCGCGAGACGCCGCCGAGCACCAGCGCGGTCGAGACATGCGCGCCTTTAGCGAGGATCTTGATGGTGTCCTCGATCTGCACGGCTAGCTCTCGCGTCGGCGCCAGGATGAGCGCCCGCGTCGTCTTCGGCCGGCGCTTGGTGCCGAGGCCGATGATCTTCGAGAGAATCGGCAGCGCGAAGGCCGCCGTCTTGCCCGAACCGGTCTGGGCGATACCGAAAATATCGCGCCCCTCGAGCTGCGGCGGGATCGCCTGCATCTGGATCGGCTTCGGATCGGTGAAGCCGGCGGCATGGGTCGCCTTGAGCAGCGCGCCGGAAATCCCAAGTGCTGCGAAACCGTTCAGTTCCGCTGTGTTTTCGTTGGTCAAAATAATCTTCTTTCACGCGGCCTTGTGGCCGCAAACATCAATGGCGGCAGGGCGCAACCTGCCGTCGGATAAATTGTCATGGAACGACAAGGCGGCGGACAATCGTCCGCGCGGCTGCGCTGTCGTGCCCGCAGGCATCATGCCTCGGGGCTTTTTCGCCAGCTTGCCGATCGACCAGGGCCGATTTGCCGGAAAGAGGGAAAACAGACGCAACCAGTCTCATTCGTCGAGAAGGCCGGATATCCCGGCCCAAGCGCCTATGCCGCTGCATATGGCTGAGTTCGTCCCGAAATGCAAGGGGCGTCATGTTGCGGTGCAGCAAAACAGAGGTTCTTGCGCTCCCCTGCCGGCGCGATTACCACAAATTACCTATTGGTTTTGAGGACTAGCGATGAAAGACGTGCTGAAGGAACTCGAGCGCCGCCGCGAGATTGCCCGGATGGGCGGCGGCAAGGACCGCATCGAGGCGCAGCACAAGAAGGGCAAGCTCACTGCGCGCGAGCGTATCGAGATCTTCCTCGACGAGGGCTCGTTCGAAGAGTTCGACATGTATGTCGAGCATCGTTCGACCGATTTCGGCATGGAGAAGACCAAGATCGCCGGCGATGGCGTCGTCACCGGCTGGGGCACGGTCAATGGGCGCCCGGTCTATATCTTCGCCAAGGATTTCACCGTGTTCGGCGGCTCGCTGTCGGAAGCGCATGCCGAGAAGGTCATCAAAGTCCAGGAGATGGCTCTGCGCAATCGCGCGCCGATCATCGGCCTCTACGACGCCGGCGGCGCACGTATCCAGGAAGGCGTGGCGGCGCTTGGCGGCTATGCCGAGATATTCCAGCGCAATGTGCTCGCCTCCGGCGTCATCCCGCAAATCTCGCTGATCATGGGTCCCTGCGCCGGCGGTGACGTCTACTCGCCCGCCATGACCGATTTCATCTTCATGGTGCGCGACACCTCCTACATGTTCGTCACCGGACCGGACGTGGTGAAGACCGTGACCAACGAGACGGTGACCGCGGAAAGTCTCGGCGGCGCAAGCGTGCACACCACCAAATCCTCCATCGCCGATGGCGCCTATGACAATGACGTCGAGGCGCTGCTGCAGATGCGCCGGCTGGTCGATCTTCTGCCGGCGTCGAACACAGCCGAGATTCCCGAGATCGAGTGCTACCAGTCGGTGACGGATCACGACCTGTCGCTCGACCGGCTGATCCCCGACAATGCCAACAAGCCCTACGACATCAAGGAGTTGATCCTGAAGGTCGCGGACGAAGGCGATTTCTTCGAGATCCAGCAGAGTTTCGCCAAGAACATCGTCACCGGCTTCGGCCGCGTCGAGGGCCGCACGGTCGGTTTCGTCGCCAACCAGCCGATGGTGCTGGCCGGCGTGCTCGATTCCGACGCCAGCCGCAAGGCCGCGCGCTTCGTGCGCTTCTGCGATTGTTTTTCAATTCCCATCGTCACCTTCGTCGACGTGCCAGGCTTCCTGCCGGGCACCGCGCAGGAATATGGCGGGCTAATCAAGCATGGCGCCAAACTGCTCTTCGCCTATGCCGAGGCGACCGTGCCGAAGATCACCGTCATCACCCGCAAGGCTTATGGCGGCGCCTATGACGTGATGGCTTCGAAGCATTTGCGCGGCGACATGAACTATGCCTGGCCGACGGCGCAGATCGCGGTGATGGGCGCCAGGGGCGCGGTCGAGATCATCTATCGCAAGGATATCGGCGACCCCGAGAAAATCGCCGCCCATACAAAGACTTACGAGGACCGCTTCCTGTCGCCCTTCGTCGCCGCCGAACGCGGCTATGTCGACGAGGTGATCATGCCCCACTCGACCCGGCGCCGCGTCGCGCGGGCGTTGCGCATGCTGCGCAACAAGGACATGCAGAACCCCTGGAAGAAGCACGACAACATTCCGCTGTGAAAGACCTCCCGCCAGCCGAAGGGACAACCGCTAACATGAGCGCGGAGACGAAATGCGAATAACACTTGCGGCCCAGGGCCTTATTCCGTGCAAAGGCTATGGCGGCATCCAGCGGCAGGTCGAATGGCTGACTACGGAAATGGTCAAGATGGGGCATCAGGTGACATTGATCGCCGGCCCGGGATCGTCGCATCCGATGTGCGAGGTCCGCCACGCGGTGACCAATGACGAGTGCCGCGCGGCTGTTCCCAAGGATACCGACATCGTCCATCTCCATGCCTGGAAGGTCGAAGTTCCCTTCCCGACGCTCAATACCGAGCGCGGCCATCTGCCGGACTATCCGCGGCCGCAGCCGAACTGGAGCTTCATCAGCGCCCGCCATGCCGAGCTGCATGGGCGCAAGACCTTCGTCTACAACGGCTTTCCGGTGGATGCCTATCGCCTGGCAGCGACGAAGAACGACCATCTATTCTTCATGGCGGCCATCGCGCGGGCCGGAAAGGGCCTTAACCGGGCGGTTGACCTGGCGAAAAAGTACGATTTCAAGCTCGATATCGCCGGCGGCTCGCGCTGGAAGCTGCTTGGCCGCAGCAAGACGCGACGCGAGGGCGTGTTCTTCAAGAGCCTGTCGCCGCGCTTCCGCTATCACGGCATGGTCGATGGTGAACCGAAGGTGCGATTGCTGGGCGAGACCAAGGCCTTTCTGAATCCGATTTCCTGGGAGGAGCCTTTCGGCAACGCGCCGGTCGAATCCATGCTGTGCGGCACGCCGGTCTTGACCACGGCGCGTGGCGCGCTGCCCGAAACCGTCGATGCCGATACCGGCCGTTTCTTCGACACGGATGAGGAGTTCGCGCGCGGTTTCGGTGAAATCGACGATTTGTCGGCGCAAAGATGCCGCGAATCCGCGGCAGACCGGTTCCCGATCGAAAAGGCCGCAAAAGCCTATATCGAGCTCTACCACCGTATTCTTGATGGCGAAGCGCTTCCATGAGACATCACGCAGGTGTTTCTTAGCAGCGCTGACCGTTCCGGATCGAAAGAGTATCGCGCATTGCGCCCCATCCTGATCTTCTGCCTGCCGGCGATCGGTGATTTCATCCGCTGCCACTCGGCCACCCGGATCATCGCCGAGAGATTCCCGGAGCAGCCGATCGACATCATCACTTCAAGGGTCGCCGCGCCGCTGGCGCGGCTGATGCCGCATGTTCGCAAGGCCTGGATAGCCGAGAAGCACTGGAAGCCAGGGCTGAAAGAGCGGGCTGGTCTGGCACGCGAAATCCGCCGGGAGAATTACCAGGCGGCCTATATGCTCACCAGCAGCACCAAGGCTTGCCTGGTGCCATGGCTGGCCGGAATACCGGAGCGCATCGGCTATCCGCGCGAGTTCCAGTTCGGCATCGTCAACCGGCTGCCCGCCGGTTGGCTGAAATCGATGCTTGCATTCGGCCCGCGCAAGACGCGGGTGGCAGACCAGGTTTGCGCAATCGCGCGTCTCGGCAAAAGGCCTGCCGAGGACGGACCATTGCCGGCTCCGCAGCTGGTTGTTTCCGCCGAAGAGCTTGCCGGTTGGCGTCGGCGCAACGGGATCGACCCTGCGAAGCCGGCGATTGCCCTCTACACATCCGACTTTGCCAACAAGCGCTCGTGGCCGATGGAGCGCTTCGTCTCGATCGCGCGCGACCATGTTGCCCGCGGCTGGTCGGTCTGGCTGATCGGCGGGCCGCGCGAGCGGGAGGCTGCGGCGGAAATCAGGGCTTGTTTGCCCGAGGCGATCGATTTTACCTCGACGTCCGATATTGCAGAAGCCATGTGCCAGATCGCGGCCTCGACCATTTTTCTCGGAGTCGATGGCGGCATCTCCCACGCTGCTGGGGCGCTGGGCGGCCCTTGTGTGCTCATATACGGCTTGAACCGAGCCTATATGCACGGTCCGGTGAACGAACAGGTGATTTTTCTCGAGCCGCCGATTTCGACGCCGGGTTGGGTGGAGAACACGTGCGCGGTGTCCGAGGACAGGGTTCGCGAGGCGCTCGCGGCGGCGATCCGAAAAAACGCGCCGCAATTCACCTGACCTATTCCTCGGCTGCCGCCCCGAAACCCGCGCCCATGCTCGCGCGCGCCGTGGTCGCCCAAGGCGTGGCGTGATTGTCGATGCGCATCTGGAAGATGAAATAAGTCGGCGAGCAGAAGCCGATGCCCTTGACCCTGGCGGCGCCCGGTGTGTCCGGCGGCAGCGACTGGCACATATAATCCTCGCGGCAGAAATGGTCAGCCGAGCAGGCTGGGCGGTTGCCGCGGTTGACCGAACCGCCGAGACACTGGTCGAAATTGTTGGTGGCCACGCAGATATCGAACTTCTTGCCGCCGACTAGGCCGCAGATCTCGCTCGGCATCGGCTTGCCGGGCTTGAAAGCGGAGAAGGCGCGATCCTTGTCGTCGCAGGCGCGATACGCGAAGCCTCCCGGAACGCCGATCTTCGGCGGCCGGCAGGTATAGGCAGTGCGCGAGATCGCCGGCGCGAAAGCAGCGAATTGGCCGGTGATCTTGTAGCGATCGTTGAACGGCTGGGCGCTGTTACTCTCGATCGAGCCGGTCAGGCAAGGATGGCCGGAAAACATCGCAGGGCTCTCCTTGGGCAGCAGGCATTGCGCCAATTTGGTCCTCACGCCCGATGCGGTCGCGATCGGCGTGCAGACCGTGCCGGCGCCGCATTGCCAGGTGCCGCCAAAGCGGCTTGCGTCATCCGGCATCAGGCATGGCATTGCCGTTTCGGCCGGCGCATAGGCGGGCTCGCCCGCATCCTTCCAGACGGCGGGCGGTGCGAAGGAGAGCGGACGAAAACGATTGGGCTCCCTAGCTTCAGCCGTCGCCTTGAGCCACGCCTCGCGGCGCGCAATCTCGGCATGGAGATGCGGCGAGATGCCGACTTCGATACGGTTGAGCGGCGAGGTCGTGGCGTCGTCGAGACCGATGAAATGGAAGCCGGCGGTCGAGCCCGCCTGATGGCAACCCTGGCAGGCGCCGTTGTCGAGCCGCTCGATCAAAGCGTCCGGCGTGCGCGCCAAGGTAAACTTCGAATAGTCGAGCCCGGCGAACTCCTTTGGGTCGAATAGCGGCGTGAACGGATGATTGGCTTGCCTTGCGCTGCCGAAGGTCGACCAGGAGATGACTTTTCGGGCGAGGAACTCATCCGGGATTTCGTAGACGCCGAGATCGACCGCAGCGGCATTGGCGCGGACATAGTCGGCAAGCCGCGCTTTCAGATCGGCGTCCTCGGCAAGCCGGGCCGTGTCCGGCGTATTTTCCAGCGGCCTCTCGCCGACCGTCGAACCATCGATGCTGAAGATGCGCATCAGGTAGGCGGCCTGCCCGCCGAACTCGGTTTCCTGGCCGGAAGGAAAGCGCACCACCTGCGCGTTGAGCTCGAGCTGCTTGAAGGATAGCGAGGCCTTTTCGAGCGGCCCGCCGGTCAACCAGCCGGCATCGACCGTTTCGTCGAGCTGCGGCGTCCAGCGGCCAGCAGCGCCTACACAGCCCCCGTCGGCGTCTTGCGCGACGCGGTATATGGCGCTGAAGTTGAACGGCAGGCGCGAGGCCAGTTGCTTGCCGTTCTTCCTGAAGCTGTAGGCCAGGCGATAGATGAACCGCACCTCGCCGCAGTTCGTCTCGTTGCCAAGCGTTGCGAAATCGCGTCGGTCGAGCCGGTTGACGACGCCGACAAGGCGGAAGCGCGCCGCATTCGTCTTCAGCCAGCGCATGTCGATGATGCGGCCGACATTGCCGTCGGTCACTTCGTAGAGAGAGCGGCCGCCGGCCTTCATCTCGGTGCGCAACGCGGCGACATCGCCGGCCACTGTGTCGACGATGGCGTGATAGGCTGGTGCCTCATCATAGAGGGATTTCAGATCGTCGCTGCCGTCGACGCCGAAGAGGTCGGCGAAGCCATATCCCCCGGCATCTAGTGCGGCGAGCACGCGTGGGTCGTCGATGATGGCAACCGGATGATCGGCGGCGCGCGCCGGCTGGGCAATGAAAGCGGCCAGGACGGCAACAAGCAGCCCCAGCCGCTTCATAGGACAGCGCTCTGCGCCAGTTCGCGAAGAACCGGCACCATGGCCAGAGGCAGGTCTTCTGCGATCAAACCCGGCCCAAAGCGGCTGCCGGCTTCGGCATGGATCCAGACCGCGGCGCAAGCCGCTTCGAAGACCGGCATGCCTTGCGCCAGGAGCCCGGCAATGATGCCCGCCAGCACGTCGCCCGACCCGGCGGTGGCGAGCCATGGCGCGCCATTGCTGTTGATCGCGGCGCGGCCATCCGGCGAGGCGATCACGCTGTCGGCGCCCTTGTAGACGATCACGGCGTTGGCGCGCTGCGCGGCTTCGCGTGCCTTGGCCAGCTTCGACAAGGCCTTGTTGCCGGCAATGTCGGCAAACAACCTGCCGAACTCACCCTCATGCGGCGTCATGATCAACGCCGGCGCGTCCGGTCTGGCGGCCGCCTCGAACAGCGTCGAGGCCGCATTGCGGAAAGAGGTGATGCCGTCGGCGTCAAGCACGAGGCCCTCAACGCCGCCGTCCTGCCGGTTTTTGGCGAGCACGGCGAGCGCGAAATCGCGCGCCTTGTCACCGATGCCGAAGCCGGGGCCGAGAACGAAGGCGGACGGCCGGCGATCGCCGATAAGATCATGCACATCCTCGATCGCGTCGACCTTGCGCAGCATGATCGAGGTCAGATGCGCAGCGTTGACCTGCATGGCGTTGGGGGGCGAGAGCACGGTGACGGCCCCTGCTCCGCTTCTGGCGGCCGCAAGCGCCGACAGGCGCGCCGCGCCCGTCGCCGATGGTCCGCCCGAAAAGACGCTGGCATGACCGCGCTTGTATTTGTGCGTGTCGAGGGCGGGCGCGGGAAAGCTTGCGATCCAGAGCCCGGGGCGGTTCTCAAAGGCCCGCGGCGCGACCTCGTCGATGATCTCGTCACGAATGCCGATGTCGGCCAACACGATCTCGCCGCATCGCTCGCGGCCAGGCAGCAGCAGATGCCCAGGCTTCTTTCGTGCGAAGGTCACCGTGAGAGCCGCGCCAAATGCCGAACCGAGGATTTCACCGCTTTCGCCTGAAACGCCCGAAGGCAGGTCGATCGCGATAACCGGCAGGTTCATGCCCGTCGCGGTGTCGACCGCGCCTTTGGCGTCGCCGGCGAGAGGCTTCGACAGGCCCGCACCATAGATGGCGTCGACGACCAGCGATCCAGCTTCCGCGGTGAAGGCTGAAAGCGGGTGCCGCTCCAGAGCGCAATCAGCCGCCGCGAGCGCGGCGTCGCTGCCTGCCTTCGGTTCGCCCAATGTCCATAGGGCCACATCGACGCCGGCCTCGGCCAGCAGCCGCGCCACGACGTAGCCGTCGCCGCCATTGTTGCCCGGGCCGCACAGCACGTGCACCTTCTTCGAGCCAGGATAGCGCGCCAGCACGACGGCCGCGACCGCCTCGCCCGCGCGTAGCATCAAGCGATAGCCGTCGAGCGGTCCGGCCGCGATTGTCAACCTGTCGGCCTCGGCCATTTCGGCCGGCGATAGAAGTTCATTGCGCATGGGATTGCCGATCTCCATGCGATCAAGCATTGTCCAGTTTTCGGTTCGAAGCAAACCAGTGACCGCGCATTGTCTTGCAAATGCGGTCGCATCCGGGAGGGGTTCAGCCTGCAAATTGCGCTGTCTGCCCATTTTTTGCGCAGACGCGAGGAGGAGCGATGTATACGGTTTGGGCGTCCATGACGCATCCGATGCAGCCGATGACGCGAATTTGCATCCGGACGCGGCATGGGCGCGAAAACGCCCCTCACCGTCTGCGCTCCTCAGGATTGGCACGCTTCGTGCTTGATGAAGGCGCAAGCGGGGCACACAACCCGTCTTCTTGGCAGTGGAGGCCACTTTTTACATGAAAAAGATCGAAGCGATCATCAAGCCATTCAAGCTGGACGAAGTGAAGGAAGCGCTTCAGGAGGCCGGACTGCAAGGCATCACCGTCACCGAAGCCAAGGGTTTCGGCCGTCAGAAGGGCCATACCGAGCTCTATCGCGGCGCCGAATATGTCGTCGATTTCCTGCCCAAGGTGAAGATCGAGGTGGTGCTTGGCGACGAGGCCGTCGAAGGAGCAATCGAGGCCATCCGCAAGGCGGCGCAGACCGGCCGCATCGGCGATGGAAAAATCTTCGTCTCCAACATAGAGGAAGTCGTGCGCATCCGCACGGGCGAGACCGGCATCGACGCCATCTGACCAAACCTACAATCCATTTCCGGACGTCATCACACAGGGAAGAAATGACATGACGACAGCCAAAGACATCATGAAGCAGATCAAGGACAACGACGTGAAATTCGTCGACCTGCGCTTCACCGATCCGCGGGGCAAGCTGCAACATGTGACGATGGATGTCGTCGAGGTGGAGGAAGACATGTTCGCCGACGGCGTCATGTTCGACGGCTCCTCGATCGCCGGCTGGAAGGCGATCAACGAATCCGACATGGTGCTGATGCCGGACACGGATACCGTCCATATGGATCCGTTCTTCGCCCAGTCGACCATGGTCATCCTGTGCGACATCCTCGATCCGATTTCGGGCGAGGCTTACAACCGCGATCCGCGCGGCACCGCCAAGAAGGCCGAGGCCTACATGAAGGCGGAAGGCATCGGGGACACCATCTATGTCGGTCCCGAGGCCGAGTTCTTCGTGTTCGACGACGTCAAGTACAAGGCCGATCCCTACAACACCGGCTTCCGTCTCGACTCGACCGAACTGCCCTCCAACGACGACACCGACTACGAGACCGGCAATCTCGGCCACCGTCCGCGCATCAAAGGCGGCTATTTCCCGGTGCCGCCGATCGATTCCTGCCAGGACATGCGTTCCGAGATGCTGACCGTGCTCGCCGAAATGGGCGTGCGCGTCGAAAAGCACCACCACGAGGTCGCCGCCGCGCAGCACGAGCTCGGCATCAAGTTCGACACGCTGGTGCGCAACGCCGACAAGATGCTGATCTACAAGTATGTCGTGCACCAGGTCGCCAACGCCTACGGCAAGACAGCCACCTTCATGCCGAAGCCAGTGTTCGGCGACAACGGCTCGGGCATGCACGTCCACCAGTCGATCTGGAAGGGCGGCAAGCCGACCTTCGCCGGCAACGAATATGCCGGCCTGTCGGAGAGTTGCCTCTATTACATCGGCGGCATCATCAAGCACGCCAAGGCGATTAACGCCTTCACCAACCCGCTGACCAACTCCTACAAGCGTCTGGTGCCGGGCTATGAGGCGCCGGTGCTACTCGCCTATTCGGCGCGCAACCGCTCGGCTTCCTGCCGCATTCCGTTCGGCAACTCGCCGAAGTCGAAGCGCGTCGAGGTCCGCTTCCCCGATCCGGGCGCGAACCCCTATCTCGGTTTCGCCGCCATGCTGATGGCCGGCCTCGACGGCATCAAGAACAAGATCCACCCCGGACAGCCGATGGACAAGGATCTCTACGACCTGCCGCCGAAGGAGCTGAAGAAGATCCCGACCGTCTGCGGCTCGCTGCGCGAAGCCCTGCAGAACCTCGACAAGGACCGCGGCTTCCTCAAGGCCGGCGGCGTCTTCGACGACGATCAGATCGACAGCTATATCGAGCTCAAGATGGCCGAGGTCATGCGCTTCGAAATGACCCCGCACCCGGTTGAGTACGACATGTATTATTCGGTCTAAGCTTCTGATCGGATAGAAATTCCGCCCTTGGAAGGCACTCCCTTCCAAGGGCTTTTCATTTCAGAAGACGGGCTTTCGAGCCGCCGCGGCGCGTGCCGGCCGGGCTCGCGCACCGGCACCGCCGGCTGCTCGCATTTCTCCGGCGACATCTTCCTCGCCTTGGTCAACAACGACGGGAACCGCACGCCCGCCCTGCCCCACGCCAAGATGGTGGCAGCGCTCAAATCGCGTGCGTGATTGCCGCCTGACGGTGGCGGCAGACTGGCCTGTATTGCCGGCTTATCCCATGCAAAAAGCCCCAGCGGGTTTCCGCTGGGGCTTTTCTAGCGTGCTCATCGCGCCAGGGGCCTGCGCCCTGGCAAGCGAGGAGATCAGGCGGCGGCCGAAACCGCGGCGGTCGAAACCTGCGAGATCGTCTTCAGCACCTGCGAGGCGATCTGGTAGGGGTCGCCCTGCGAGTTCGGGCGACGGTCTTCCAGGTAGCCCTTGTAGTCGTTCTTGACGAAGGAGTGCGGCACGCGGATCGAAGCGCCGCGGTCGGCGACACCGTAGGAGAACTTGTTCCACGGCGCGGTTTCGTGCTTGCCGGTCAGGCGCTTGTCGTTGTCCGGGCCGTAGACCGCGATATGATCCATCAGGTTTTTGTCGAACTGCGCCATCAGCGCCTCGAAATAGGCCTTGCCGCCGACTTCACGCATGTACTTGGTCGAGAAGTTGCAGTGCATGCCCGAGCCGTTCCAGTCGGTGTCGCCGAGCGGCTTGCAGTGGAACTCGATGTCGATGCCGTATTTTTCGGTCAGACGCAGCAGCAGATAGCGCGCCATCCAGATCTGGTCGGCGGCCTTCTTGGAGCCCTTGCCGAAAATCTGGAATTCCCACTGGCCCTTGGCCACTTCGGCGTTGATGCCTTCATGGTTGATGCCGGCGGCGAGGCAAAGGTCGAGATGTTCCTCGACGATCTGGCGGGCGACATCGCCGACGTTCTTGTAGCCAACGCCGGTGTAATACGGACCCTGCGGGGCCGGGTAGCCGCTCTCGGGGAAGCCAAGCGGACGGCCGTCCTTGTAGAAGAAATATTCCTGCTCGAAGCCGAACCAGGCATCCTCGTCGTCGAGGATGGTCGCGCGGCTGTTGGATTCATGCGGGGTGACGCCATCGGGCATCATCACTTCGCACATGACCAGAATACCGTTGGTGCGGGCCGGGTCTGGATAAAGCGCGACCGGCTTCAGCACGCAATCGGAGCTGCGGCCCTCGGCCTGGTTCGTGGAGGAACCATCGAAGCCCCATAGCGGCAGCTGCTCGAGCGTCGGGAACTCGGCGAATTCCTTGATCTGGGTCTTGCCGCGCAAATTGGGGACCGGTGTGTAGCCGTCCAGCCAGATATACTCGAGCTTGTATTTGGTCATTCTAGAGCCTCTCGTTGCTTGATCACCGCCAAATGGTGGCGACGCTCGGCCGGCTCGAGCCGGCCTGCCGACGGTCAAAAAGCAATTCGTATGCCACTCGGCCTTCGCGGGGTGCGGCAAAATGGTCATGGCAACGCGTTGATTTTGTTGAGCCGTCTCAGCAATGCGACTGGATCGTTCAGGCGCCGTTTTTGCTTACAAAATAGGCATTTGCTGATCTCTTTGTAAGCATATTGCCTAAAGGAGTCGCAGGGCATATTTTGATGGGAAGGTGAATCGGTACGCTCCTGAAAAGGCGAGGAGATCGGCAATGCAAGTCACGCCATCGCGGCCGTCGGCAAAAGTCCTGCTGTTCCCGCTCGCAGCACGCAAGTCTGCCTCAAATTTAGGCGCAAAGGCCAAATTCGCGGCAGAACTTGCGGCACTTCGCGGCGAGCACGCCGACTTCGACGGCTGGTACCACGAAGCGGCGATCGAGGAAGAGAACCAGCAGCGCAAGAGCTGAGCTGTCCGCTTTCTTGCAATTGGGCATGAAAAAAAGCCCGGCGTGATCGCTCACGCCGGGCCTTCTGTTTGAACGGGATGACCGAGGTCATTCCTTGGCGTGGAGGTCTGTGCCGAGCGTATCCCTGACGAAGATCATGCCGATGATAAGCGACATTGCCGCGATGATAACCGGGTACCAGAGACCGTAGTAGATATCGCCCTTGTAGGCGCTGAGCGCGAACACCGTTGCCGGCAGCAGACCGCCGAACCAGCCATTGCCGATGTGGTAGGGCAGCGACATGCCGGTGTAGCGGATGCGGGTCGGGAACATCTCGACCAGGATCGCGGCGATCGGTCCATAGACCATGGTGACGAACAGCACCAGGATGAACAGGATGCCGATCGTGAGCGGCCAGTTGATGGCTGCCGGATCGGCAGTCATAGCGAACGGACCGCCGCCCGGGATGTTGTAGACGGTGACTTCGGGCGCACCAGCAGCCTCCTCCTTGGTCAGCAGCTTGTCGGCGATCGCCTTGTCGGCCGGAACCGTCGCCTTTTCGCCGCCGCGGATGGCCGCGGCATCGAGCTTGAGTTCGGGATTGGCCGCGATGAAGGCGTCGAGCTTTTGATCCGGCACCTTGGCTGCTGCGCGCTTCAGCGGATAGCCGCCGTCCCGCAGCGCCATGTTCACCGCTTTCTGGAAGGCCGCCTCCTTGGCCTTGGCCTGATCGCCAGCGGCAACGGCATCATAGGACGCCACCGTCTCATTGCCGACCTTGACCGTGGCAGCCGTGCCGGGCGCCGCCGTCGCAACGACGTCGTAAGGCACTGAGTTCTTGGTCAGGAACGACGTCGCGATATCACAGGAAGTCGTGAACTTCGCCGTGCCGACAGGGTTGAACTGGAACTTGCAGTCGCCGGGCGCCGCCGTCACCGTCGCGCGGGTGTTCTGCTGCGCGGTGGCCAGGGCCGGATTGGCGGCCCAGGTCAGCGCCTTGAACAGCGGGAATGTGCAGACGATGCCCAACGCGAGGCCTGCCATGATGATGGGCTTGCGGCCGATCTTATCCGACAGCCAGCCGAACACGACGAAGAAGATCGAGCCGACGGCCAGCGCGATAGCGATCATGACGTTGACCGACCATGCGTCGACCTTCAGCACGTTCTGCAGGAAGAACAGGGCGTAGAACTGCCCGTTGTACCAGATCACGGCCTGGCCGGCGGTAAGGCCGAGCAGCGCCAGAAGGGCGATCTTGGCGTTCTTCCACTGACCGAAAGCTTCCGTTAACGGCGCCTTCGAGCCCTTGCCTTCCTCCTTCATGCGCTGGAAGGTCGGCGACTCCGAAAGCGACAGCCGGATCCAGATCGAGATGGCGAGCAGCAGGAACGAGACGATGAAGGGGATGCGCCAACCCCAACTGGCGTAGGTCTCCTTGCTGAGCGAGCCCTGGACGATCAGGATGACGATCAGCGACAGGAACAGGCCGAGCGTCGCCGTGGTCTGGATCCAGGACGTGTAGTAGCCGCGTCGGTCGTCCGGCGCGTGTTCGGCGACGTAGGTCGCGGCACCGCCATATTCGCCGCCAAGCGCAAGGCCCTGCAGCATGCGCAGCCCGATCAGGATCACGGGTGCCGCAATGCCCCAGCTGGCATAGCCGGGCAGCAGGCCGACCAGAAAGGTGGACAGGCCCATGATCGTCATGGTGACGAGGAAGGTGTATTTGCGGCCGACGAGATCGCCGATGCGGCCGAACACCAGCGCGCCGAACGGACGCACGAGGAAGCCGGCGGCAAAGGCCAGCAGCGCGAAGATGTTGCGCGTCGCTTCCGGGATCGCCGGGCTGAAAAAGGTCGAGCCGATGAAGGCGGCCAGCGAGCCGTAAAGATAGAAATCATACCACTCGAAAACGGTACCGAGCGAGGAGGCGAAGATGACCTTCTTCTCCTCCCGCGTCATGCCGCGGCTGGTTCCGCCGGCGGTCGAAGCCATTGCCATTGATGTTCCTCCCGTGAGATCCCGTCTGTCCTCGATGGCTGCGCGCCATCGTCCGCGCCCCTGCGAAAGCGGACTCGAAAACGCAGCCAACGAAGGAAAAAATGACAGAAAGGGCGGGCGAAAGGCACCGCGACAATGGGATTATGACTTTGGTATTAGGTGCAGTGCGAAGGCGTGGAGTGGCTCGGCTCTGGACATTGCCGATCCACTCCAGGTTTTGTTTACGCAATTCCGGACGGAAAACCGCTACGCACTTTTCCTGGAATTGCGTTGGCCTTGAAGAGCCTCGAGCAGGCTGACCGCCGCCATCATGTCGCGCTTGCGTGCCAAGCGGCGCGCCAAGGCCTCCGCATCCTGGCCCCAATGCTCGATCTGCCAATCCTCGTCGACATGGCCGGCGGCCCAGGCTTCCTCGCCGTCGAGCTCGCCGAAATCGACGGCCAAGGCCAGCAGCGCCGAACCGGTCAGCGCTGTCATGACATGGATGGCGGCCAGCCGCATCGGTTCCGAGCGCTGGCCAAGATGCGCGCCGAGAACGGCGATGGTTTCGCGGGGCTGCTCGACATGGATGACGCCTTCGGCAAGGTTGAAGCGTGCGCCGAGATGGCTGCGCACCCAGTCCAGCACCGGATCCCAATGCTTGTTCTGGCGATCGACCAGGCCTTGCGGGCCGTCGGCGCGGTAGCAAAGAAGATCGGACGAGGCGAAGCGCAGGATATCCTCCAGCACCGCCTGCGGATCGGAGGCGACGCCGTCGATGGCGGTGTTCACCAGCCGCATGACCGGCATCGTCACGGGATCAATGACTTCGCCTTGCGCGCTGAATTCAGCGACCACAAGTGCTGCAGCCTTTTCGGTCGGCAGCACCATCACAGCCTTGCCCGGCGTGCGCACGGGGCGGCCGTCCAGATGAACGGCAAAGCCATTCTCGATAGGGGCCACCGAAACAGCCTTGTAGAAACGCTTCGGCAGCGGCGTCTTCATCTGGATCTGGGCGCGGCGCACAGGATCGGGATCCGAAAGCAGCTTACCGGCTTCGAGGTCTTCGAGGATGTCGCGCATGCCGAACTCCTTAAAGCAATTTGAGGAAAAGTGTGAAGCGGTTTTGCGTCCGCAATCGCGTCAGCACAAAGAGATAGGGCAGCTTGCCGTTTCGCAAGCTGATCTATGGTGTGGGCTGTCTGCGCGCCGGGCGATTGACGATGATCAGCCCGGTGGCAATCAGGCCGAGCGCCAGGAAAATCCTGGTCGTCGGCAGCTCGCCCAACAGCACCGCGCCGCACAGGACGCCGAACACCGGCGACAGAAAGGCGAAGCTCGACAAGCCGGCCGCCGGATAGCGCGTGAGCAGCCAGAACCACAACACATAGGTGAAGGCGACGATATAGAAAGACTGGAACAGCAGCGCCAGTGTCGGCAGGACGGCAAGCGCGCGGATGGGCGGACCGGCGAAAGGCATCACCAGCAGGCCGACGACGGCGGCGCCGGCCAGCTGATAGAGCAGCAGTTTCTCCGCGCGCGTCTCGACCAGCCTCGATCGTTTGATGACGATGCTTGTCGCTGCCCAGAGAATGCCCGAGCCGAGACTGAGCAGATCGCCGGTCAGTGTCGCGCCGCTGCCGGCAGTGATGCCGTCGGAGAAGACCGCCGCCAGGCCGCAGAAGGCGAGAACAAGCCCACCGAGCTTGCGCGCATTGATACGCTCGCCAAGCAGGAAATGTCCGCCGATCAGCACCCAGAACGGCATGGTGTTGACCAGGAGCGTGTTGCGGGCAACGGTCGTGTATTCGAGGCCGATATAGAGACACAGGAACTCGACGCCGAAGAGCACGCCGACGACGATACCGGCGGCCAGCGTCCGATCCGCTTCGAAGAGCTTGATGCCGCGCAGCCGGCACCAGGCGAACACGCAGGCTCCCCCGATGAGCGAACGTGCGATCGAGACGAAGACAGGGTCGTAGCCGGAGTATGACACCTTGGCGGCGACATAGTTCAGGCCCCAGGAAAAGGTCAGCCCGACCATGATGGCCGCCGCGGCCATGTCGACTGCATTGCGGCGATCCAATGCGGGGGCGACAGCCAAGTCAGTCTTCCGCGCTCTGGTCGTCGAAGCCGATCAGGTTCCAGCTCTGGCGCATATGCGGCGGCATCGGCGCCGTGACGTCGATGACGCCGTGGTCCGGATGCGGGATGATGATGCGGCGCGCATGCAGGTGCAGGCGGTTTTGAATGCCGCCCGGGAAATCCCAGTTGGTATCGGCCTCGAAATATTTGGGATCGCCGATGATCGGGCAACCTATGTAGGCGGCGTGAACGCGAAGCTGGTGCGTGCGGCCGGTATAGGGCTCCATCTCCAGCCAGGTCATCGTCTGCGCCGCCTGCTCGATGACACGGTAGTAGGAGACGGCGTGGTCGGCGCCCTTCTCGCCATGCGCGGCTACGCGCACGCGGTCGCCATCTTCCGTGGGCTCCTTGATCAGCCAGGTCGAGATCTTGTCCTCGCGCTTGGGCGGCACGCCCTTGACAAGCGCCCAGTAGGTTTTCTTGGTCTCGCGCGCGCGGAACGCTTCCGAAAGCTTCATCGCCGCAAGACGGGTGCGGGCAACCACCAGCACGCCGGACGTGTCGCGGTCGAGGCGATGGACGAGGCGCGGCTTCTCGCCCTTCTTGTTGCGCCAGGCCTCCAGCATGTCGTCGACATTGCGGGTGACGCCTGAGCCGCCCTGCACGGCGAGCCCCGCCGGCTTGTTGAAGACGAAGACTTTCGGGTCCTCATGCAGAAGCATCTTGGCGAGCACGTCGGCATCGCCCTGGTTGCGGATCGAGTGGCCGGTGAGCGGCGCATCGCCCTTCTTATCGACATCGAGCGGCGGAACGCGGACGGACTGGCCGGGCTCCACACGCGTGTCGGCCTTCACCCGGCCGCCATCGACGCGGATTTGCCCCGACCGAAGCAACTTCTGCAGATGGCCGAAGCCCAGGCCCGGATAATGGACCTTGAACCAGCGGTCGAGCCGCATGCCCGCCTCGCCGGCCTCAACCGTGATCTGTTCAACACCCGCCATGACTTTGCTTTTCCATTCGAAAACGGCGCCATAGCACTAAGGCGGACAGGTTGCGAGCCAAAGGCCCAACAAAGCGCGATAATTACCCCAAACGTCGTCTGATCAATCGCCCGAAGGCGTAAGCACCGCGCAGACCGTCGAGCGCGTCAGAAAGCGCTTCTCGCGGCCATTGTCGAGCGAGAACATCCCGCCCCTGCCCTTCACCACATCGATGATGAGATCGGTGTGCTTCCACGCCTCATATTGCGAGGCACTGATATAGACCGGCGTATCGCCGATTTCGCCCAATTTCACGTCATTGTCGCCGATCATGAACTCGCCACGCGGGTAGCACATCGGCGAGGAGCCGTCGCAGCAGCCGCCGACTGATGGAACAGAACCGGGCCGTGATCGGCGATGATCTCGGCAAGCAGCGCCTCGGCCTCCGGCGTGGCCGACACCTTGCTCAATGAAAGCTTATCCATCAAATCCTCCTCGACTGACGGGAGGACGCGGGTGGGCCGCGCCCTCCTCTTCGCCCTGGGAGGATCAGAAGAAGCCGAGCTTCTTCGGGCTGTAGCTGACCAGCATGTTCTTGGTCTGCTGATAGTGGTCGAGCATCATCTTGTGCGTCTCGCGGCCGATGCCGGACTGCTTATAGCCGCCGAAGGCGGCATGCGCCGGATAGGCGTGATAGCAGTTGGTCCAGACACGCCCGGCCTGGATGGCGCGGCCGAAGCGGTAGCAGCGGTTCGCGTCGCGGCTCCAGATACCGGCGCCGAGGCCGTAGAGCGTGTCGTTGGCGATCGACAGCGCCTCGTCATCGTCCTTGAAGGTCGTCACGGACACGACGGGTCCAAAGATCTCCTCCTGGAAGATGCGCATCTTGTTGTTGCCCTTGAACACTGTCGGCTTGACGTAGTAGCCGCCGGCGAGATCGCCCGGCAGATAGTTCCGCTCGCCGCCGGTCAAGACTTCGGCGCCTTCCTGGCGGCCGATGTCGAAGTAGGACAGGATCTTTTCCAGCTGCTCGCTCGAGGCCTGCGCGCCGATCATGGTGGCGGGATCGAGCGGATCGCCCTGGACGATCGCCTCGACACGCTTCAGCGCGCGCTCGATGAACTTGTCGTAGATCTTCTCATGCACCAGCGCGCGGCTGGGGCACGTGCAGACCTCGCCCTGGTTGAGCGCGAACATGACGAAGCCCTCGATCGCCTTGTCGAAGAAATCGTCGTCTTCCGCCGTCACATCCTGGAAGAAGATGTTGGGCGACTTGCCGCCAAGCTCGAGCGTCACCGGAATGAGGTTTTGGCTGGCATATTGCGAGATCAGGCGGCCGGTGGTGGTCTCGCCGGTGAAGGCGATCTTGGCGATGCGGTTCGACGAGGCTAGCGGCTTGCCGGCTTCCAGGCCGAAGCCGTTGACGATGTTGAGCACGCCTTCGGGCAAGAGGTCACCGATGAGGTCGGCCCACAGCATGATCGTGGCGGGTGTCTGCTCGGCGGGCTTCAGCACCACGCAATTGCCGGCGGCGAGCGCCGGCGCCAGCTTCCACACCGCCATCAGCAGCGGGAAGTTCCACGGAATGATCTGGCCGACGACACCGAGCGGCTCATGGAAGTGGTAAGCGACGGTGTCATGGTCGATTTCGGAGATCGAGCCTTCCTGGCTGCGCAGCACGCCGGCGAAATAGCGGAAATGGTCGATGGCCAGAGGCAGGTCGGCGGCGGTCGTCTCGCGGATCGGCTTGCCATTGTCCCAGGTCTCGGCGAGCGCCAAAAGGTCGAGATTGTCTTCCATGCGATCGGCGATGCGGTTGAGGATCAGCGCGCGGGCCGCGGGGCTGGTCTTGCCCCAGGCGTCCTTAGCCGTGTGGGCGGCATCAAGCGCGGCCTCGATGTCATTTGCGTCCGACCGGGCGATTTCGCAGAGCGGCCGGCCGGTGACCGGCGAGATGTTGTCGAAATATCTGCCGGAGAGCGGCGCGGCCCACTTGCCGCCGATAAAGTTGTCGTAGCGCTTGGCGAAAGGAACCTTGGCCGTGCGCGAGAATTCCACCTTGTTCATCACTGCCTCCCAATGAGCACGCCGCGGGATGCGGCGCTATGGGAGGAAGGGTTGCGGATCGGCACTGGCTTGTCAGCCCGGGGCTGGATGATCGTGGCGCCGGACTGTCGCAGAACTGCGACAGTCCGGTCTGCAATCAATGCGGGCGGCGAATGTCGAAGCGGGCGAGCTTGCGATGCAGGGTGGCGCGGGAGATGCCGAGGTTCTGTGCGGCGGCCGAGACGTTGCCGCCGGCGCGCGCCAGCGCCCGCTGAACCACACCACGCTCGGCATCGTCCAAATCCTCAGCGGTCTTTGCGCAGTCGCCGAGAATATCGGTGGCAAGCAGTCCTCTCGCCAGCGCTTCCCGCGTTATGCCGAGACCAAGACGGGCAGAGCGCGTCGCGCCGATCACAAGATCATCCGAATCAACTGCTATCAGCGCACCGGCGCTGCGCTCGGTGACGGGTGCGAGCAAGATGCGGGCATCTGAAAACACCATGCGGAAATTTTCCGCTTCGATCCGGCGCGCGGCGTCGCCCACGGCAACGGCGATGAGCTGGACAAAGCCCTCGGTCAGGTCCGACCGGCAGGACGAGACATCGAGCGCCGCCGCCAGATTGCCTTCATGATCATAGACCGGCGCCGTGGTGCAGCTCAGCAGCGTGTTGCGGGAGAAGAAATGCTGATCGCGGTGGATGGTCAGAGCGCGCTGGTCGGCGATGCAGGTGCCGATGCCGTTGGTGCCTTCGCTGTCCTCGCTCCAGACGGTGCCGGTCCACAGGCCCCATTCATCGAATGTCTCGTCGTCCGCGACAGCGCCCCGTCGCTCCACCGGGATGCCATCGCGATCCGCAAGCATGACGCAGCAGCCGACGCCGCCCACGGCGAGATAGAGCCGATTGAGGCTGGGTTCGGCCGCGCGGATCAACCGCTCCATGCGCTGCCTCGTGAGCCTGAGCTCGCCTTCGGTCAGCCGCCGCGGCGCCGTGCGTGCTGCGGGGTCCAGGCCGTGCAATTGGAGGGACCGCCGCCACGAAGCGACGACCGCCGAATGGGCTGCATCGCTCTTGGCGACCGAGGCCTCGACCTGGTCCGCGTGCACGGCTGGTTGCCGTCCAATCAACCTAATCCTCCCGGTGAGCGGAACCTCCTGCCGCTCCGTCATCATGCTCGGTAGACTATTCCGCTACCAGTTGCGGGTCAGCTTTCGATAGAACGCCGGCCGGAACGCGTATTTGATCTTGCGCAATTCCCGACGAAAAATCGCTACGCGTGTCCTGGAGCCGCGCTGGAGTCCTAAAGGTCGCGGTTCGTCCGCGCCATTGGACGTTGGTTTAAGGCGGATCGAGGCGAGGTTCCGCCGTGGTCAGTTAGCGGCCGCCTTCGGCTTCGACGAGCCGATCATCTTCCAGTTCTTGTAGAAGACCGAATTGATACGCTCCACGCTGACGGAGACGATGGCGAGAAGGCCTGCGATCAGCCTCGGAAACGGAGACGGGCGGATGATGTCGACGAAGACGCAGTAGCGGCGGCCGTCATATTCGTTGACCGAGCGGTGGAACAGCGTGTCGTCGAAGATGAACAAGGGATTGTCATACCAGTAGTTCTTCTTGCTGCCGCACTGGACGAAGATCTCGGCCTTCACCGGTATCAGATTGTAGAGGATGCGCAGGCTGAGCCTGAGGGGACCGAAATGCCAGGACGTCGATTCGCGCTTGCTGAAAACGGATACCGCGATCGTCTTGATGTATTTGTAGTCCTTGTTGAATTCGGGGACGTTGTCGATCTTGTGCTTGCCGTACCACTGGTAGACATACATGCCGCGGCGGCCGGCGCCGAAATTGGCATCGATATCGGCGATGATCTCGTCCTTGCGCGCCTTGAAGACGCCCAGCACCTCGTTGATCTCGCGCTGATAGTCCTCGGGGAACTGCTCGGGCTTCCAGACGCCGGGGTTGCGGTAGCTGAGAAGGTCGACGATCAGATTGAACGGCGACAACAGCCAGGTGAACAGGCCGTTGCCGAGGAAGTAGCGCTCGAACAGGTTCTGGTTCTTCTGGTCGTTGCGCATGACATCGACCAGGCCGCAGACGACCCAGATGGTGGTCAGGATCGGGATGAAATAGAAGGCGAGCGCGAGAACCACGACGGCGATGGCGGCCTTGCGGAGCGTCTTGACGGTTTGCTTTGTCATTGTCATTCGCGCGGGAGCGCGATCCTGTTCCATGGGACAACATCACGGCGACCCCCGCCAGCCGTGCGTCTTGATAGGATTTTTTGTTTCCCGGCACAATGCCGCAGCAGGTGTGGTCCACCACGACGCGGCTTCGCGTCGAAGCGGGCCGACCGCCGGGCCGCGCAACTCAGCTGTTCCGTTCGCCGCGCAGCTTTGCCCAGTATTCCAGCCGCTTGCGGATGTCGCGCTCGAAACCGCGTTCCGGCGGATCGTAGAAAGTGCGCCGGCCCATCTTCTCCGGAAAATAGTCCTGTCCCGAAAACGCCTCCGGCTCATCATGGTCGTAGCGATAGCCGGCGCCGTAATCCTCCTGCTTCATCAGCTTGGTCGGCGCGTTGAGGATGTGCTTGGGCGGCAGCAGCGAGCCGAACTCCTTGGCTGCCGCGGTCGCGGCCTTGAAGGCAGTGTAGACGGCGTTCGATTTCGGCGCCGTGGCGAGATAAACGGCGGCCTGGGCAAAGGCGAGCTCGCCCTCTGGCGAGCCTAGATAGTCATAGGCGTCCTTGGCCGCATTGGCCACGACAAGCGCCTGTGGGTCGGCGAGCCCGATATCCTCCACCGCCATGCGCACGAGCCGGCGGCCGAGATAGAGCGGATCCTCGCCGGCATCGAACATGCGGGCGAGGTAATAAAGCGCGGCATCCGGATCGGAGCCGCGCACCGATTTGTGTAGCGCCGAGATCAGATTGTAATGGCCGTCCTGGCCCTTGTCGTAGATGGGCGCACGGCGCTGGATGACGCGCTGCAGGCCTTCCGGCCCGAACACCTCGCCTTTCTTGGCGGCGCGCCAGACTTCCTCAGCCAGCGTCAGCGAGGCGCGGCCGTCGCCGTCCGCCATGCGGATCAGCATGGCGCGCGCCTCTTCGTCGAGTGGCAGCGCCCTGCCCTCGGTTTCTTCTGCCCGGGCCAGAAGCTTGGCGATGCTGTCCTCACCCAGCGAACGGAACACCAGCACACGCGCGCGCGACAGAAGCGCTGCATTGAGCTCAAAGGACGGGTTCTCCGTCGTGGCGCCGACCAGCACCACGGTGCCGTCTTCCATCACCGGCAAAAACCCGTCCTGCTGGGCGCGGTTGAAGCGATGGATCTCGTCGACGAAGAGCAGCGTCTGGCGGCCATTGGCGCGCCTCAGCTTCGCCGCCTCGAAGACTTTCTTGAGGTCCGCGACGCCGGAAAACACGGCAGAGATCTGCTCGAAGGCAAGGTTGGTCTCGCCGGCGAGCAGCCGCGCCACTGTCGTCTTGCCGGTGCCGGGGGGACCCCAGAAGATCATCGAGCCGAGTGAGCCCGAATCGATCAGCCTGGTCAGCGCGCCGTCAGGTCCGGTCAGATGCTCTTGCCCGACGACCTCGCCGAGGTTTTTTGGGCGCAACCGATCGGCCAGCGGCCGCCCGGGCGGCGCCTTTTCCGGCTCATCGGAACTGAACAGATCTGCCATGCAAGTCTTTTGTTTGAACGCGGTTCCGCTCGTTTTAGAGCACGATCTTGTCCGAATGCCGGTCCCCGCTTTTTGCTACGCGGGCCTCCAGTTCGGGATCATGCTCTAAATGGGCAGATCGCCTCAATAACGCAACACCTGGCGCAGTATCTGCCCGCCGCGCTCGACGGTAAAGCGCCACCAGCGCGTGTCCTGCTGGGCAACCTGCGCCAGTGTCGCCGCGGTCTCGATGGTGGTGCCGTTCACCTCGCGCACGATGTCGCCCGGCTGGAAACCGAAATCGGCGGCCGGCGAATCGCGGCTGATATCGATGACGGTGACGCCCTTGAGATCGGTGCGAAGGCCAAGCCGCTGGGCAAGCCTGGGCGACAGTTCCGCCACCTTAGCGCCGGAAAAGGGACTGCGGCCACGCAAGGTGACCTCGCTGGGCTTGGCGCCTTCCGGCGCGCGCTCCAGCGGAATCTCCAACGTCGCCTGCTGCCCCTTGCTCAGCACGGCGAAGGTCGCCTTGGTGCCGATCGACAGCGTCGCCATGCGGTAGTCGAGCGCCTCGATGCTTTCGACCGGCGTGTTGTTGAGCGACAGGATGACGTCGCCAGGCTTCAGGCCGGCCTTGCCGGCAGGCCCGGTGGCGTCCACGGACGACACCAATGCGCCGGTGGGTTTCTCCATGCCGAGCGACTCTGCGATCTGTGGCGTCACCAGTTCGAATTCCGCACCGATATAGGGACGCTCGAAGAAGTCGAGCCCGGCCTTGGCGGCGTCGGCGAAGGCGCGCACCATGTTCGAAGGAATGGCGAAGCCGATGCCGATCGAACCGCCGCTGCGGCTGTAGATGGCCGTGTTGATGCCGACCAGCTGGCCGCCCATGTTGATCAGGGCGCCGCCGGAGTTGCCGGGATTGATGGCGGCATCGGTCTGGATGAAATAGCCCGAATCCGAAACGCCGATATGGCTGCGGGCGAGCGCCGAGACGATGCCGCTGGTGGTGGTCTGGCCGACACCGAACGGATTGCCGATGGCGAGCACAAGGTCGCCGACCTCAAGCGCGTCGGAATCGCCGATGGCGATCACCGGAAACGGCTTGTCGGCCGAGATCTTGAGCACCGCGAGATCGAGCGTCTCGTCCTTGAGCATGACCTTTGAGGTGAACTCGCGCCCGTCGGCGGTCGCGACCTTCACCTCGTCAGCATCTTTGATGACGTGGAAGTTGGTGACGATCACGCCGCTCGGATCGACCAGCACGCCGGAACCCAGCGAGGACTGGGCGCGCGGCTGGGCACGGCCGAAGAACTCCTCGAAGAAGGGATCGCCTTCGAAAGGTGACGTCACCTTTGCGGTCTGCGAGGCATAGACATTCACGACGGCCGGCGCCGTCTGCTTGACCAGCGGCGCGAAGGAGAGCTGCACCTCCTCGCGGCCGAACGGCACGCGCTTGTCGGGGCCGGACGTGCCGTTCTCGCCTTCGACGCCATGCAAGAGATCGGTCAGCACGTCAGAGAGGCCCGGATCGGCCGGCTTGGCGGCGTCCTCGGCAAAAGCCTGTCTTGCGGCCGGTGCCGCGGCGAAGACCGCCAGCGCGGCAACAAGAAACAGTCGTTTGAGGTGCATTCTCGAATCCCTCCAGATAGGGCGCCATTGTCTCGACGAATGTGCAGAATGAAAGGCTAATGCGATGAAATCGAATTATTTTCAGCCAGTAACCGGCTATAGCTGCATCTGCAATCGGGCATTGTGGTCCGTCTGATGAAAAAACAGCTCGCTTCCTTCCGCGATTTCTTGGCAACCGGAATCCTGGGGCCGCTCTCCCCTGAGATGAAGATGATCGATGTTGCGAAGGTGCTTGGCACGCCCGACGATTGGAACGTCGATGATGGTGATGACGTTCCACTCTATTGGTGCTTCGGCAAAGTGGAGGTTTCGTTCGACATCGCCGCTCCCTACCGGATGAACTGGTTTCAGGTCGAGTGCGCGGCCCAACTCAAGGGCAAATTCGAGCGTGTGACGGAACGGCTAAAGCTGTCCTTGGACAAATTCAATGGAAAGACAAAACCCTCGGAATTTCTCACGGCCGGCCTCTGGGACCTCAAGCGCACGATTGTCTACTACGCCGCGTTGAGCGATGATATCCTGCTGAACATTTGCGCAGGCGGCATTCAGATACACTTTCAGGTCGACACATCATTCATAGATGATGGTGACGCAGTCAGGCATCTGGAGGAAGCAAAGCTGGGTCAGCTTTTGCGAGATATCGATCCTCGGACCAAGGTCGACAGCATCTATTCATATCCGCAACCTGCCACCGAGGAAGTGCCAGGGGTCTTCAATTGGTGCTGGCTGACGGGCCATGACTATTTGCATATTCTCGGATAGCGCCTCGCACAGGAACGAAAAAGGGGCCCGCAGGCCCCTTGAAGTCATTGATGCGCTTGGCCTCAGGCGGCCGCGGCTTCCTCGTTGGCGCCCTCAGCCTCTATGCGGGCGCGGTCGGCGGCGCCCTTGGCCGAGGTGTCGCGATCGACGAATTCGATGACCGCCATCGCGGCGTTGTCGCCCTTGCGGAAACCCGCCTTCATGATGCGCAGATAGCCGCCATTGCGGGTGGCGTAGCGCGGGGCGATGGTCTCGAACAGGCGCTTGACGACGCCCTCATTGCCGATCTGCGCGATCACCTGGCGGCGGGCGTGCAGGTCACCGCGCTTGCCGAGCGTCACGAGCTTCTCGACGATCGGACGCAGGTCCTTCGCCTTCGGCAAGGTGGTGACGATCTGCTCGTGCTCGATCAGCGACACGGCGAGATTGGCGAACATCGACTTGCGGTGGCTGATGCTGCGGGCGAAACGACGGCCTTTGAAACCGTGGCGCATGGCTCTTTTCCTTCTTCAGTTGTTCAAGAGGCCACGGCCTCTGATGGTTTTCCGCATGACCGTCGGATCGAGCGGCTCTCGCCGCCGATCCTTGGAATTCATGCTCAATATTGGTCTTCGTAACGCTTGGCGAGGTCTTCGATGTTTTCCGGCGGCCAGTCCGGCACTTCCATGCCGAGATGGAGGCCCATGGCCGCCAGCACTTCCTTGATCTCGTTCAGCGACTTGCGGCCGAAGTTCGGGGTGCGCAGCATCTCGGCTTCGGTCTTCTGGATCAGGTCGCCGATATAGACGATGTTGTCGTTCTTCAGGCAGTTGGCCGAACGCACCGAAAGCTCGAGCTCGTCGACCTTCTTGAGCAGCGCCGGGTTGAAGGCGAGTTCGGTCACGGCCTCGGTGGCGACTTCCTTCTGCGGCTCGTCGAAGTTGACGAACAGGCCAAGCTGGTCCTGCAGGATGCGGGCGGCGAAAGCGACCGCGTCCTCGCCCGAAATCGAGCCGTTGGTCTCGATCGTCATGGTCAGCTTGTCATAGTCGAGAACCTGGCCCTCGCGGGTATTCTCGACCTTGTAGGAGACCTTCTTGACCGGCGAATAGAGGCTGTCGACCGGGATCAGCCCGATCGGCGCGTCCTCGGCGCGGTTGCGCTCGGCCGGCACATAGCCCTTGCCGGTGTCGACGGTGAACTCCATGCGGATCTCGGCGCCCTCGTCCAGCGTGCAGATCACGTGGTCGGGGTTGAGGATCTCGACGTCGCCGACCGTCTGGATGTCGCCGGCGAGCACGGCGCCCGGGCCCTGCTTGCGCACGACCATGCGCTTGGGGCCATCGCCTTCCATGCGGATGGCGATTTCCTTGATGTTGAGCACGATGTCGGTCACGTCTTCGCGCACGCCGGCGATGGACGAGAATTCATGCAGCACGCCGTCGATCTGCACGGCGGTCACAGCCGCGCCGCGCAGCGAAGACAGAAGCACGCGCCGCAGCGCGTTGCCCAGCGTCAGGCCAAAGCCGCGTTCGAGCGGCTCGGCCACCAGCGTGGTCAGCGTCTTCTTCTTCGACGAGAACTCGATCTTGTTCGGCTTGATCAGTTCCTGCCAGTTTTTCTGGATCATAAAAGTCTTCCTTCCTTTGCCCCGCCACCATCCAATCGTGGCGGGCGACACGGAAAACCGCGGAGGAACGCCTTGGCGTTCGCGCGGCGTTTAAAAATCAGACGCGGCGCTTCTTGCGCGGACGGCAACCATTGTGCGGGATCGGCGTCACGTCACGAATCGAGGTGATGGTGAAGCCCGCCGCCTGCAGCGCGCGGAGCGCCGATTCACGACCGGAACCGGGTCCGCAGACCTCGACCTCGAGCATGCGCATACCGTGTTCCTGCGCCTTCTTGGCGACGTCCTCGGCAGCCATCTGGGCTGCGAACGGCGTCGACTTGCGCGAACCCTTGAAACCCTGGGCACCGGCCGACGACCAGGCGATCGAATTGCCCTGCGCGTCGGTGATGGTGATCATGGTGTTGTTGAAGGTCGAATTGACGTGGGCAACGCCCGACGAAATGTTCTTGCGTTCGCGACGGCGAACACGAGCGGCTTCCTTGGCCATGGTATTCCTTTCAGTTGATCTCTACACCGCCGTAATGCCAGCGGCTCCACCTTGGAAAAGCGAGTAGTGAGTAGGGAATAGCGAATAGGGTCCCCTACTCGCTAACCGCTACTCGCTATTCGCTCAATTACTTCTTCTTGCCGGCGATCGCCTTGGCCGGGCCCTTGCGGGTGCGGGCGTTGGTATGCGTGCGCTGGCCGCGGACCGGCAGCGAGCGACGGTGACGCAGGCCGCGGTAGCAGCCAAGGTCCATGAGCCGCTTGATGTTCATCGAGACTTCGCGGCGCAGGTCGCCTTCGACCTGGTAGTCGCGGTCGATCGTCTCGCGGATCTGCAGCACTTCCGCGTCGGTCAGCTGGTTGACGCGGCGGTCCGCCGGGATGCCGACCTTGTCGACGATCTCCTGGGCAAACTTCTTGCCGATGCCGTGAATGTACTGAAGCGCGATGACGACGCGCTTGTTGGTCGGAATGTTGACGCCGGCTATACGAGCCATTTTCTTCTCTTTCTCCATTTGGGCCGGACGAGCCGGCGCTGTCGAAGTTGCCCCGCGTCCGGTGGAGGCCGGCCCTTGCGGGAGTTTCCTGGTTCAAAGCGGATGCCTTGCCCGCAAGGGCAAGCAAAGTCCATGCCTGATAGGAAGACGGGCCGCCATACCCCAACGGCCCACTCCAGTCAAGCGCAATCGTTAATCGTCGCCAAGCGCTATCTTTAGCTGTCGGCCCGGTCTACTTCACCGCGGCCGCGAGCACCTTGCCGATCTCGGCGGTCACGGCATCGATACTGGCCATGCCGTCGACGGTCTTGAGCTTGCCCTTGACGTAGTAATAGCCGGTCAGCGGCGCCGTCTTCTTGTAGTATTCGCGCAGGCGTTCCTCGAACACCTCCGGGTTGTCGTCCTTGCGCACAGGCTGGCCGGCGGCCTTGGCCTCCTCGGCGCGTTTGACGATTCGGCCAACCAGCGCCTTATCGTCGACGACGAGCTCTATGACGGTGTCGAGCGCTATGCCGCGTTCGGCAAGCATGGCCTCGACCGCGTCGGCCTGGACCAGCGTGCGCGGATAGCCGTCGAGGATGAATCCCTTGGCGCAATCCGGCTGATCGATACGCTCGGCGACGATGGCGTTGACGATCGCATCCGAGACCAGCTCACCGGCATCCATCACCGCCTTGGCACGCTTGCCGACCTCGGTTCCGGCCTGGACGGCGGCACGCAGCATGTCACCCGTCGAGAGCTGGGGGATGCCGTGTTTTTCAACCAGTCTTTGTGCTTGTGTCCCCTTGCCCGCTCCTGGCGGCCCAAGCAAAATCAGCCTCATCTGCTCCTCTTCCCCCCGCGCAACTTCGACTTCTTGATCAGGCCCTCATACTGGTGCGCGATCAGGTGACCCTGAATCTGCGCCACCGTATCGAGCGTGACACTGACCACGATCAGAAGCGATGTGCCACCGAGGTAGAAAGGTACGCCAGTCGCCGAAATCAGGAACTCCGGCAGCAGACAGACCAGCACCAGGTAAATGGCGCCGATGACGGTAATGCGCGTCAGAACATAGTCGATATAGTCGGCGGTGCGCTCGCCCGGCCGATAGCCCGGGATGAAGCCGGAGTGCTTCTTGAGCTGGTCGGCCGTGTCCTTCGGATTGAAGACGATCGCCGTGTAGAAGAAGGCGAAGAAGACGATCATGCCCGCATAGAAGATCATGTAGAGCGGCTGGCCGTGGCCGAGCGAGGCGAGGATCGTGCTTGCCCAGGCCGGCAGGTTGGTCGCCTGCGAGAAGCCCGCCACGGTGGCCGGCAGAAGCAGCAGCGAGGACGCGAAGATCGGCGGGATGACGCCGGAGGTGTTGAGCTTCAGCGGCAAATGCGAGGTATCGCCCTGGAACATGCGATTGCCGACCTGGCGCTTCGGATACTGGATGAGCAGGCGCCGCTGCGCGCGTTCGAAGAAGACGATGAGCGCAATGACGATGATGGCCAGCACGATGATCGCGAGGATGAGGCCCGTCGACAGCGCGCCGGTACGGCCGAGTTCCAGCGTGCCGGAGATCGCGCGCGGCAGGCCCGCGACGATGCCGGAGAAGATGATCAGCGAAATGCCGTTGCCGATGCCGCGCGCGGTGATCTGCTCGCCGAGCCACATCAGGAACATGGTGCCGCCGACGAGCGTGACGACCGTCGAGATGCGGAAGAACATGCCGGGATCGTTGACGATGCCGTTGCCGCCCTCGAGGCCGATCGAAATGCCGTAGGCCTGGATCAGCGCCAGGAGCACGGTGCCGTAGCGCGTGTACTGGTTGATGATCTTGCGGCCCTGCTCGCCTTCCTTCTTCAGCGTTTCCAGCGACGGGATGACCGAGGTCATCAGCTGCATGATGATGGAGGCGGAGATGTAGGGCATGATGCCCAGCGCGAAGATCGCCATGCGCTGCACGGCGCCGCCGGCGAACATGTTGAACATGCCGAGCACGCCCTTGCTCTGCGAGGAGAAGGCCTGGGCGAAAGCATCGGGGTTGATGCCGGGAAGCGGGATATAAGTGCCGAGGCGGTAGACGAGCAGCGCGCCGATGGTGAACCAGATGCGCTTCTTGAGATCCTCGGCCTTGGCGAAGGCCGCGAAATTCAGATTGGAGGCTAGTTGTTCAGCAGCCGAGGCCATGCCTGATTCTCCGCTAGAGCACGATGCCGAAAAATGTGGAGCGGTTTTCGGACGACATCATGCTCTACTTCTTTGATTTCTACGTCGCGCTCGATGCCGCAGCTCAGGCGGCGCGTGTCACCGAAGCTCACGAGATAAGCTCGGGACCGTAAACATGCAAGCGGCCGCGTTGACGCGGCCGCCCAATTCATCCGGTCAAAGCGCGGTTCGACGGAATATGCGAAGTCATCCCGGTCGGCCGCGCTTCAAATCGCCGTTACTCGGCGGCGGCCGCTTCCGGCAGCTTCACCGAACCGCCGGCCTTCTCGATCTTCTCGATCGCGGCCTTGGAGGCGCCGGCGACGTCGAAGGACAGCTTGGCTTTGAGTTCGCCGTCGGAGAGCACGCGCACGCCGTCCTTGGCGCGGCGGATGACGCCGGCGGCAACCAGGGCCTCGGCCGTCACGGTCGCCTTGGCGTCGAGCTTCTTGGCGTCGATAGCAGCCTGGATGCGGGCCAGCGACACGACCGTGAAGCTCTTGGCGAAGATGTTGTTGAAGCCACGCTTCGGCAGGCGCCGGTAGAGCGGCATCTGGCCACCCTCGAAGCCGTTGATGGCAACGCCAGAGCGGGCCTTCTGGCCCTTGACGCCGCGACCGGCGGTCTTGCCCGAGCCGGAACCGATGCCGCGGCCGAGACGCTTCTTGGAGTGCGTCGCGCCGTCCTTGTCACGCAGATCGTTGAGTTTCATGTTTCTTCTCCTGCCCTTCCGTTCAGGCCTCGTCCACGACGCGGACGAGGTGCTGGACGGCGGCGATCATGCCGCGCACCGAAGGGGTATCTTCCAGCGTGCGCCGCTTGTGCATCTTGTTCAGGCCGAGGCCGACCAGCGTCGCGCGCTGCTCCTTCGGCCGGCGGATCGGGGAGCCGATCTGCTCGACGGTGATGGTCTTGGTAGCTTTCTTGGCCATGGTCGAAATCCCTGGTCAGCGTCGACTATTCTTCAGCCGCAACGGCGGTGCCGCGGCGGGCCTGAAGGGTCGAGTACTTGATGCCGCGCGCGGCAGCCACATCCTTCGGATGCATCTGGCTCTTCAGCGCGTCGAAGGTGGCGCGAACCATGTTGTAGGGGTTCGACGAACCCATCGACTTGGCGACCACGTCATGCATGCCGAGCGTCTCAAAGACGGCGCGCATCGGACCGCCGGCGATGATGCCGGTACCTTGCTTGGCGGCGCGCAGCAGAACGCGTCCGGCGCCCCAGCGGCCCTCGACGTCGTGATGCAGCGTGCGGCCCGAACGCAGCGGCACGAAGATCATGTCGCGCTTGGCCGACTCGGTCGCCTTGCGGATCGCTTCCGGCACTTCGCGCGCCTTGCCGTGGCCGAAGCCGACGCGGCCCTTCTGGTCGCCGACGACGACGAGAGCGGCAAAACCGAAACGACGGCCGCCCTTCACCACCTTGGCGACGCGGTTGATGTGGACGAGCTTGTCCACCATGCCGTCGTCACGCTCTTCGCGCTCGCGGCCGCGGCCGCCTTCTCTACGTTCCTGTGCCATATCCTGTTCCTTGTTCTTTTCCGGAAGCACGGGTTGCTGTTTGCCGACGCCACTTTAGGGTCGCCGGCGGCGAACTTTTCCTTTGCATGATCTTGTCCGAAAAGTCTGCAACTTTTCGCTGCGCGGACCTCTCGGTTCGGGATCAAGCATTAGAAGCTGAGACCGCCTTCGCGGGCAGCCTCGGCCAGCGCCTTGACGCGGCCGTGATAGATGTACGGGCCGCGGTCGAAGACGACTTCCTTGACGCCGGCCTTGGCGGCACGCTCGGCGATCAGCTTGCCGACCGCGGTCGCGGCTGCGGTGTCGGCGCCGGTCTTGAGCGAACCCTTGAGGTCCTTCTCGAGCGTCGAGGCGGCGGCCAGCGTGTGGCCGTTGGCGTCGTCGATCACCTGGACGTAGATGTTCTTCGAGGTGCGGTGCACCGAAAGCCTCGGACGCTCGCCGGCGACCTTCTTCAGCTGGCGGCGCACGCGCTGCGCGCGGCGCTGGATGGTTTCTTTGGGGCTTGCCATAATGTCAGTTCCTTGCCTTCAGAAAACGGGGGCAACCCTGTGCGGTAGGCCAAGGCTCCCGCGGCCGCTCCCCGCGGCGTTACACTTCTGCGGCTTGGCCCTTTTCGAAAAGTCTGCAACTTCTCGGGGCCAGGCCTATTACTTCTTCTTGCCTTCCTTGCGCACGATGCGCTCGTCGGCATAGCGCACGCCCTTGCCCTTATAGGGCTCGGGACCGCGATATTCGCGGATCTCGGCGGCGACCTGGCCGACCTGTTGCTTGTCGATGCCGGAGACCGTGATTTCGGTCGGCTTCGGCACCGTGATGGTGATGCCCTGCGGCGTCTGATAGACCACGTCGTGGCTGAAGCCGAGCGCCAGCTGCAGGTTCTTGCCCTGCAACGCCGCGCGATAGCCGACGCCGGTGATCTCGAGCTTCTTCTCGAAGCCGTCCTTCACGCCCTGCAGGATGTTGACGATCTGCGTGCGCGACATGCCCCACTTGGAGCGGGCGGTCTTGGTCTGGTCGCGCGGCTCGACGGAGATCTCGTTGTTCTCCATCTTCACCAGCACTTCGTCGTTCACCACGAACTTCAGCTCGCCCTTGGGGCCCTTCGCCGTCACGGTCTGGCCGTTGACGGACGCGGTCACGCCTTGCGGCAGCGAAACGGGTTTCTTTCCGATACGAGACATTTTGTTGTCCTCGTCACTTCTTTCGTTTCAGGTTCCAGTTCCCGGGCGCGATCCCGAGAACCGAAGCCCATTCATCAATCTCGCGCCGGATCAGAAGATCTGGCAGAGGATTTCGCCGCCGACATTCTGCTCGCGCGCTTCATGGTCGGCCATGACGCCCTTCGGCGTCGAAAGGATGGCGATGCCGAGGCCGTTGGCGACGTGCGGGATCGACTTGGCCGAGACATAGACGCGACGGCCAGGCTTCGAGACGCGCTCGATCTCGCGCACAACCGGGGCGCCGTCGAAATATTTCAGCTCGATCTCGATTTCCGACTTGCCGTTTTCGAAGTCGGTCTGGCTGTAGTCGCGGATATAGCCTTCCGACTTCAGCACCTCGAGGACGCGGGCACGCAGACGCGAGGCCGGGGTCGAAACGCTCGACTTCTTGCGGCCATAGGCGTTGCGGATGCGGGTCAGCATATCGCCGAGAGGATCGCTCAATGACATCTCAGTGTCTCCTTACCAGCTCGACTTGACCAGGCCCGGGATCTGGCCGGTATTGCCCAG
Organism: Mesorhizobium sp. CA10; assembly: GCF_020165285.1. NCBI lineage: Bacteria > Pseudomonadati > Pseudomonadota > Alphaproteobacteria > Hyphomicrobiales > Phyllobacteriaceae > Mesorhizobium > Mesorhizobium sp. CA10. The sequence goes on from NZ_JAIUHV010000015.1 coordinate 113,176, forward strand.
ATCGCGAAGCGCGATACGCGAAAGCTTCAGCTTGCGATAGTAGGCGCGCGGACGGCCCGTCACCTCGCAGCGATTGCGGATGCGGATCTTGGCCGAGTTGCGCGGCAGCGCCGAAAGCTTCAACTGGGCGCGGAAACGCTCTTCCATCGGCTTGGACTGATCCATGATGATGGCCTTGAGCGCCGTGCGCTTGGCGGCGTACTGGTCGGCGAGCTTGCGGCGCCGGTTGTTCTTCTCGACTGAGCTGGTCTTTGCCATTTCAGATGTTTCCTTTTTCGCTGCCGTTACTGGCGGAAGGGGAAGTTGAAGGCCTTGAGCAGCGCTCTTGCCTCGTCGTCCGTCTTCGCCGTCGTACAAACGATGACGTCCATGCCCCAGACCTGATCAACCTTGTCGTAGTTGATCTCCGGGAACACGATGTGTTCCTTGATGCCCATGGCGTAGTTGCCACGGCCGTCAAAGCTCTTCGGATTCAGTCCGCGGAAGTCGCGAACGCGCGGCAGCGCGATGTTCACGAGGCGGTCGAGGAACTCGTACATGCGTTCCTTGCGCAGCGTGACCTTGGCGCCGATCGGCATGTTCTCGCGCACCTTGAAGCCGGCAATCGAGTTGCGGGCGCGGGTGACGACGGCCTTCTGGCCGGCGATCAGCGCGAGATCCTCGGCCGCGACCGAAGGCTTCTTGGAGTCTGCGGTTGCTTCGCCGACACCCATGTTCAGCACGATCTTGTCGATGCGCGGAACCTGCATGTCATTGTCGTAGCCGAACTGCTCCTGCATCGCCTTGCGGATGGTCTCGTTGTAGACCTTCTTGAGGCGCGGCTCGTTCTTGGCAGTTGCCTGCTTGGTTTCAGCCTTAGCCATTGATGACTTCTCCCGAACGCTTGGCGACGCGCACCTTCTTGCCATCCTTCTGGATGGTGAAGCCGACGCGGGTCGGCTTGCCGTCCTTGGGGTCGGCCAGCGCGATATTCGACAGGTGGATCGGCGCTTCCTTGGTGATGATCCCGGCCTCTTGCGACTGGGTCTGCTTCTGGTGACGGCGAATGAGGTTTACGCCGCGGACGACTGCGGTGTCTTCCTTCGGCTGCACCGACAGGACTTCGCCCGAACGGCCCTTGTCCTTGCCGGCAAGCACGACGACCTTGTCGCCTTTTTTGATCTTTTGCATTGGTCCGGCTCCTTACAGCACTTCAGGCGCGAGCGAGATGATCTTCATGTGGTTCTTGGCGCGCAATTCGCGCGGAACCGGTCCGAAGATACGGGTGCCGATCGGCTCTTTCTTATTGTCGACGAGAACGGCCGCGTTCTTGTCGAAACGGATCACGCTGCCGTCCGGGCGGCGGATGTCCTTGGCCGTGCGAACCACGACCGCCTTCATCACATCGCCCTTCTTAACGCGGCCGCGCGGAATGGCTTCCTTGATCGACACCACGATGATGTCGCCGACGGAGGCGTATTTCCGCTTCGAGCCGCCCAGCACCTTGATGCACATGACACGACGGGCGCCGGAATTATCCGCGACGTCGAGGTTTGTTTGCATCTGAATCATGACTGGCCGCCTTCTTCTTTTCTAACGGGACGGGTTCTTCACCCCTCCCCGGTCTGTCCAAAATTCGGTTCGTTCGCCCGGATCAAGCCTGATCCGAAGAGACGACAACCCAGCGCTTGTCCTTGGAAATCGGCTTCGATTCCTGGATGAACACCTGGTCGCCGACCTTGTGGGCGTTGTTCTCGTCGTGCGCCTTGTACTTCTTGGTCATGCGCACGGTCTTCTTCATCACGGGATGCGTGAAGCGACGCTCGACCTTGACCACGACCGTCTTCTCGTTCTTGTCGCTGACGACGGTGCCCTGCAGGATGCGCTTTGGCATGGTCTTAACCCTTCTTGGCCGCGGCTTTTTCCGCGGCGATGGTCTTGATGCGCGCGATGTCCTTGCGGACCTGCTTCACGCGCGCGGTCTTTTCGAGCTGGCCGGTGGCCTTCTGGAAGCGCAGGTTGAACTGCTCCTTCTTGAGAGCGGCCAGGTCGTCGGTCAGCTGATCCTGGGTCTTGGTCCGGATGTCTTCGGCTTTCATGATCGCCTGTCCTTATTCTGCGATGCGCTGCACGAAGCGCGTCTTGACCGAGAGCTTGGCGGCGCCGAGACGCAGCGCTTCACGAGCGGTCTCCTCGCTGACGCCGTCGATCTCGAACATGATACGGCCGGGCTTCACGCGCGCCGCCCAGTAGTCGACGGCGCCCTTGCCCTTACCCATGCGGACTTCGGTCGGCTTCGAGGTGACCGGCAGGTCCGGGAACACCCGGATCCAGACGCGGCCGGCGCGCTTCATCTCGCGGGTGATCGCGCGGCGGGCCGCCTCGATCTCGCGCGCGGTGACGCGGTTCGGCTCAAGCGCCTTCAGCCCGAAACCGCCGAAATCCAGGTTGGTGCCGCCCTTGGCGGCACCGTGGATACGGCCCTTGAACTGCTTGCGGAACTTTGTGCGCTTTGGCTGCAGCATCGTTCTAACTCCAAATTCTCAAATGTCTCAGGCGTTCTCGCGACGGCGGCCGCGTTCGCGCTCACCGCCAGCACCGCCGCCGCCATGCGCGGCATCGCCTTCGGTTGCACGGCGCTCGGAAGCCATCGGGTCATGCTCGAGGATCTCGCCTTTGAACACCCACACCTTGACGCCGCAGATGCCGTAGGCCGTGTTCGCCTCGGCCGTGCCGTAGTCGACGTCGGCGCGCAGCGTATGCAGCGGCACGCGGCCTTCGCGGTACCACTCCATGCGCGCGATCTCGGCGCCGCCGAGACGGCCGGAGCAGTTGATGCGGATGCCTTCGGCGCCGAGACGCATGGCCGACTGAACGGCACGCTTCATGGCGCGGCGGAACGCGATGCGGCGCTCGAGCTGCTGGGCGATCGACTGGGCGACCAGCGTGGCGTCGATTTCCGGCTTGCGCACTTCAACGATGTTGAGGTGCGTTTCGGACTTCGTCATCTCGGTTAGCTTCTTGCGAAGCTTCTCGATGTCGGCGCCCTTCTTGCCGATGATGAGGCCCGGACGCGCGGCGTGGATGGTGACGCGGCACTTCTTGTGCGGGCGCTCGATCACGACTTTCGAAATCGCGGCCTGCTTGAGTTCCTTCTCGAGATACTTGCGGATCTTGAGGTCTTCGTGCAGCAGCTGGCCGTATTCGCCGGTGTTCGCGAACCAGCGCGAATCCCAGGTACGGTTGATGCCGAGACGCAGCCCGATCGGATTGACTTTCTGGCCCATTATGCGGCCTCCCCTTTTTCCTCGACTTCACGAACGACGATCGTGAGGTGCGAGAACGGCTTTTCGATACGGCTGGCGCGGCCGCGGCCACGAGCGTGGAAACGCTTCATGACGATCGACTTGCCGACAAAGGCTTCCGCCACGATCAGAGCGTCGACGTCGAGGTCGTGATTGTTTTCCGCATTGGCGATCGCCGATTCCAGCGTCTTCTTGACCGTGCCGGAAATCCGCTTGGCCGAGAATTCGAGATCGGAAAGCGCTGTCGCGACCTTCTTGCCGCGGATCAGCGCGGCAACCAGGTTGAGCTTCTGCGGGCTGATGCGGATCGTGCGCAGAACGGCACGCGCCTCGTTATCAGCAAGCCTGCGCGGAGCTTTGGCCTTGCCCATGATTATTTCCTCTTCGCCTTCTTATCCGCGCCGTGACCGTAATAGGTCCGGGTCGGAGCGAATTCACCGAACTTGTGGCCGACCATGTCCTCGTTCACCGAGACGGGAACGTGCTTCTGGCCGTTGTAGACACCGAAGGTGAAGCCGACGAACTGCGGCAGGATGGTGGAGCGACGGCTCCACATCTTGATCACCTCATTGCGACCACCTTCACGAACCTTGTCCACCTTCTTGAGAAGGTAGCCATCGATAAAGGGGCCTTTCCAAATCGAACGAGTCACTTGGCGTTACCTCTTCTTAGCTCTTGCGCTGATGACGCGAGCGCAGGATGAACTTGTCGGTCGCCTTGTTGGACCGCGTCTTCTTGCCCTTGGTCGGCTTGCCCCAGGGCGAAACCGGATGACGGCCACCCGAGGTGCGGCCTTCGCCGCCGCCATGCGGATGGTCGACCGGGTTCATGGCCACGCCGCGATTGTGCGGACGCTTGCCGCGCCACACGGTGCGACCGGCCTTGCCGTCGTTGATGTTGCCGTGGTCGGGGTTCGACACGGCGCCGACGGTGGCCATGCAGGAGCCGTGCACGACACGCTGCTCGCCCGAGTTGAGGCGCAGGATCGCCATGCCCTGGTCGCGGCCGACGAGCTGGGCGTAACCGCCAGCCGAACGGGCGACCTGGCCGCCCTTGCCCGGCTTCAGCTCGATGTTATGGACGATCGTGCCGACCGGCATCGAGGCCAGCGGCATCGCGTTGCCCGGCTTCACGTCGACCGCTTCGCCGGCCACGATCTTGTCGCCGGCAGCAAGACGCTGCGGGGCCAGGATGTAGGACAGCTCGCCGTCGTCATACTTGATCAGCGCGATGAAGGCGGTGCGGTTCGGATCGTATTCGATGCGCTCGACCGTGCCGACGACGTCGTACTTCTTACGCTTGAAGTCGATGATGCGGTACGAACGCTTGTGACCGCCGCCGATGAAGCGGGCCGTGATGCGGCCGTAGTTGTTGCGGCCGCCCGACTTGGTCAGGCCTTCGGTCAGGCCCTTGATGGGCTTGCCCTTGTAGAGGCCCGAGCGGTCGACGATGACCAGCTGGCGGGTGCTCGGCGTTACCGGGTTGAATTTCTTAAGTGCCATTGTCCTGTCCTCGCGGCCTTGCTCAGAGACCCGTCGCGACGTCGATCGACTGGCCGTCGGCCAGCGTCACAACCGCCTTCTTGACGTCGCCCTGGCGGCCAACGGTGCCGCGGAAGCGCTTGATCTTGCCCTTGCGGACGAGCGTGTTCACAGCCGTCACCTTGACGCCGAAGAGAGCCTCCACGGCAGCCTTGATTTCCGGCTTCGACGCCTTCTTGGCGACGTTGAAGACGACCTGGTTCTGCTCGGAAGCCATGGTCGACTTTTCGGTGATCGCCGGCGAGACGATCACGTCGTAGTGACGGAGGTCGGTCATTTAAAGCGCTCCTCGAGAGCCTCGACGGCGGCCTTCGAAAGGACCAGCGTGCCGCGGCGCAGAATGTCGTAGACGTTGATGCCCTGGATGGGCAGCACGTCGATGTTCGGAATGTTGGTCGCGGCCAGCTTGAAGTTCTGATCAAGCTCGGCGCCGCCGATGACCAGGGCGTTGGTCAGCCCCAGCGTCTCGAAATTCGCCACCAGCGCCTTGGTCTTGGCTTCGGTGAGCTTCAGCTCGTCGACGATGATCAGCGAAGCGCTCTTGGCCTTGGCCGAGAGAGCGTGCTTGAGGCCAAGCGCACGAACCTTCTTCGGCAGCTCGTGCTCATGGCTGCGTACGACCGGGCCGTGTGCCTTGCCGCCGCCGCGGAACTGCGGAGCGCGAGCCGAGTGGTGACGGGCGCGGCCGGTACCCTTCTGCTTGTACATCTTGGCGCCGGTGCGCGCGATTTCGGCGCGGCCCTTGGCCTTGTGCGTGCCCTGCTGCTTCTTGGCGAGCTGCCAGCGCACGACGCGCTGCAGGATGTCCTCGCGCGGGTCAAGGCCGAAAATCTCCTCGGAGAGTTCCACCTTGCCGGCGTCCTTGCCGCCCAGCGTTGTGATCTTGAGATCCATTATTCGGCTCCCTCAGTGGCCGGGGCTTCGTTCTTGGCGGCAGCGGCGCGGATCGCGGCCGGCTTCGGCGCATTGGCCGGCAGCGCAACCTTGGCGGCGTCGCGAACCAGGATCCAGGCGCCCTTGACGCCGGGCACCGCGCCGCGGATCAGGATCAGGCCGCGATCGGCATCGGTCGAGACGACCTCGACATTCTGCGTGGTGACGCGGGTGTCGCCCATGTGGCCGGCCATCTTCTTGCCCTTGAACACCTTGCCGGGGTCCTGGCGCTGGCCGGTCGAGCCGTGCGTGCGGTGCGAGACCGAGTTACCATGCGTGGCGCGGCCACCGCCCATGTGGTGCCGCTTGATCACGCCCTGAAAACCCTTGCCGGTCGAGGTGCCGGTGACGTCCACCTTCTGGCCGGCGACGAAATGCTCGACGGTCAGCTCGGCGCCGACGTCGATCATGTTGTCGGCGGAGACGCGAAACTCGGCGACCTTCGCCTTCGGCTCGACGGAAGCGGCGGCGAAATGGCCGCGCATCGCCTTCGACGTGTTCTTCACCTTGGCAAGGCCAACGCCGAGCTGGACGGCGGTGTAGCCGTTCTTCTCCTGCGTGCGCTGGGCCACGACCTGGCAGTTCTCCATCTGGAGAACGGTGACGGGAACGTGTTCGCCGGCATCGTTATAGATGCGGGTCATTCCCACCTTCTTTGCAATCACACCTGAACGCATCGGTTCAATTCCTTTAGAGTTCCGGGCCAGGGGCACCGCCCCTTACCGCTCTCTCATTCCCTTAGAGCTTGATCTCGACGTCGACACCGGCGGCCAGATCGAGCTTCATCAAAGCGTCGACTGTCTGCGGGGTCGGATCGACGATGTCGAGCAGCCGCTTGTGCGTGCGCATCTCGAACTGTTCGCGGCTCTTCTTGTCGACGTGGGGCGACCGGTTGACCGTGAATTTTTCGATCCGCGTCGGCAGCGGGATTGGGCCGCGGACGTTGGCGCCGGTGCGCTTGGCGGTCGACACGATTTCGCGCGTCGAGGCGTCGAGCACCCGGTGGTCAAACGCCTTAAGGCGGATGCGGATATTCTGTCCGTTCATGCGTCAATTCCTTGTTCTGGCGCGGCGCGGGCAGCTCCCGCGCCCGCGACAGATCGGTTTCAGTCCAAATTACTCTTTGATGGTGACGACGATGCCGGCACCGACGGTGCGGCCGCCTTCACGGATGGCGAAGCGCAGCTTCTCTTCCATCGCGATCGGCACGATCAGCTCGACGTCGACGGTGATGTTGTCGCCGGGCATCACCATCTCGGTGCCGGCCGGCAGTGTCACGATGCCCGTCACGTCCGTCGTGCGGAAGTAGAACTGCGGACGGTAGTTGGTGAAGAACGGCGTGTGACGGCCGCCCTCGTCCTTGGTCAGGATGTAGGCTTCGGCCACGAACTTCTTGTGCGGCTTGACCGTGCCGGGCTTGGCCAGAACCTGGCCGCGCTCCACGCCTTCACGGTCGACGCCGCGCAGCAGCGCGCCGATGTTGTCGCCGGCCTGGCCCTGGTCGAGCAGCTTGCGGAACATCTCAACGCCCGTGCAGGTCGTCTTGGTGGTCGGACGGATGCCGACGATCTC
>NZ_JAIUHV010000016.1:0-110766 GCF_020165285.1 Mesorhizobium sp. CA10
CGAGGTCCTCACGGGTCGATGCTGCGGAAGCGCGTTCTCGTGTCAGAGCCTGCGCCGTCTCGGCTGCGGTCTGCTCCACCCGTTCTCTCGCTGTGGCTGCACCGGTTCGTTCCCGCTCGGCCTTATCCGCGATCGCGGCCTTGGACAGTTCCATTGCGGCGAGGTCGCCGCGAAGGTCCTTCGACTTCCGGCGCTCGTCGTCAAGCACTGCGTTCACTTGCGCAAGCGAGGCCTTGGCACTGGCGCGGTCCTCGGCGGCCCTGGCCTCAAGCTGCGAAATTTGCGCCCGCGCTTGGGATAGGTCGCGTGCCATCAATTCAGTTCGCTGACGCTCCAGATGAGCAGCCGGCATCTGCGTAACGACATAGTTGATGCTCTCGCCCAGCAGCCTGCGAGCGTCTCCCGCAACGCGCTGCAATGCGTCATACGTGCGAGCTGCCGCGAGTTCGTTGCGCAAACGCTCCCCGTATGCGTCTTCGGCTGCTGCCATGCTTGTCCTCAGCGCATCGACCTGTTTGCGCGATTCCAAGAGCGCACTCTGCAGAGAGGCGCTTCTGGCGCGCTCTTCTTCCACAGTTCGGTGCTCCTGGGCGGCCAGATCCCTCGCAGCGGATGCCTGAGCACGAGCAGCCTCGACTTCAGCCTTGGCAGCCGCGAGATCCGGGCCAGGCGATTCGGCATTCGTACGCCCGTCGCCCTGGGCTGGTCCCTCCATATCCAATGCAGCACTCGCCGGAACCGCGAAGGATCGCGAAAAATTTGGCTGGGAGGGATTCTGGGCCCGCGAAATGGCGGGTGCGCTTTCGACCCAATTTTGTCTCGTCATCGTATAGCCAAGCGGCACGGCCAGGCAGATCGTGGCGATGCCCAGGCCTGATACAAGACCGATAGGCCAGCGAACACGGGGAGGTGAGTCCGTAGCGCTGTTTGTCGGGGAAGCGAAGGGATTGGGCAGGTCGCCTGGCGAACTCTCATAAGCTTCGGAGATCATCTCGAAATGCTCGATTCGCACCCCGAACTGACGGTAGTTTGCATCCTGAGGCCGGGCATCCGCATCCGAGGACACGACAGCCTGAGAAGAACCAGGTCCGGTTGTAAGGTCGACCGGGCGTTCCCAGACCCAAGGAACCTCCTCGAGAGGAACAGGCTTGCATTCTTTCAGGTAGGCATTTGGTTTCGGGCGACTCCGCAGCACTGCGACAAGGGCATGCCGGAGCACAAGAAAGACGCCCGCCAGTACGAGTATCGCAATCCCGGCCAGGATGGCGAGATCTGTGTTATTCGTGTAAATTTCGGCAAGATGATTTGGCATCGTCGTGCCCATGTGGTCTTGGGTGCAATTTAAGTTCGCGAAGCGGTGTTTGGGTCTTCTCCCCGATGCTGGCTAAAGCTGCTGCTGCTCTCGAAGCTGTCACTGCTTCGGGCCTTCCAGTGCGGTGCGAATGTATTTGTTGCGTTGCGGAGCGCGGTCATGCGCCGGCAGAAGATGCCGGCGCAGAAGATGTGCGCTCGAACCGAAGCTCGAAGACACCGTGGCCGCCGGTTGTCGCCCGCCGCAAATGTCCCGAAAAGCCGACTCGCACCTCTCCATCGTCAATATCCCAAAAGTTCTCCCACGATGCTTTCCAATCCGCATTTTTGGGAGTCCGGACAGTCCATTCTGAACTCTAAGCTAGGTCATAGACCCCCAGGGTCAACCACCTCGGCAGCACTTCCGGCCATGCAGAACGGCCATGGTGATGCCCGCTCTTCGCGCGGGTCTGAGTCTCCGCTCAAACTCGGCGCGTCGACAACGCCTCCTATGATCGAATGTCTGCGCAATGGTCGAACAGACGCGTCTCCTGCGTGAAATCGCGGCGGAGAATCGTACATGGGGGACGGCGAAAGAAGCTTGTGGAACCAAGCGTCAACAGGACATCCAGTTTGGCTGGGGAACCTGGATTCGAACCAGGACTAACGGAGTCAGAGTCCGTGGGTCTACCGTTAACCTATTCCCCAGCAGGCGCGTCTGGTATCGCGCGATGCGGGCGGCTCATGTGCCGCGAGCGCTGCCTTGTAGCCGCCATCCGAAAATAGTCAAGCCCGCAGCTGAGATCAACGCAGGCTTTTTGAGCCTTTGTCCGATGCATGCCGTTCTCCCAAAGCCGCTCCGCACTTATGGGCGACATGCATTGGCTCTCCCGCCAGGCGCCGAAGGCTCAGCTCTCGCCTTTGCTGTATTGGGAATGCTCGAAATAGAGCACCACGCCAAGGCCGATCAGCAGCGGAATGATGAGATAGAACAGGCGGAACACCAGAAGCGCGGCGAGCACGCCGACCGGATCCATGTCCGAAAGCCCGGTGAGAAAGACGAATTCGAACACGCCGAGCGCGCCAGGCGCGTGCGACAGGAGCCCGATCGAGAACGACACCATGAACACGCCGAGCACCACGAAATAGCCGGGATTGCCGATCTCGGGCAGGGCAAAATAGATGATCGCGGCGGCCCCGAGCAGTTCGACCGGCCCGATCAGCAATTGCCGCGCCACGATCGGCAGCGCTGGATAGTGCAGCTGGAAGCTGCCTATCTTCAGCGGTCTCAGCCTCAGCCAACTGCCGAAGGCGTAGGCGCCGGCAAGGATGAGCATGGTAAGCCCTGCAGCGAATGCGGCGCCGTGATGCGGCGCGCCCGTGAAACGGTCGATGATCTGCGGTTCCAGCAACAGCACGAGGCCGCCGAGAAAAACGCTGGACAGAATGAAGGTGAACCAGCAGATCGCCACCATCACGCCGACCTCCTGGCCGGTCAGTCCTCGCGTGCCGTAGGCGCGGTAACGGATGACCGCGCCGGAAAACACCGAGCCGCCGATATTGTGCGACACCGCGTAAGTGGTGAAGGAGCACAGCGTGACGAACAGCCACGATACTTTCTTGCCGATATGCAGCAGCGCGATGTGGTCGTAGCCGGCGAGCGAGGCATAGGCGACGACCGCGCTCAGTGCCGCGAGCACCCAGCCGCGCGGCGGGATGGCGGCAATGCCGGCCCAGACGTCGTCGAGCGAAACGCCGCGCAGTTCGTGGATGAGCAGCCAAAGCGAGAACGCCACGGCCGCGATGCCTATGACCGGCCAGAAATAGCGCCTCCAATTCATGGCGTCGTCATCATGCGTTGCAACTCATTGATTTTGATGTTGCCCAACCTTCGAACCTTCATTTCAGACATGCCTGATTGAAGCCGGCTATTCAACCGGCAAGACATTGCCCCAACGTGATCTGGCAAAATGCGACGTTTGCGAAATTCGGCCTCGCGCTCTTGGTGATTGTGAACTGCGCTGCTACTCTGTTGGCAACTTGAACAAATCGAGGTGCCTGCTGCGTCCGCTACCGGTTCGCGCGGCGCCGGAAGGAACTGAAGTGGAAGACCACGATACCGGCGCGGGCGCGTCGGCAGTGGGCATGTCCGGGGCATCGCCGACGCAATCGGCGGGCCCGCACACGGCGCGATTCAGCCGCCACGCGGGTGCGCACCAAAGACATGCCGGCCAGCGACAGATTGGCCTAAGCCAGGCCGACCAGCATGGCGATCAACCGAAAGGCAAGACACGCAAGCGACGCAAGCGCAAGCGCGGCCGCAAGGTGTTCGCGCGTGACGAGAACGTCGCCGTGCCGCATGCCGCGCCTGCCGCCACGGCGACAAAACAGCCTCCGAGCGGGCTTTCGCCGGTTGAGCCAAGGCTGGCGGCCCCGCAGCGTCCGCCGCAACAGGAATTGCCTGTCTTCGCCGCGCTCGACCTCGGCACCAACAATTGCCGGCTGCTGGTCGCGGTGCCTGGCCGTCACGGCCAGTTCCGAGTCATCGACGCTTTCTCGCGCATCGTCAGGCTGGGCGAGGGGCTAACCGCCAGCGGCCGGCTCAGCCAGGCCGCGATGGATCGCGCGGTCGAGGCGCTGAAGGTCTGTGGCGAGAAGCTGCGCAACCGCAAGATCAGGAAAGCCAGGCTGATCGCCACCGAAGCCTGCCGTTCGGCCGCAAACGGTGTCGAGTTCCTGGATCGGGTCGAGCGCGAGGCCGGACTCAAGCTCGAGATCATCGACCGCCAGACCGAGGCCCGCCTTGCCGTTTCCGGTTGCGGCTCGCTGGTCGAGCGCGACACGCAAGGCGTGGTGCTGTTCGACATCGGCGGCGGCTCGTCGGAAATCGCGCTGATCGACCTGACCGGACGGCGCTCTCCGCGGCTCGCCAACCATATTGTCTCCTGGACGTCCCTGCCCGTCGGCGTGGTGTCGCTCGCCGAGCGCTTCGGCGGCCGCACAGTCACGCGCGAGACCTTTGCCGCCATGGTCGACGACGTGGCCGCGCGGTTGAAGGTCTTCGACGGCCGCGACCGGCTGGCACATGTGCTGGCAAGTCCCAACTTCCACCTGCTCGGCACCTCCGGCACGGTGACGACGCTGGCCGGCGTGCATCTCGATCTCGATCGCTACGACCGCCGCCGCGTCGATGGCCTCTGGATGGACCGCGACAGCGTCGATCGCATGATCGAGCGCCTGATCGGCTGGGATTTCCAGCAGCGCTGCGCCAACCCCTGCATCGGCGCCGACCGCGCCGACCTCGTGCTCGCCGGCTGCGCCATCCTGGAAGCGATCCGCGGTGTCTGGCCGTCCGAGCGCTTGCGCGTCGCCGACCGCGGCTTGCGCGAGGGGATCCTGAGCGAATTGATGGCTGATGACGGTGTCTGGCGCGATGGCGGGCGAGGCCGTTGATGGCTAGAAAACCGGATAAGCCGGGTTCCGCCGGCATTCGCGTCCTCAAGACCAGGATCAAGAAGAAGAGCGGCTTGAAGGAATCCTCGCGCCGCTGGCTCGAGCGCCACATGAACGATCCCTATGTGCAGCGCTCCAAGGCCGACGGCTACCGCTCGCGCGCCGCCTACAAGCTGATCGAGATCGACGACAAGCATCATCTGCTGAAGCCCGGCATGAAGGTCATCGACCTCGGCGCTGCGCCCGGCGGCTGGTGCCAGGTAGCGGCCGCGCGGACGAAGTCGACGGCGGAAAACCCACATGTCCTCGGCATCGACTATCTCGAGATGGCCGCGGTTCCGGGCGCCGTCATCCTGCAGATGGATTTCCTCGATCCCGACGCGCCGCAAAAACTTGCCGAGGCGCTCGGCGGCCGGCCGGATGTGGTGCTGTCCGATATGGCGGCACCCACGACCGGGCATCGCCGCACCGACCATCTGCGCACCATGCATCTGTGCGAAGTCGCGGCCGATTTCGCGTTGCACGTCCTGGAGCCCGGCGGACATTTCCTCGCCAAGACTTTTCAGGGCGGCGCCGAGAACGAGCTTTTGTCATTGCTGAAGCAGAATTTCCGATCCGTCCATCATGTGAAACCGCCGGCCTCGCGCGATGAATCGGTGGAGCTGTATTTGCTGGCGAAGGAGTTCAAAGGCTAGCGCCTTCTCCTTCTCCCACAAGGGGAGAAGGAGAAGCGGCGCTCACTTCCCCGCGGTCCCCACCGTTTCCAGCGTCTTCGGCTTGGTCAGCCGGCCGTGGCCCGAGACCGCGTTGCCGGCCTCCGGCGCAAGCCGCATGAAGGAGATCGATGCCGCCGCCGAGACGGCTGCCACGATGAAGAAGGCGATGTGGAAATCCCGTAGGGTTAGCGGCCCGCCATGGATCGAGGTCGACACTTCTAGGATGCCGCCGGCTAGCGCCACGCCGAGCGCGATCGACAACTGCTGGAAAACCGCCGTGATCGGCGTCGCCTTGCTGGTGTCGGCGGGCGTGATCTCGGCATAGGAAAGCGCATTGACGCCGGTGAAGAACATCGAGCGGATGAAGCCGCCGACCAAAAGGATCGCCAGCATCAGAGCGTAAGGCGTCTGCGGCGTGAACAGGCCGTAGATGGCGATCGATGCAGCCGCGACAAGCGAGCCCCAGATCAGCACGCGGCGGAAGCCAGCGAGCCTGAAGATCAGCGCGGTCACGAACTTCATGCCGATGGCGCCGATCGCCGAGACGAAGGTGATCATGCCGGACTGGAAGGGCGTCAGCCCGAAGCCGATCTGGAACATCAGCGGCAAAAGGAACGGCACCGCGCCGATGCCGATGCGAAACAGCGAGCCGCCGAGCACCGAGGACCGGAAAACCTGGTTGCGGAACAGCTCCAGCGCCAGCAGCGGATTCCTGGCGTGCCGCGCATGGAGGAGATAGAGCGCGCCCGAGACCACGCCGACGACAATGGTGATGAAGCCGGCCATCGGCGGCAGCGCCGGCAGGCTGACGACGGAAAGGCCGAAGACGATGCCGGAAGCGGCAAGGCCGGAGAGCACGAAGCCCGGGAAATCGAGCGGCGGCGTCTCGGCGGGCTCCGTCCTGGGCAGATAGCGGGTGGCGAGCCACATGCCGATAAAGCCGATCGGCACGTTGATCAGAAAAATCCAGTGCCAGGTGAAGTACGTGGTGATGAAGCCGCCGATCGGCGGGCCGACGAGCGGGCCGACCAGCGCCGGCACGGTCAGCCAGGACATCGCCGCGACCAGCTCGCTCTTAGGCGTGGTGCGCACCAGCACCAGGCGGCCGACCGGCGTCATCATCGCCCCGCCTACGCCTTGCAGGAAGCGCGACACCACGAAAGCCGGCAGTGAATTGGAAAACGCGCAGGCAACCGAGCCGGCGATGAAGACGCCGATCGCGGCGCGAAAGACGTTCTTGGCGCCGAACCGGTCGGCCATCCAGCCGCTGATCGGAATGAAGATCGCCAACGACACCAGATAAGCCGTCAGCGCCAGCTTCAGCGCGATCGGGCTGGTGTGGATGTCGACAGCGATCGCCGGCAGCGACGTCGCGATCACGGTCGAATCCATGTTCTCCATGAACAATGCGACCGCCAGGATAAGCGGAATGATGCGGTTCAAGGGAAATGCCCTGATCTGTCTTCGCGATTCTAGGCCCGGTTTGGGGGCGAACCGGTGCGACCGGGCGGTTATCACGCCTCGCCCCGGATGTCGCATTAAATTGCTGTCACTTTTGCGGGAGCGCAGTCCTGGTTGGCGTCACGGTACGCGGACTTGTCAAATGCAAGGCCGGCCGCTATGTAGTAATAATAACTACATTATGGATGCAGCCATGGACGAAACTGTTTCTGCAGCCGACGCCAATCGCAGATTCTCTCATATCCTGCGTGAAGTACGCGAGGGGCAGAGCTACGTCGTGACCAGCCATGGGCGGCCAGTGGCGCGGATCGTGCCTGCGGACAAGCACGAGGGCGTGGCCTCCCGGTCGCGCGCAGCTCTGCTGTCGCGACTCGAAAGGCAGCCGATCGTCAATGCAGGACGCTGGACTCGCGAGGATCTTTATGAGGATAACCCGTGAAGATCGCGCTGGATACCAACGTCCTTGCCTACGCGGAGGGCGTCAATGATCCTGAGAAGCGCGACCTCGCCCTCGAATTGCTACGGAACGTTCCGCAAGGCGCTGTGGTTGTTCCGGTCCAGGTGCTGGGTGAACTGTTCAATGTTCTGCTTCGCAAAGCTAGAAGGTCGCCCCAGGAGGCTCGCGATACACTGCTTAGCTGGCGCGACGCCTTCCCGGTTATTGAAACAACGCCGGAAGTGATGATGACGGCTGTCGATCTTGCTGCGGACCATCGTTTCGGCGTCTGGGATGCCGTCATTCTTTCCGCCGCTTCGCAAGCGGGTTGCCGGCTCCTTTTGTCAGAAGATCTTCAAGACGGTTTTACGTGGGGCGGCGTAACTGTCGTCAATCCTTTTGAGTTGCCGCGCCACGCTTTGCTCAATGCTCTTCTGGGCATCGAATAGGTCGTCCCGCAACGATCGGCTTTTCAACCGCCCCAGGACGTGGTACCAGCCAGCGCCAATCCTGAAAGGGAAGAAGAGAGTCGGCGCTGGCCAATCGGCCCGGCGCCTTTTCCGCATTCAAAAGGACTGGCCATGGCAAAAATCATCGAAACGTCCACCGGCGCGCTGGCGCTGACTTTCGACGACGTGCTCTTGCAGCCCGGCCATTCCGAGGTGATGCCTGGCGAGACCGACATCCGCACCCGCATTGCAGGCGACATCGATCTCAACGTGCCGATCCTGTCGGCGGCCATGGACACTGTCACCGAAGCGCGGCTGGCGATCGCCATGGCGCAGGCCGGCGGCATCGGCGTCATCCACCGCAATTTCTCGCCGTCCGAACAGGCCGAGCAGGTCAGGCAGGTGAAGAAATTCGAATCCGGCATGGTGGTGAACCCAGTCACCATCGGCCCCGACGCCACGCTGGCCGATGCGCTGGCGCTGATGCGCACCTATTCGATTTCCGGCATTCCGGTGGTCGAAAATGGCGGCACCGGCGGCCACACGGTCGGCCGCCTCGTCGGCATCCTCACCAACCGCGACGTGCGCTTCGCCTCCGATCCGGCGCAGAAGGTCTACGAGCTGATGACGCGTGAGAACCTGATCACGGTCAAGGAGAATGTCGACCAGGACGAAGCCAAGCGTCTCCTTCACAAGCATCGCATCGAGAAGCTGGTAGTGGTCGACAGGAACGGCAATTGCGTCGGCCTGATCACCGTCAAGGACATCGAGAAGTCGCAGCTCAACCCGCACGCCACCAAGGACGCGCAGGGGCGCCTGCGCGCGGCGGCCGCCACCAGCGTCGGCGATGACGGGTTCGAGCGCGCCGAGCGCCTGATTGATGCCGGCGTCGACTTGCTCGTCATCGACACCGCGCATGGCCACTCGCAGCGCGTGCTGGATGCGGTGACGCGGGCGAAGAAGCTGTCGAACTCCGTGCGCATCCTGGCCGGCAATGTCGCCACGGCCGACGGCACGCAGGCGCTGATCGATGCCGGCGCCGACGCCGTCAAGGTCGGCATCGGTCCGGGCTCGATCTGCACAACCAGAATCGTCGCCGGTGTCGGTGTCCCGCAGCTGTCGGCAATCATGTCGGCGGTCGAGACGGCCAGCAGGGCCGGCGTCAGCGTCATCGCCGATGGCGGCATCAAATATTCGGGCGATCTCGCCAAGGCGCTTGCCGCCGGAGCAAGCGCCGCCATGATCGGTTCGCTGCTTGCCGGCACCGACGAGAGCCCCGGCGAGGTCTATCTGCACCAGGGTCGCTCCTTCAAGGCGTATCGCGGCATGGGTTCGGTCGGCGCCATGGCGCGCGGCTCGGCCGATCGCTACTTCCAGGCCGAGGTCCGCGACACTCTCAAACTGGTTCCGGAGGGCATTGAAGGGCAGGTTCCCTACAAAGGACCTGTGGCTGGCGTGCTGCACCAGCTTGCAGGCGGCCTGAAAGCCGCTATGGGTTATGTGGGTGGACGTGATCTTGCAGATTTCCGCGAGCGCGCCACTTTTGTGCGCATATCCAACGCCGGACTTCGTGAAAGCCATGCCCATGACGTCACGATCACCCGCGAAAGCCCCAATTACCCGGGCGGAATTTGATCGGCAGACCGATCGGCCTGACCGCCAGCGGGGACTGTGGCGTGACTTGAGCGTGGCGGTGCTGCGGCTGTCGCGTCACGCGGCGGCGCTCTCCATTGCCTCGATTGCGCTGTTCCTCGTCATGACGGCGCTGGAGTTTCTCTATTTCCAGCGCTTGAGCGGCGGCTTGGCCTCGCTCGACATGCGCATCGCCGGCTTCACGCCCGACGAAGGCATGGCATGGCTCACCGCGCTCGGCCGGCGCGGCGGCGAGATCATCATCGTCTGGCACTATTTGACCTTCGATCTTTTGTTCCCGGCGCTGCTGTCGCTGACGCTGGTCAGCCTTATCCTCGCCTTCGGGCGCCGGCTCAGCACCTTCCGCGCCTTGCCGACGCAGCTGCAGGCCTTGTTCTCGCTGGTGCTGGTGGCTCCCTATGCGGTCGCCGACTACACCCAGAATTTTGCCGTGGCGCGGCTGCTCTCCGATTTCCAACTGGCCAATCCCGATTCGCTGGCCTTCGCTTCTTTGCTGACCGTCAGCAAATTCGCGCTGCTGGCGATCCCGGTCTTCGTCATCGCGGTCTTCGCGCTGGCCGGGCGGCGACGCTGAGGACAAGCAGATGCGCCAGACAGCCATCTTCTGGCCGATGCTGGCGCATGTTCTTCTGGTCTATGTCGTCTATCTGGTGATGTTCAAGCGGCGCTATTTCGCTGTTAAATCCGGCGAGGCCAGGATCGGCCAGTACAAGGTCCGCTCCACCGAGCCCACCTCGAGCGTCAACGTCGCGAACAACCTGATCAACCAGTTCGAGCTGCCGGTTCTCTTCCATGTGCTGTGCCTGGCGCTGTTTGTCACCAACGGCGTGAACTACCTGACGCTGGCGTTGATGTGGCTGTTCATAGTCACGCGCTATGTCCACGCCTGGGTGCATCTCGACAGAAATTATGTGCTGCACCGCAGCCGCGCCTTCTTCCTCGGCGCCGGCATACTTCTCATCGCCTGGATCTGGTTCGCGCTCCACCTGCTCGAGGTGGTGTGAGGCTCGCCTTTCCCTTCTCCCCTTGTGGACGAAGGTGGCCCGCGCAGCGGCCGGATGAAGGGTGTTCCAATTTGACAGGGACTTAAGCCAGCGTTGGATGCCGCGATAGGAGATCGCCAGCGTTTCACTCCGCCGGAACACCCCTCATCCGTCTCGGCGCTGCGCGCCGATCCACCTTCTCCCACAAGGGGAGAAGGGAAAGCCGCTACAGCTCGAACAACGCGATCCGGCGCTTGTCGAATTTGATGCCGATCTCGCCGCGTACCAGCCTCAGCGCCTGCTCGCCGAAAACGGCGCGCCGCCAGCCCTGCAATGCCGCCACGTCGGCTTCGTCGCCCTCGGCGGCGATGCGGTCGATATCGTCGCTGGAGGCAAGCACCTTGGTGGCCACGCCTTCCTTCTCTGCGACGATCCTGAGCAGCACCTTGAGCAGTTCCGCCGCCGCACTCGACCCCTCCGGCGGCTGCACGCTTTTCGGCAGTTTCGGCATCGCGTCCTTGGGCAGCGCCAGCGCCGCGTTGACCGCGCCGAGCAGCGCGGTTGCCGTGGCGGAGCGTTCCCAGCCTTTCGGCGTGGTGCGCAGCTTGCCGAGCGCGGCCGCATCGCGCGGCGCCTGCTGGGCGATCTCATAGATCGCGTCGTCCTTGAGCACGCGGCCGCGCGGCACGTCGCGCTCGCGCGCCTCGCGCTCGCGCCAGGCCGCCACCGCCTGCACGATCGCCAGCTCCTGCGGTTTGCGCAGCCGCATCTTCAGCCTTTTCCAGGCATCTTCGGGATGCGGATCGTAGGTCTCGCGCGAGGTGAGGACATCCATCTCCTCGTTCAGCCAGTGGCCGCGATTCTCGCGCTTCAGCTCGGCGCTGAGATGCTGGTAGACCTCGATCAGGTGGGTGACGTCGGCAAGCGCGTATTCGAGCTGCTTGTCGGAGAGCGGCCGGTGCCGCCAGTCGGTGAAGCGCGAGGACTTGTCCAGCCGGGCTCCGGTGACCTTCTGCACGAGCTGGTCGTAGGAAACGCTGTCGCCGAAGCCGCAGACCATCGCCGCCACCTGGGTGTCGAACACCGGATGCGGCACCAGATCGCCGAGATGGACGATGATTTCGATGTCCTGGCGCGCCGCGTGAAAAACCTTCAGCACCGCTTCGTTGGCCATGAGCCGGAAAAACGGTTTCAGGTCGATGCCGGGCGATAACGGATCGATAAGCGCCTCAATCCCAGGCGCGGCCATCTGGATCAGGCAAAGGATCGGCCAGAAGGTCGTCTCGCGAATGAATTCGGTATCGACGGTAACGAATTCCGACTTTTCGAACGCCGTGACAACGCTCTCGAGTTCTTCTTGTGTGGTGATGACCTGCATCAAATCGCTTTTGGCACAATATTAGGCCTCTTTCAATTTCAGCCGCGCGGGCATTCGTCAAGCGCCGCGACGTCGTCACGCACCGCTAGTTTCGCGCGATGGCGATATGCGCTGGCCCGGCGGGGCGGTTCAGGCCTCGCCGGCCTGCGCCTCCACGCTTTGCCTTGCGGTATCCGCGGCTTCGGCCGATGGCCGTCGGCCAAGCACGCCGGCTGTGGCCAGGCTGAGCAGGATGAAGGGTATACTGATGCCATAGGCCGAGCGGATGCCCCAGTGGTCCGACACGAAGCCGAGCAGCGGCGGGCCAAGCAGAAAGGCGACGAAGGAGATCTGCGACAGGGCCGCGACATTGATCGCCGCCGGACGGTCGGTACGCTGCGCCGCAGCCGAGATCGCCAGCGGAAAGATGGCGCTGCTGCCGATGCCCAGAAGCGCAAAGCCCAGCATCGAGATGAAGGGCAGGGGCGAGAAGAAGACGATGAACACGCCGACCGCCATTGTCGCCAGCAGCACGCGCGCTACGCCGCTCGGCGAATGGCGGTCGACAAAGCTGTCGGCGAAGAAGCGTGTCGTCGCCTGCGAGAAGGCGAACAGCGCCACGGTGAAGCCGGCAACGAAGGGGCCCGAGTCGAACACTGTGCGCATATAGATGGCGGACCAGTCCATGCTGGCCCCTTCCATCAGCATTGCCGATAGTGTGACCGCGACGAGGATGAGGATCGGCAGCGTCGGACGGGCGAATATCGGCGGCTTGTCGCCGGTCGCGGCGAAACGGGCAGGCGCGGGTTCGAAGCCGCCCAGGAACAGCGCCATCGCAACCGCCACCGTCGGCACCACCAGCGCCAGGTGCAGTTGCGGCGACAGGCCGAGATGCGCCAGCGCGCCGCCGAACAGGCCGGCGCCGAAGAAGCCGATGCTCCAGAACGAATGCGCCCGGTTCATGATCCGGCGCTTGAGCAGGAACTCGGTCCTGTCCGCCTCGACATTCAAAATGATCTCGATGCTGCCGATCATCAATCCGACCGGGAGCAGCATCAGGAACAGGGCCGCGGGGCCCGACGCATGCACTGCGACGGCGTAGGCGAAGCCAAGCAGCGGCACCAGCCACAGCAGCGCGCGGCGGAAGCCGACGCGCTCCAGGATCGGCGTCGCCAGCGTCAGCGCGATCAGAGTGCCGATCGGCGTCCCGATCAGGGCGAGACCGAGCGTACCGTCCTCGATCTGCATGGCCCGCTTGATGTCGGGCAGCCGCGGAAAGATATTGCCCATGGCAAAGGAATAGATCGCGAAGCCGGCATAGACGCGGTGCTGGGGGGCGAGTTTCAGGCCAAGGGTCATCAGGCAATCCGATAAGGAGATTTCGGCGGCGGCTCTCAGGCTGCCGGTGACTCTGTTTCTTGCATGAACAGGCAAAACATGCAATAACGTGCATAAATAAATAGGATCGTGCATGCTTACCGAAGAACGCCACCAACTCATTCGCGACCGGCTTGCGGCGGATGGAAAGGTGCTGGCCGGCGAGCTCGCCAGCCGTTTCGGCGTATCGGAGGACACTGTGCGCCGCGATCTGCGCGAGCTGGCGAAGGCCGGGCAGCTGCGTCGCGTTTATGGCGGCGCTGTCCCATCGGGGCCCTTTGCAGCCGCGCCGCTCAGCCAGCGCAGCCGTCATGCGGTCGAGGAAAAAACCCGGCTCGCCAGGGCGGCGGTTGGACTGCTTAGTTCAGGGCAGTCGCTGTTCATCGACGGCGGCACGACCAACGAGGCGATCGCCCGGGCGATCCCGCGCGATATGGAGCTGACCGTCGCCACCAATTCGCTGGGCGTCGCCTCGGCTCTGACGGACCTTCCCCTGGTCGAGCTGATCGTGCTCGGCGGCCGCTATGTGCCCGATCTCGGAACCTGCGTCGGGACCGATACGCTCGCCGCTGTGGCGCAACTCGGCGCCGATCTGTTCTTTCTGGGCTCCTGCGGCCTGGATGTCGCGCGCGGCGTCACCGCTTTCGATTCGGCCGAAGCCGAGGTGAAACGCGCCATGGCGAAAAACAGCGCCGGCATCGTCATTGCCGTCACCAACGACAAGCTCGCCACCGCCGCGCCCTATCGCGTGGCAGGGGCGGATGCGATCCGCCATCTCGTGGTGGAAAGGACTGCGCCTGCTGCCACGCTCGCCGATTTCCAAAGCCGGGGTGTGCAAGTCCACTTTGCCTGAACGGTCGCGGCGGCGCGTCTGTGTGACCGCTTGCCTTGACAAAGACGGCCTCTCATGCGCTTTTCGCGCCAATTTTCGAGCCGGGCCGACGCCCGCAATTTCCGGACTTTACCCCATGACTATGCATCGTTACCGCAGCCACACCTGTGCCCAGTTGAGAAAGAACGACGTCGGCAATTCCGTCCGCCTGTCGGGCTGGGTGCATCGCGTGCGCGACCATGGCGGACTGCTCTTCATCGATCTTCGCGACCATTACGGCCTGACCCAGATCGTCGCCGATCCGGATTCGCCGGCCTTCAAGGCCGCCGAGACCTTGCGCGGCGAATGGGTGATCCGCGTCGACGGCGAGGTCAAGGCGCGGCTGCCGGAAACCGTCAATCCGAACCTGCCGACCGGCGAGATCGAGATTTTCGCGCGCGAGATCGAAGTGCTGTCGGCCGCCAAGGAGCTGCCGCTGCCGGTGTTCGGCGAGCCGGACTACCCGGAAGACATCCGCCTGAAATACCGCTTCCTCGATCTGCGCCGCGAGACACTGCACAAGAACATCGTCGCGCGGACAAAAATCATCGCCGAGATGCGCAAGCGCATGGGGGAGGTCGGCTTCACCGAGTTTTCGACGCCGATCCTCACCGCGTCGTCGCCTGAAGGGGCGCGCGACTTCCTGGTGCCGTCGCGCATCCATCCCGGCACCTTCTACGCGCTGCCGCAGGCGCCGCAGCAGTATAAGCAGCTGATCATGGTCTCCGGCTTCGACCGCTATTTCCAGATCGCGCCCTGCTTCCGCGACGAGGACCCGCGCGCCGACCGCCTGCCTGGCGAATTCTACCAGCTCGACCTCGAGATGAGCTTCGTCGAGCAGGACGACGTGCTCTCTACCATGGAGCCGGTGCTTCGCGGCGTCTTCGAGACTTTCGCCGCCGGCAAGCCGGTGACCCAGGAATTCCGCCGCATTCCCTATGACGAGGCGATGCGCACCTACGGCACCGACAAGCCGGACCTGCGCAACCCGATCGAGATGCAGGCGGTCTCGGATCATTTCCGCGACTCCGGCTTCAAGGTGTTCGCCAACATCCTCGCCAACGATGCGAAAGCCGAGGTCTGGGCCATTCCGGCCAAGACCGGCGGCAGCCGCGCCTTTTGCGACCGCATGAACTCCTGGGCGCAAGGTGAGGGGCAGCCCGGGCTGGGCTACATCTTCTGGCGCAAGGAAGGTGAAAAACTCGAAGGCGCGGGTCCGATCGCCAAGAACATCGGCGAGGAGCGCACCGAAGCGATCCGCCAGCAGCTCGGCCTTGCCGATGGCGACGCCGCCTTCTTCGTCGCCGGCGACCCGAAGAAGTTCGTCACCTTCGCAGGCGCCGCGCGCACCCGCGCCGGCGAGGAGCTGAACCTCGTCGATCGCGAGCGTTTCGAGCTCTGCTGGATCGTCGATTTCCCGTTCTTCGAATGGAACGAGGACGAGAAGAAGATCGACTTCGCCCACAACCCGTTCTCGATGCCGCAGGGCGGCATCGATGCGCTGAACGGCCAGGAGCCCCTCAGCATCAAGGCGTTCCAGTACGACATGGTCTGCAACGGCTTCGAAATAGCGTCGGGCGGCATCCGCAACCATCTGCCGGAAACCATGGTCAAGGCTTTCGAGATGGTCGGTCTCGACCGCGCAACCGTGGAGGAGCGCTTCGGCGGCCTTTATCGCGCCTTCCAGTATGGCGCGCCGCCGCATGGCGGCATGGCGGCCGGCGTTGACCGCATCGTCATGCTGCTCGTGGGGGCCAAGAACCTGCGCGAGATCACCATGTTCCCGATGAATCAGCAGGCCTACGACCTTTTGATGAACGCGCCGTCGGAAGCGACCCCGCAACAGCTGCGCGAGCTGTCACTGCGCGTCGCGGTTACGAAGAAGGAAGGCTAGGACTCCGAGCCAAGCCTCTCCTTCTTTTCGAGAAATCGGTTCGACAAAAAAAGCCCGGCATCGCTGCCGGGCTTTCGTTTGGAGCTGACGTATTCGATCAGTCCTGGTTCGCCTTGACCTTGACGCCAAGCGTCTTCGGCAGGTCGAGAGGGTTGGACATGGCGCCGGCCGTAATCAGCGCGAACGGCACCGACGACGGCGGCTCGGCCGAGATTTCCAGGCTCTTTGGATTGTCGAGGAACGTATTGACCGCTGCCGAGACTTCCGCCGTCAGCTCGGGATTGTTGAGCTGCGCCATGCCGAACGGCACGATCGCCTTGGCCTGGTTGGCGACGTCCTTGGCCGACATGCCTTGTTGCTTGCCGACATAGTCGAGCACCTTGCCGGTGAGCGAATCGTCCTCGAAGCGCACCGATGCACCGTTGAACGAAAGCTGCTGCATCAGGCCGAGCATGGCCATGCCTTGCGCGGAATTGTCGGCGCCTTCCGGCTGGGCGGCGAGCTTCTTCTGCATTTCCTGCATCGACTTGATGAAGTCGAACGTGTAGCCGCCGAGATTGAAGGTCATGCCGAGCGTGCCGGCATTCTCGACCGAGATGTCATATTTCGACAGCTCCATCTTGCCGTCGCTCGGCTGCCAGGTGCCGGCCATCGCGATGTTGCCCGAGATGTTCTGGTAGCCGAGCGCGTCGATCGCTTCCTTGGACTTCGGATCGTCGACCAGCGACAGGTCGGCGGTGAATTTTTCGGTATTGGCGGTAAAGTCCATCGCCTTGCCGTCGGCCGGCGGGGTGATCTGGACGGCAAGCCCGTCCATCGCGAAAGCCGTCTTGTCGCCGACCTTGACCGTCATGTTGGAGAGTTCCGCCGACTTGTACATCATCAGCGAGCCGAGCGGATCGGTGCCGCCTTCGGCCGGGACCTTCATGTCGTGGACGACCACCGGGCTGAGATTGAGCGTCACGCCGTCCTTGCTGTGCTCGAAAGGCGAGGTCGAGAGGGTTGCGATCTCATAGCTGCCATTGGCCTCGCTGACCCCCTCCAGCTTCACGTCGCCGATCGGCAGCGCTTCCTTCTCGGCCGCCGGCTTGATGGAAACACCTTGCAGGACGGCGTTCGAATCGTCGCCGGAGACACCTGTCCAGGAAATCTCGACGCCCTGGGCGGCAAGGGCCGCCTTGATGCGCTCGGCCACCGCCGGATCGGCGGCGAAGGCCGAATTGAGCGGCAGCGTCAGCAGAAAGGTCGAAAAGGCCAGTTTCTTGAGTGTTGAGCGTTGGATTGTCATGGCGAGTTCCCTGTCCTGATTGGCTATTGTGAAATTATTTTTGACATCTGCTCCATCACCATTCCGTGACGAACGGGACGGGAAAAAGGCATTTCCGGGCCCATTTGTCGAAAACGGCGATGAAAAGCAAACGCCGGTCGGCAGCTATTGCCCGATGCGGTGAATTTGTCATGAAGACCGCGGCTTTCCTCCGCCAGCGCGTTGCATTGCCAGATAGCGGCCGCATGTAACGGATTGATGTTGGTCGGCGTCATGTTGCCGACCAAGCCTGTTGCAGATCGGCGGCAAATTGCAGCTGCCGTGGCGCCGCTTCCGTGAAATCCTTCACACCGCCGGCTGCGTGTCTGTAGCCGCGGCGAATGCGCCGACGTTCACGCGGCGCTTGCCGCGAATCACCCGCTCGGCTAGTCCAAATCCATGGGAAAAAGGCTTTTGCCGCCTGATGACAATGGCGGCGGCGATAAAATCGAACCGGTCGATCTGAAGGAAGCGCTCGAGCGGCGCTATCTCGCTTACGCGCTGTCGACCATCATGCACCGGGCGCTGCCGGATGTGCGCGACGGACTGAAGCCGGTCCATCGCCGCATCATGCATGCCATGCGGCTGCTCAGGCTCAACCCTGATCAGGGCTTCGCCAAATGCGCCCGCATCGTCGGCGATGTGATGGGCAAGTTCCATCCGCATGGCGACCAATCGATCTACGATGCGCTGGTACGGCTGGCGCAGGATTTCTCGATGCGCTACCCGCTGGTCGACGGGCAGGGCAATTTCGGCAACATCGACGGTGATAACGCCGCGGCGATGCGCTACACCGAAGCGCGCATGACCGAAGTGGCGAGCGAGTTGCTTGCCGGCATCACCGAGGACGCCGTCGATTTTCGGCCGACCTACAATGAAGAGGACGAGGAGCCGTCCGTCCTGCCGGGCGCTTTCCCGAACCTGCTCGCCAACGGCTCGTCGGGCATTGCCGTCGGCATGGCGACCTCGATCCCGCCGCACAACGCCGCCGAGCTTTGCGACGCAGCGCTCCATCTGATCGAGCATCCCGAAGCGCCGGTGGCGAAGCTGATGGATTTCGTCCAGGGGCCGGATTTCCCGACGGGCGGCATCATCGTCGACAGCCGCGCCTCGATCCTCGAAGCCTATGAGACGGGCCGCGGCGGTTTCCGCGTGCGCTCCAAATGGGGCCAGGAGGACCAGGGCAGGGGCACCTGGAGCATCGTCGTCACCGAGATCCCCTACGGCGTGCAGAAGGCCAGGCTGATCGAGAAGATCGCCGAGCTGTTGATGGCACGCAAGCTGCCGCTGCTCGAAGACATCCGCGACGAGAGTGCGGAGGACATCCGCATCGTCCTGCTGCCGAAGAGCCGCACCGTCGATCCCGGCATCCTGATGGAATCGCTGTTCAAGCTTACCGAGCTCGAAAGCCGCTTCCCGCTCAACATGAACGTGCTGTCGCGCGGTAAGGTGCCGAACGTCCTGTCGTTGAAGGGCGTGCTCAAGGAGTGGCTCGACCACCGCCGCGAGGTTTTGATCCGTCGTTCGAAATACCGGCTCGGCGAGATCGAGAAGCGGCTGGAAATCCTCGCCGGTTATCTGATCGCCTATCTCAACATCGACGAGGTCATCAGGATCATCCGCGACGAGGATGAGCCCAAGCAGGTGATGATGGCCCGCTGGTCGCTCACCGACAACCAGGCCGAAGCCATCCTCAACATGCGCCTGCGCGCCTTGCGCAAGCTCGAAGAGATCGAGATCCGCAAGGAATTTGACGGCCTCACCGCCGAGAAGAAGCAGATCGAGGCCCTGCTGGCTTCCGACGCCAAGCAATGGTCGACGATCAAGTGGGAAGTCAGCAAGGTCCGCGACACGTTCGGTCCGCAGACCGAACTCGGCAAGCGTCGCACCCAGTTTGCCGATGCGCCCGAGCACGACTTGACCGACATTGCGCATGCGATGATCGAGCGCGAGCCGGTCACCGTCGTTGTGTCGGAAAAGGGCTGGCTGCGCGCCATGAAGGGCCACCTGACCGACCATTCGCAGCTCACCTTCAAGGAAGGCGACAGCCTGAAGCTCGCCTTCCATGCCCAGACCACGGACAAGATCCTGGTCTTCACCACCGGCGGCAAGTTCTACACCATCGGCGCCGATCGGCTGCCGGGCGGGCGCGGCCATGGCGAGCCGATCCGCATCATCGTCGACATGGAGAACGACCAGGACATCGTCACTGCCTTCGTCCATGATCCGAAGCGCAAGCTGCTGCTCGTCTCATACGACGCCAATGGCTTCGTCGTTTCGGAGGAAGAGGTCGTTGCCAACACCCGCAAGGGCAAGCAGGTGATGAACGTCAAGGCGCCGGACGAGGCCAAGCGCTGCATCCCGGTTTCGGGCGACCATCTCGCTATTGTCGGCGAGAACCGCAAGATGCTGGTCTTCCCCCTGGCCGAAATTCCGGAAATGGCGCGCGGCAAGGGTGTGCGCCTGCAGAAATACAAGGACGGCGGCGTGCTGGACCTGAAGACCTTCACCCTGGCCACGGGGCTCTCCTGGCAGGATTCGGCCGATCGCACCTTCACCAAGTCGCGCGAGGAGCTGTCCGAGTGGATCGGAGCCCGCGCCGCCGCCGGCCGCATGGTGCCGAAGGGTTTTCCCAGGACGGGGAAATTTGGGTGAAGCAGCACCTTTCCTTCTCCCCTTGCGGGAGAAGGTGTCGCCGAAGGCGACGGATGAGGGGTGTTCCAGCTTGACACGGACTTGAGCTGCGTTGGATGCTGCCAACGCCTCACCCCGCTGAAACACCCCTCATCCGTCTCGGCGCTGCGCGCCGATCCACCTTCTCCTACAAGGGGAGAAGGAAAGGCACTATTTGGACTATCGTCACGATTGCTGCACTATGATGGTGCATAAGCATCCATCGAACCATCAGGCAGGAGCAACGCCGGGTTGAAGCGCGCCGAGATCCAGAAGCCGGGGCAGCGCCTGTTCGGCCTGTCGACGCCGCTGAGGGCGGCCGTCATCCCACCGCTGTCGGCGGCGCGCTGGCTCCTGGTGCTGATCGTCGCTGCCGGCGTCTATTTCTTCCACGGCTTCCTGTTCCCGGTGCTGGCGGCGCTCGTCATCGCCTTTGCCAGCTGGCCGCTGTACCGCCGGCTGCTCGTTGGTGTCGGCGGCAACCGCACGGTCGGCGCGACCTTGGCGATCCTTTTCATCCTCACCTTCCTGGTGGTGCCGATCGCGCTTGCCGGCACCTATGCCATCAACGAGCTGCGCGAGTGGGTCACCTGGGCGATCGAGACCAATCGCCACGGCGCGGCGACACCGGGTTGGATCGCCGCCATACCGGTCGTCGGCCAGTGGCTGAACGAGCAGTGGACGGCCTATCTCGGCCATCCCGGCGGCATCGGCGAGTTGATCCAGCTGATCAGCGGCTCCAACATCGGCAGCATCTATCGCGGCGCCTTGGCCGCCGGTGGCAGCGCCTTCAGCCTGATTCTGACGCTTCTGTTCATGATGATCGCGCTGTTCTTCGCCTATCGCGACGGCGAGTCTTTCGCGGCTCAGGTCGATCGCCTCGGCGAACGCATCCTGCCGACGCGCTGGGAACGTATCTCGCGCGTCGTGCCGGCAACCATTTCCTCGACCGTGACGGGCATGACCATCATCGCCATCGGCGAGGGCCTTGTGCTCGGCATCGCCTATTGGCTGGCCGGCGTGCCATCCCCGGTGACGCTCGGCGCGCTTACCGGCATCATGGCGCTGATCCCGGGCGGTGCGCCGCTCTCCTTCACCCTGGTGTCGATCTACCTCGCCGCCAGCGGCAAGCTTTTCGCCGGCGCGGCCCTGTTCATCTGGGGCGCGGTCGAGCTCTTCATCGTCGACAAGACGCTGCGGCCCAAGCTGGTCGGCGGCCCGATCAAGCTCCCCTTCCTGCCGACCTTTTTCGGCTTGATCGGCGGCGTCAAGACGATGGGTTTCCTCGGCTTGTTCATCGGCCCGGTGTTGATGGCGCTGCTCGTCGCCATCTGGCGCGAATGGCTGCGCGAGGTCGAGATCATGGACGAGCTTGCGCCTGTCGCCGACGAGACCGGCGCGCCGCCGCAGATTGAAGCGGCGGCCGAGCCGAGGAAAGTTCAGGCCGGGTGAACCACGGCAAGCGCAGCACGGCGCTTGCGGCCCTCATGCAATTGCCACAGCGAATGCGCGACCAGCGTCACGATCAGGATCGAGCCGCCGATCAGGCTGTTGCGCGTCGGCTCCTCGGCGAAGATCAGCCAGACCCAGACTGGCGCCAGCACCGTCTCCAGCAGATAGAACATCGCCACTTCCGGGCCTGAAATGTATTTCGGTCCGTTGGCAAGGCAGAAGAACGAGATCGGCATGATCACAGCGCCGTTGAAGACGATCCACCACGGCGCGTTCACGTGAACGCCTTCGCCTGAAACCATGAAGACGGCGAGCGCCAGCGGCAGGATGACGCCGACCAGCGCGGTGAAGCCCATGTCCTCGCCGCTGGCGCGCGAAATGGTGATGGCGAGGGCGACGAAGAAGGTCGAGCACAGCGCCATGAAATCGCCGAACAGATGCCCGGTGCCGACGGAGCCGCCGACGATGATCAGCACGCCGAAGATCATCGCCAGCATGGCGATGACGGTTGCAGGCTGCGGTCTTTCCTTGAGGAAGAGCCATGACAGCAGCGCCGCGAATACGGTGTTGAAGGCCAGGATGAAGACAAGGTCGGCGGTCGAGGTGTGATAGACCGCCGTGACGAAGCATATCCCGGTCATGCCGTAGCAAAAGGCCACGGCAAGTCCCGACCAGCCCGGGATGAGCCGGGGTGCGTTCCGGTCGAACGACCGCCAGACGGCCCACACCACCAGCCCGGCCAGCAAGGTGGTGGCGGTGCGCAACATCATGATCGTCCAGGGTGTGCCGTCGGCGAGCCGGATCAGCGGTATGTCGATGGTCAGTGTCAGGCCGCCTATGGCGGTGATCAGGAGGCCTTTCTGGTGGTCGGTATGGGTGGACACTTGGCAGTCTCGCAAATAATCTTGAAGAGGCGCACAGCGGCCACGCCGCGCTCGTTCCAGCCTGAGGGCCGAAAGACCGGTGTCCTCCTCCTTGAAACAGTTAAGGATGAAGCGTGGGGCGGTTCAGCGACTGACCGCTTCGTGGTCGTAGCGTTCCCAGCCTTTCGGGCCGAGATGCTCCTGCGGCATGAAGCGCATCTTATAATTCATCTTGCGCGAGCCGTTGACCCAGTAGCCGAGATAGACGTGGGGCAGTCCCATCGCCTTGGCGCGGGCGATGTGATCGAGGATCATGAAGGTGCCGAGCGAGCGGTCCTCGAAGTCGGGATTGAAGTAGGAATAGACCATCGACAGGCCATCGGCCATCTTGTCGGTGAGCGCGACGGCTATCAGCTCGCCATGGCCCTTGCCGGTGATGAACGTGTCGGGGCCGCGACGCCGGTATTCGATGATCTTGGTGTCGACATGGGTGTCTTCCACCATCATCGCATAGTCGAGCACGGTCATGTCCGACATGCCGCCGCGGCGATGCCGGGCGTCGAGATAGCTGCGGAAGAGGGAATATTGCTCCGTCGAAGGCTGCGCGTCATGCATGGCGCCGACGAGGTCGGCATTGTGCTGGATGACGCGGCGCATGTTGCGGCTGGGACTGAATTCCTGTGCCAGGATGCGGACCGACACACAGGCGCGGCACGACTCGCAGGCCGGACGGTAGGCGATGTTCTGCGAGCGCCGGAAGCCACCTTGCGTCAGCAGGTCATTCATCTCCGGCGCCTTGTCGCCGACAAGGTGCGTGAACACCTTGCGCTCGAACTGTCCCTCCAGGTAGGGGCACGGCGACGGCGCGGTCAGGAAGAACTGCGGCGACTGGGTCGGATGCTGCGTCATCTAATCTTGGAAACGCTCCTGCGAATCGCCCTACCTTTGGCCCGGTCGCCGAAAAATTCAACAGGATTATGCTGCCGCGATGGCCTTGGCCTGTTCATATTTAGGCACAGGCGACGCGGCGGCTTGATGCGCGCGGCCATGAATCCGTCAGATATCGGTGCGGGTTACGACGGTGCCGAGCAGCAGGTCGTGCAGCGTGCGCTTGCGGTCGGAGAACAGCGTGACCAGGAGCACCAGCGGCGTCAGGATGACGTTGCCGGCCCAGAACAGCACCGAGTGAACCACGGCCGTCATGCCGTCGATGCGGCTGCCGTCGAGCTTCTCCAGGCGGATGCCCATGATCTTCATGCCGGTCGTCGCCTGGTCGCGGCTGCCCAGCGTGTTCCAGATGTAGAGAATGGCAACCATCGGCACCAGCACCGAAAACAGCGCCCAGCCGAGGCCGAAGGTCAACAGGCCGAGAATGGCAACCAGGATGGCGAAGGGAATGGTCAGCAGCGCGACGAAGAAATAGTCGAGCAGGAAGGCGAAAATGCGCCTTGTCCGCACCCCACGATAGGCGCGGGTGTCCTCAAACCTGGTCGTGATGATCTCGCCGTCCAATACGCGTGCGTTCATATCCGTTCCTCGATCGCAGCACCCCCATGGGAATGCCTGCCGCCTTTTCAAATGGTGAGGGCGGCCTGGAATTCAAGGAACGTGCCCGTCACCGCCGGGCGCGACGTCAGAAGATGCCGGGACAGAGCCGGTAGCGAACCCGCCCGAGATAATCGCGATACTCCTCGGTCAGCGCCAGGATGCGCTCCTCGCGCAGGATGCGATGGACCTGGAACAGAGTGATGATCGCGTAGACGGCGAAATTGTAGATCGAGAAGCTCGACAGCAGGAACAGGATGTGCCCTGCCAGATAGCCAGCATAGATTGGGTGCCGCACGAACCGGTAGGCGCCGCCGGTGACGACGCCGCGGTTGGCCGGCAGGATGGCGAAGGAGCGGCCAAGCGACATCTTACCCCAGATCACCAGCCACAGCGCCAGGAATTGCAGCGGCGCCGCGATATAGAGCGGGATGACGGCGATTCCATCCTGGAGCGATACGAAACCCGAACCGAAAGCGGCCGTCACCGAGATGAATACCGTGAAAGGGCTCCAGTCGCGGACAATCGGTCGGCGCGCCAGCAGCAGCCAGGTAAAGGTCAGAACGTCGGAGATCATGAGCAGCAGAATGTTCAGCCGGCCCGGATCGATGACGAGGTGACGAGCACCGCGATAGACGAAGACCGCGGCGACCACCAGCGCGATGAAACGGAACAGGCCCTCGCGCAGGTCGGTGAGAACCACGCTGCTCTGAAGGCCGGACCAGAAACCGGTCTCTGCGCCAGGCAGCGCATCGCTTTTGGAAATCGCCAACTCTGTTACCCCGGTGGTCCCCTCGACATGGACCATTGCACGCAAGCCTTGCCGTCCGGTTAAGGTTTCTCGTGCTTTTGGTTGCATCGGCGGATTCGCCTGCCGAGGGAATGGTGTTGCCTGTTGAACATGACATTCTTCCCGGTCTAGCTTGCTGCGGCGCACAAAGGGGACGGGACATGGACTACGACATGCTGGTCATCGGCAGCGGCCCTTCGGGGCGCCGCGCCGCGGTGCAATCGGCCAAGCTTGGCAAGTCGGTGCTGGTGGTCGACAGGGGCCGGCGCCTTGGCGGCGTCTCGGTGCATACCGGAACCATCCCGTCGAAGACGCTGCGCGAGACGGTGCTCAACCTCTCGGGCTGGCGCGAACGTGGCTTCTACGGACGCGGCTACCGGGTCAAGCAGGACATTTCGATCTCGGATCTGGTCGACCGGCTGCACAAGACGCTCGACCATGAGGTCGAGGTGCTGCAGCACCAGTTCATGCGCAACACGGTGAAGAGCGTGCGCGCCGCGGTGAAGTTCCTTACGCCGAACAAGGTCAGCCTGACCGCCGACAATGGCGACTATAGCGAAGTCGGATTCGCCAACGCGCTGATCGCCGTCGGCACCAGGCCGCACCGCCCGGCCGACGTGCCCTTCGACAAGAAGCGCGTCTTCGACAGCGACGAGATGCTGGAGCTCCATCATCTGCCGCGCACGCTGACGGTGATCGGCGCCGGCGTCATCGGCGTCGAATACGCCACCATCTTTTCCGCCCTCGACGTGCCGGTGACACTGGTCGAGCCGCGCAACACCATCCTCGATTTCATCGATCGCGAGATCGTCGACGACTTCATCCACCAGATGCGCGACCGCGGCATGACCATCCGCCTCGGCAGCACGGTGAAGGAGATCGCCTCGAAGCCCGACCATGCCGAGGTGACGCTGGCCGACGGCCGCACCATCCGTTCCGAGATGGTGCTCTACGCCGCCGGCCGCACCGGCAACGTCGCCAGCCTCGGCCTCGACACGGTCGGCATCGAGGCCGATGCCCGCGGCCGCATCAAGGTCGATCCGCAGACTTTCCAGACCAGCGTGCCGAACATCTACGCGTCCGGCGACGTTATCGGCTTCCCGAGCCTGGCTTCGACGTCGATGGAGCAGGGGCGGGTGGCGGCTTGCCACGCCTTCGGGGTTCACCTGCCGCCGCCGCCGGAGAGCTTTCCCTATGGCATCTACGCCGTGCCGGAGATTTCGACGGTCGGCCTGTCGGAAGAGCAGGTGCGCGACAGCGGCGCAGCCTACGAGGTCGGCCTGGCGCGTTTTCGCGAAACCTCGCGCGGCCACATCATGGGCGTCAGCACCGGGTTCCTGAAGCTGTTGTTCTCGGTCGAGACGCGCCGCCTGCTCGGCGCCCACATCGTCGGCGAGGGCGCCACCGAGCTCATCCATATCGGCCAGGCGGTGATCAATCTCGGCGGCACGGTCGACTTCTTCGTCAACAACACCTTCAACTACCCGACACTGGCCGAAGCCTACAAGATCGCCGGCCTGGACGCCTGGAACCGGATGGGACATGGGTGAGGGGATCGGGCGAGGCCGGTCGAGTAGCCCCCTCAACGCGTGTCTGGACGATGTTCCTATAACATGCCGGGATGGTCGATCGTTGATGGCCGCACCGGGCCCCGCCTGGCCCAGTCAGGCGACCTCGACAGGCGCTGCCAGCCACTGCCGCAGGATCGCGGCGTCCGCATCGCCAAACTCGTGGCCCGAGGCGACGATGCGCGCGTCGACCTCGGCTTGGCGTTCGCTGAACAGCGTCACCAGGGCAGGGGCGAAAGGGCCATAGGTCTGGTCGGCGGCACCGGCAATGATCAACACGCGGCTGCCGCCGAGGTTGGTCATCGGCGAGATGTCGAGCACCGGCATCGCCCTCAACAGCGCTGCCTGTCTGACAATGCCGGGATGGAGCAGGATCAGGCTGGAGACGACGTTGGCGCCGTTCGAATAGCCAAGGAAGGTCGCGCGTTGCAGATCGAGCCGCTGCACCTCCGCGACGTCCGTCACGAACTGGGCATAGGCGGCCGTCTCGGCATGGATGGAGACCTGCTCGAAACTGGTCGGCGTGATTCGCTCGAACCAGCGAAATCCGTCCTCCTGTGGAATGCGGCCGCGCGCCGCGACGATCACCGAACGCGGCGCGATCTGCCTTGCCAGCGGCAGCATCGTCGTCTCGTCGACACCTGACCCGTGCAGCACGAACAGGCACTCGCCGCTTGGGTTCGCCGGCCTCAGCAGACGGTAAGGAAAGGCGAGGTCCCGGCGCAGGATACTGTTTTTATCGCTATATTCGGAAGCGCTCATATCCATTTGATTCCATAAGAGATTCATTGATTTGCCGGCTTCAAAACGGAATATTTTCGCGCTCCGCGAAAGTTGATTGAACCAGGCGCAATTCGGGCCGTTTTTCCGCCGATACACTCCCCCCGTGGGAGGAATCGAAGCGGTGCGCCCCGGGGGTCGCATTTGCTGGCTATGAACAACCAGCTTTGAGGCCTTTTGTCGATGACCACCCCTGTTCCCAACGACCGCGATAAGCGTGTCGGAAAGCGCGATATGCGCATCAACGATCGTGACACACGTATCGATCGTGACACACGTATCGACGTGCTGCGCGCGCTCGCGCTGCTCACCATTTTTGTCGACCATGTGCCTGGCACCGTCTTCGAGAACTGGACCTATAAGAATTTCGGCTTTTCCGACGCGGCGGAAGCCTTCGTGCTGATCTCCGGCATCTCGGTGGCGCTGGCTTACGGCACGAAGTTCAAGCCGGGCGGCCGATTGCTCGCGACCTTGAAGATGTGGCGGCGCGCCGGGGTGCTCTACATCTCCCATATCGTCATCACCATGGTGGTGATCGCGCTGTTTAGCGCCGCCGCGCTGTTCGCGCACCGGCCGGAAATGCTGGCGATGATCAACATAGAACCCTTGATGCGCAACACGCCGCAGGCGCTGCTCGGCATCGTCACGCTCGGCCACCAGCTCGGCTACAACAACATCTTGCCGGTCTATGCGGCGCTGCTCCTGGCGGCGCCTGCGTTCGTGCTGTTCGTCAGCTATCGGCCCGTGCCGGCGCTGATCGCGTCCGGCCTGCTGTGGCTCGTCGCCGGCATCTGGCAGATCGCGCCGCCGAACTATCCGGAGCCCGGCCTCTGGTTCCTCAATCCGCTGTCCTGGCAGTTCCTGTTCAACATCGGCCTTGCCGCCATGCTGCATGTGAAGCGCGGCGGGCGCATCCCGGTCAATCCGTGGCTGCTGGGTGCCGCCGGCATCTATGTGGTCGGCGCGGCGATCTGGGTGCACACTCCGCTCTGGGGTCAGATCACCTGGTTCAACCTGCCGGTGGTGATCGGCGGCTTCGACAAGACCTTCCTGTCGCTGCCGCGGCTCTTGCACATTCTTGCGGTCAGCTACCTGATCGTCGCGCTGCCGGCGGTCTCCAACCTCTTCCGCGTCCGGCCCGACAATCCGCTCGCGATCCTGGGCAAGCGCTCGCTGCCGGTGTTCATCGCCGGCACGCTGCTTGCCATGGTGGCGCAGGTGCTGAAGCTGATCAACCCGGGCGGCCCGGCCTACGACACGCTGCTGATCGCGGCAGGCATCGCCATGCAGCTCGCGCTTGCGCTCTACCTCGAATGGCTTGCGAGCCTCGGCCCATCCCGCGCCAAGCCGGTGCGCGAGGAGCCTGCGCGTGTGACATTCGGCGTGCAGCCGCTGCCGGCGCGGGCGGGCGGCTACTGACCGCAGGGCAAGGAAATGCCTGCGATCTATCCGAATTGCCTGAACCCACTCAGGCTTTCGGTGCCGGCCCGGTCGAACCTCTGACGACGAACTCGACGCCCATCGTCTCGCGCCGCACCGCGCCATCATGGTCGAGAATCATGCGCGCGGCGCGGCGGCCGATCTCGGTGATCGGCTGGGCGATGGTGGTCAGCGGCGGCGTGCTCAGCGCGCCGTCCGGCACGCCGTCAAAGCCGACAATGGAGACATCGCCGGGAACGTTGAGGCCGCGTGCCTTCAGCCAGTCGATGGCGATCAGGGCCATGCGGTCCGACATCGCCAGGATGGCGGTCGGCGGCTCCCCGATGGCGAAGATCGCCTCGAGGCCGGCCCTGGTGCTTTTTTCCTCGTTCTCGGTCTCATAGACCGGGATTTTCGCCGTATCGATGCCGAAGCGGGAAAGCTCCTCGAAATAGCCGGCAAGGCGATCGCGCGTTCCGGTGTAGACCGCGCTGCGCACCGCTTCCGGTGTCGCGAAGCCGATGCGATTGTCGGCAAAGCCCAGCGACAGGACGGCGAAACGGCGATGGCCAAGCTCGGCGAGATGGCGCGCGGCGAGCCTGGCGCCGGCGACATTGTCGACGCCGATGGCCGACACGGTCTCGTCCTGGAAGCCGAGCTCCAGCGCGACGAAGGGCAACCTGCGCTCGCGCGTCAGGTCGACAAGCCGCGAGCCGCCTTCGATGCAGAACAGCACAAAGCCGTCGACAAGCGCGCTCTGAATGTTCCAGGCGAGCTTTTCCTGGTTGGCGGCCGAGACCAGCGCGATGCCCGCGCCGGTGGCGTCGCAGGCTTCAGAAATGCCGGCCATCATCACGCGGGCGAACGGATCGTCGAAGAAGTAGGAGAGCGGCTCGGTCGTGGCGACGCCGATGGCGTTGACCTTGCCGGCGCGCAGCAAGCGGCCTTTCGGGTCTGGACCGGCATAACCCATCTGCTCCGCCACCGCCTTGACCCGCTCGCGCACTTCGGCGCGCACGATCTCGGGACGGCTGAAAACATTCGAGGCCGTGCCATGCGAGACGCCGGCGGCCTTGGCGATGTCGGCCAGCCTGATCGGTCTTGCCTGGCCTTCGAGGAGTGATGCCATGTCGTTCCTCCGAATCCGGTCACGGGAAGAACATGACCGCTGAATTGCTGCTGGTCATCTAACATTTTTGTTGGATCGATTCAAATCCTGCTTGACTTCGCGTGATTGGGGCCTATGATTTGAATCGATCCAAGTCCGCTCGCTTTTTGACGGAGCGGTTTCAACAGGAGGGTGCCATGCATCCGGTGAGTTACTTGTTCGAGGACATCTACGGCAACGACTGGGGCATCGCCTCGGCGGCCATTAGCCAGAAGCGGCGCGGCAGAGTGGGTCCCTGGCGCCGCGAACTGCACTTCCTCGTGGAGCGCAAGCGCGGCTGAACCGTGGCCATTTTCGTGTCCACGCATTGGATCGATTCAACTTGAGGAGAAGCAGTCATGCATCCGATTGGTCATCTTTTTCAGGACATCTACCGCAACTATTGGGGCATCACGCGCGGAACCGAGCAGCCCGAGCGGCGCCGCGCCAACGACCTGCCTGCGCGCAAGCACAAGCGGCGCGCCGATTAAAAACGCTCGCCGGAAATACCTACGGCCGAGGACGCCACAGCGCCGAGACGGCGATCGCTACCCAGCCGGCGATCAAAAGTGTACCGCCGATCGGCGCCGACATCGGGAACAGCCGCGAGCCGAGAAAGTCGCGGGCGAGCAGATCGCCGCAGAACAGAAGCAGGCCCGCGAGCAGGACGAGGCTGGCGATTCTGAGGCAGCGATTGCCGCCGGCAAGGCCGATGGCAAGGAACGCCGGCGCATGCATCAGCAGGAAATTGGCCGCCGTGCCGGTGAAGGCGCCGCCGCGATGCGCCGCCGTCGCCGACAGCGCCACTCCGGCCGCGCCGACGAGGGCGGCTGCCAGCACGAGAACGCGGCTCCCGCCGTCTGATGCTTGCCCAGTAAGGCTCATCCTGGATGCTCCATGCTGCGGTTGAGGTGGAGGCGCCGGTTAGGATTCGCCGGCTTCCAGCAGCATATGCCGTGCCCGGCGCGACTCGACAATCCAGTTGTAGGCAGCACCCAGCGCCATCAGCACCGCTGTGCCCAGAAACACCGAGCGCATACCGAAATGCCCGCCGACGAAGCCGCCGGACAGCGGCCCCGCGACCTGGCCGACATATTGCGCCGAAATCGCCAGGCCAAGCACATTGCCGCCGACCCCGTCAGGGATGTTGTGGCGGATCACGCTGGTGATGCAAGGCAACAGTCCGCCCAGCGCCAGGCCCATCAGGAAGCGCAGGCCGATCAATTGCCAGCCATTGGTGACGTAGGCTTGCGGAATGAGCAGCAATGCCGAGACCGCCAGCGCACTGACCACGACGTTCCAGTGGCCGACGCGGTCGGCGAGTTTTCCCAGCCAGGACGAGGACAGGATGGTGCCGAGCGCCGCGGCGGACATGACGACGCCCGCAACCATGGTCACCTTGCTCTGGTCCTCGATGAGTTGCTGCACATAGACGGTGATGATCGGCTCGATCGACATGGTGGCGAAGGCGAGCAGCATGCCGGTGGCCAGCATGGCGACGATCGGCCGCTTGTCGGGGATCTGCGACCAGCCGCTTTTCGGCTTCGTCGTCGAGGCGAGCTTGGGCGCCGGCGGATTCTCCTTGATCAGGAAGGTCGTCGCCAGGAAGGCCAGGAAAATGACGGCGCCGGACAGCAGGAAGGTGGCGCGGATGCCGATCAGCGGCGGCAGCAGACCGCCCAGCAGCGGTCCGACCAGCGAGCCCGCCGTGATGCCCGCCGCCAGCACGCCCAGCGCCCAGCCGGAGCGCTCCTTGGGCGTCTGCATCGCCACCAGGATCGTCGAACCCGATGAATAACCCCCGGCAAAACCGATCAGCAATCGAAGCAGCACCAGCTGCCAGACGCTCTCAACCATGCCGGTCAGCGACATACAGATCGCCATGCCGAACGAAGCGCGTACCAGCATCAGCTTGCGGCCGTAGCGGTCGCCCAGCCGTCCCCACAAAGGCGCGACCAGCGCGGCCGCGAAGAAGGTCGCGCCATAGGCGATGCCCGACCACTGCACGATCGCCGCGTGGCCTTCGGCGCCGAGCTGCTCGACGTACAGCGGCAGGAACGGAAGAAGCAGCGTCATGGCGACAAGCGTGCTGAACGAGCCGGCGAAGCAGACGGCGAGATTGCGTCGCCAATGGATGTTGAAGCCGCTCTGTTCGGGTTCCTTGGGCGTCATGTCATGCGTGCCAATGCTGGGGTTGTTGCGGATACCAATTTGGGATACCAAGCTGGTATCCGTCATGGACCTGACACTCGCTACTGTCAATGCGAGCGCCGTCAACGCGGCTTGGAAAACGGGACGACAAATGTCGCAGATGCAAAATGTCGAAAGACAGCTTCGCGAGATGATCCTCGGTTTGGAGATCGGACCGGGCGAGCGGCTGACCGAGCGCTGGATCGAGAGCCGCTTCGGCGCGTCGCGCACGCCGGTGCGGGCCGCATTGCTGCGCCTGGAGACGGAAGGGCTGATCGGCCGCGACGGCCGCGGCTGGACGGTGGCGCCAATCAACCTTGCCGAACTCGGGCAGATCGCCGTCTACCGCGAGGCGGTCGAAGTCGCGGCGGTTCGCCTCACGGCGGCGCTCGAAGACCGTGGCGGCATCGACGTGATCGCGGCGATGCTCGATTCCTGCGATGCTGAGACGCCGCGCGAGGAGTGGCATCGCGTCGGCCTGGATTTCCACATCGAACTGGCAAGGCTTTCCGGCAACGAGTTTCTGCTCAGGGCAGTGCGCGACGCGATGACCAGGCTGTCGCGTGCGCGCTGGCTGGAGGTGCGCGATGAGAAGGCGCTCGGCCGTGCCTGGGCCGAACATCATGCCATCCTCGCCGCCGTCAGGAGCGCCGATGCCGATGAAGCGGCGCGACTGCTTTCCGCTCACATCGCCGGCAGCCGAGATCGGCTGGTCACCTCATTGCATGACGACCGGCGCGGTTTGCGCGCACGCGGGTTTGCCGTGGTCGCGGCTTGAGGGAAAGCGTCGACACAACGCCGGTTGCATTAGCGGGCTTGCAACGTGGCCGGGAGAATGCTGTAGGAGACGAGGGGAACTTGCTGAACTCGCGGACGTATGGCCACACTCTCTCGAACCGCCGCAAAGCTGTTCTATTACGCGCGCAATTTCGCGCGCGACCGCGCACCGCAGTCCCTGTTTCGCGACCGCCTCGCCAGCCGGCTTGAACAGGCCATGCTTTCGGGCAAGACGGTTCGCGAGCGGCTGAACTACTACAACAAGCTGGAACACCCGTTCGTGCCCAGTCCGGACGCCGTAGCCGTCGGCAAGCTGCCGTCCTCTTCCAGCATGTATTATTACGACCTCAAGGAATTCGCGCGCTATTTCGATCCCGGCCTGCTGATCGATTTCGAATTCGGCGACGTTGTCGGGGTTCCGGAGTTCCCGAGGATCGTCAAGGACCGGCCCATCGGCGACGACAATGCGAACGGCGTGCTGATGAAGCTGAACAAGTTCCGTCACTTCTACATGCCGCCCGACAACCTGTCTTTCGCCGCCAAGCGTCCGATGGTGGTCTGGCGCGGTCATCTCAACAATCCGATTCGCACCCGCTTCGTCGAAAAAGCCGCCGACCTGCCGATTTGCGATGCGGGTTCCCACAGGGCCGATGCGCCGGACGGATACCGCAAGCCGTTCCTGAACATCGAGCAGCAGCGACAGTATCGCTACATCGTCTCGCTCGAAGGCAATGATGTCGCGACGAACCTGAAATGGATCATGAGCTCCAATTCACTCTGCCTCATGCCGGAACCGACCTACGAAACCTGGTTCGCCGAAGCCCAGGTCGAGCCCAACGTCCACTATGTGCCCCTGCAGCCGGATTTCTCCGACCTGCTCGACAAGGTGGCCTATTTCGAAAAACATCCCGACGAGGCGGGACGGATAACCGCCGCCGCCAATGCCTATTGCCGCAGATTCGGCAATGAGCAGGACGAGCAGGCGATCTCGCTGCTCGTCCTCTACAAATATTTCGTGCTGAGCGGGCAGATTAAGCCCGACGCGGAAGTCTGGCGCTTTATCGCCGGCTGAGCGTTTTAAGCGTGAGAGCGGTCGAGCACCTCGTCGGCCGGCCCGAAA
The DNA here is from genome assembly GCF_020165285.1 of Mesorhizobium sp. CA10. Taxonomy (NCBI): domain Bacteria; kingdom Pseudomonadati; phylum Pseudomonadota; class Alphaproteobacteria; order Hyphomicrobiales; family Phyllobacteriaceae; genus Mesorhizobium; species Mesorhizobium sp. CA10. Next base: position 33,571 of record NZ_JAIUHV010000016.1, read on the forward strand.
CGATCCCTGGCCGTGAACTGCTGGTGCCAATAGGGATAAAGCACCGGCGGCCGGCTGACGATGTCGAGACGCTGCCGTTCGTCCTCGGTGAGCGACAGGCTTGCCGCGGCGAGGTTGTCCTTGAGCTGCGCCTCGTTGCGCGCGCCGATCACCAGCGAGCTTACGGCCGGTCGGCCGAGCAGCCAGGCAAGCGCCACCTGCGCGCCCGAAACGCCGCGTGCCTTGCCGATGAAGTTGAGCACGTCGACAATGCGCCACAGGCGATCCTCATCGCGGATCGGCGGTTCCGTCCAGCCGCCGATCTGGCGCGCGGTCGGGCTGTCGCGATGGTATTTGCCGGAGAGCAGTCCGCCGGCAAGCGGGCTCCAGACGAGCACGCCGAGGCCCTGGTCGACCGAGATCGGCAGCAATTCGTATTCGGCCTCCCGCGCTTCCAGCGTGTAGTGGATCTGCTGAGTGATGAAACGGGCCTGATGGCGGCTGTCGCTGACGGCAAGAGCCTTCATTACCTGCCAGCCCGACCAGTTGGAGCAGCCGATATAGCGGATCTTGCCCTGATTGACCAAGGTGTCGAGCGCCGCGACCGTCTCCTCGACCGGGGTGAGCCCATCCCATTGGTGGACGAAATAGACGTCGATGACGTCGGTCCTGAGCCGCTTCAGGCTCCTTTCGCACTCGCGGATCAGGTGATGGCGCGACAGGCCTTCGTCATTGGGGCCGGTGCCGATACGCATGCGCGCCTTCGAGGCGATCAGCACATCGTTCTTGCGCTTGCCGCCAAGCGCCTCGCCGATGATCTCTTCCGACAACCCGCTGGAATAGACGTTTGCGGTGTCGATGAGGTTAATGCCGGCATCGATGCAGGTGTCGATGATGCGTTTGGCTGCCGAAAGATCCGAATTGCCGACGGCGGCGAACGGACCGGTGCCGCCGAAAGTCATGGTGCCAAGCGTCAATGTCGAGACTTTCAAGCCGGATCGGCCGAGCGTGCGGTATTCCATGTCGGTCCTCGCAATTTGTTTTGAAGAAGCGCTGTGGCGAGCGCCGGAAAGAGGCGAGGGATTTGTAGGACAATTCCCGCCGCTTGTCGCCCCGCTATCGATACGGGGTCGATCACATATCTTCCATGTCGATGCAGCTGCCGGGCGATTGCAATAAAACCGTCATTGCGCCTCTGTATCTCAGTCGGCTTACGGAGTGTCCGGCCGGAGCTTCCGAAGCGGTGATGGCTGACAGGCAGACGGAGCAGCGCGATGAATGAACTGAAACCGAATTCCGGAGCCAAGGACTGGCTGGAGGCCGAGCTCGAGGATACGCTCGACGAGGACTATGAGCTGGAGCTGTCCGAGCCGGCGCTCTCGCTCGAGATCGCCAAGATCTACAAGAAGTCGCATCCGCCCTCCATCGAGCGCATGACCTATTTTCGCGAGCTGCTCAGGCTGCAGTCGGAGCTGATCAAGCTGCAGTCCTGGGTCGCCTACCACAAGAAGAAGCTGGTGGTGGTCTTCGAAGGCCGCGATTCCGCCGGCAAGGGCGGCGTCATCAAGCGCATCACGCAGCGGCTCAATCCGCGCATCGCCCGTGTCGTGGCATTGCCGGCGCCGACCGAGCGCGAGAAGTCGCAATGGTATTTCCAGCGCTACGTGCCGCATCTGCCCGCGGGCGGCGAGATCGTGCTGTTCGACCGCTCCTGGTACAATCGCTCCGGCGTCGAGCGGGTGATGGGCTTTGCCAATGGGGACCAAGTCGAGGAGTTCTTCCGCGACGTGCCCGAATTCGAGCGCATGCTGGTCCGTTCCGGAATCACCCTGGTGAAATACTGGTTCTCGATCACCGACGAGGAGCAGCAGATGCGCTTCCTGATGCGCATCCACGATCCGATGAAGCAGTGGAAGCTCTCGCCCATGGACCTGCAGTCGCGCGTGCGCTGGGAGCAATACACCAAGGCCAAGGAAGAGACCTTCGCCCGCACCAACATTCCGGAAGCGCCCTGGTTCATCGTCGAGGGCAACGACAAGAAGCGGGCTCGGCTGAACTGCATCGACCATCTGTTGCAGCAGATGCCCTATGAGGAGGTTCCGCACGAGGAAATCACGCTGCCGGAGCGCGTCTTCAACCCAGAATATGAGCGCCAGGTCCTGCCGCGCGAACTCTACGTGCCGGAGAAGTATTGAGCGCCCTCCTTCTCTCCTTGTGGGAGAAGGTGGATCGGCGCGCAGCGCCGAGACGGATGAGGGGTGTTGGAAGAAATGAGGCGGTGACGATTTCCAGCTCGTCGCCAAGCTGGAGCACCCTCATCCGACCTCGCTTCGCGAGGCCACCTTCTCCCACAAGGGGAGAAGGAGAAGCTTGGCCTACGCCCGCCCGATCATCACATGCGTGGCATCCGCCGTGGCAACCTGTTCCGTGCACTGATACCCCAGCTTCAGCATGTCGAGACCGGCGAACAGATGCTCGCCCGAGCCGAGCAGGACAGGCGAGATCGCCAGATGCATCTCGTCGATCAAGCTCTCCTGCAGATATTGACGGACGGTCGAGACGCCGCCGCCGACGCGCACGTCCTTGCCGCCGGCGGCTGCCTTCGCCTGCTCGAGCGCCGAATGGATGCCTTCGGTGACGAAGTAAAACGTCGTGCCGCCTTCCATCTCGATCGGCGCGCGCTTGTGATGCGTCAGAATGAAGGTCGGCACGTGATAGGGTGGGTTGGGGCCCCACCAGCCTTTCCAATCGTCGTCCGGCCATTCGCCGCGGCTCGGCGCGAACATGTTGCGGCCGAGAATCCAGGCGCCGACATTCTCGAAGCTGCGTACCGCAAAATCGTTATCGGTATCCGTCGTCCCGCCTTCCTTGCCGATCATCTGGTAGAACGAGCGGGTCTTGATCATCCATTTGTGCAGGTTTTCGCCGCCGACGCCGAGCGGGCTGGCGAGGCTCTGGTCGGGACCGGCACCGTAGCCGTCGAGCGAGAGCGTAAAACAATCAACACGGAGCTTGGACACGGTTTCCTCCTGATCAGTTGTGATATGCAAGCGGAATAGCTCAACTGATTGCATTTTGCAATCAGTATTCTATCGGGCAAAAAAATCCGGCCGGCAGAGTGGCCGGCCGGTTATCCAACAGCATCAGATCAGTCGGGGGCTTATCCCCTCAGCATCTGCGCCACCACCGGCGCGAAATAGGTGAGCACGCCGTCACAGCCCGCCCGCTTCAGCGCAAGCAGCGATTCCAGCATCGCCTTTTCGCCGTCGATCCAGCCATTGGCGGCCGCTGCTTTGATCATCGAATATTCGCCCGACACTTGATAGGCGAAGGTCGGCATCCGCAGCTCGTCCTTCAGCCGGCGGATGATGTCGAGATAGGGCAGGCCGGGCTTGACCATCAGCATGTCGGCGCCCTCGGCGAGGTCCTGCTCGGCCTCGCGCACGGCCTCGTCGGAATTGGCGTGGTCGATATAGTAGGTCTTCTTGTCGCCCTTGAGCAGGCCGGCGGTGCCGACCGCCTCGCGGTACGGCCCGTAGAAGGCCGAGGCGAACTTCGTCGCGTAGGACATTATCGCCACGTCCTGGAAACCGTTGGCATCGAGCGCGTCACGAATGGCGCCGATGCGGCCGTCCATCATGTCCGAAGGCGCGATGATGTCGGCGCCCGCCGCCGCCTGGATGACGGCCGCGGCGGCGACCTGCTCCACCGTCTCGTCATTGACGATGATGCCGTCGCGCAGGATGCCGTCATGGCCGTGGCTGGTGAACGGGTCGAGCGCGGCATCGGTGATAATGCCGATCTCCGGCACCGCGTCCTTGATGGCGCGCGTGGCGCGGTTGATGACATTGTCGGGGTCGAGGATGTGCGATCCGGTTTGGTCGCGCAGCGCAAGCTCGACATGGGGGAAGGTGGCGATGGCCGGGATGCCCAGCTTGGCCGCGCGCTCGACTTCCTTCACCGCGAGGTCGAGGGACAGGCGATAGACGTCCGGCATCGCGGCGATCGGCTCGCGCGTGTTCTTGCCGTCGATGACGAAGATCGGCCAGATCAGGTCGTTCACCGAAAGCTGGTTCTCCTGCACCAGCCGTCGCGACCAGTCGGCCTTGCGCATGCGCCGCAGCCGCCGGCTGCCGGTGATCTCGTCGACGCTGCGCGCGCCGGCGGGCTTTGCGGGAGTGAATTTGTTCATCGCCGAAACTCTCTTTTGCGCCGGCTTTTACCACGCGTCTCCGCTGCTGACCAATGCGACACGATTGTGCCAGCGTCGAAGCGCGAGTTCCTCGCCCCTGCCAAAGGCGGGGGAGAGGTGGCCGCGAAGCGGACGGAGAGGGGGCCTTCGTAGGGCGCTCCCCTCTCCGTCTCGGCTTCGCCGAGCCACCTCTCCCCACTGCGTGGGACGAGGAAGCCTCACGGTTGCCCGTGCCCCGACAAAATCTGCGCCGCGCCCCTGATCGCCACACGGAACGCCTCGTCGAAGCTGACGCCGCGCGCCTGCCAGCGGTAGGTCCTGCCGCGATCGTCCAGCCGCCAGTCGGCGATCCAGCCAAGCTCCTTGTCGCTCCACACGATGCTGCCGGCGAGCGCCCGGGCCGCTCCCGCTTTCTTCGCGAGCTTGTCGAGCTTTGCCATATCGGCGGCCGCGAGCGCCTTTTCGTCGAGGCCGCCGAGCTGGCTGGCCTTTGGAAAGACAATGCGCATCAGCAGTGGACTTGTGGCGTTGGCGAAGGATTCCCTCATGGTCTTGCCCAGGTCCTCATCCGCCGTCAGCATGAAATGCCGCGAGCCCTGCTCGGCGGTCATGAAGACGGCGATAGGCGGCCGCTCGCCGAGCCAGGGCCTGCTGCCGAGCTGCGCCAGGAGCTTGTCGATGACAGCTGGCTTGTAGAGGCAGGTGAGATCATGCGGCCTGTCATGCGTGCCTTGCTCGTCATGGATCGGGATGCCTTCGAGCCGGTCGTGATAGCGGAAGGACTGCACGAAGTCGGCCGCCTTGTCGCGCAGAGCCAGCATCTCCGTCTTCTGCGTCAGGCGCTGGTCGCCCGAGACCTTGACCAGCACCTTGTCGAGGCAATCCTTGAAGCCGATCTCGCGATTTGCCTCGCCGGTGCCGGTGACGATCGCCTGCGCCTGGTAGAGCTCGGCGATTGTCGCAGCGCGGACGGGCAGTCCCAGACATAGGAGACCGACCAATCCAACCGCGAAGCGGGAAATTCCAGGCATGTCGATCTGCTCGAAACCTGTCGGGCGCGGGCACAGTGCTTTGCCGGTTACCTAACATCTGGCGCTGCCGCCCGCCAGCGCAAGGAGCGCTCCCCAGTAACCGCCGCCATTGACGCGTCTCCATGCCGCCTTTAGCACTTCTCTCCCCCGGCGGGCGGAGAGAGGGATTCTCTGGTGATGGATTTTGGCGGAGGCGACGAGATCCGCTTCGAGCGGCTGGGCAGAGCGGGCGTTGTCACGTTGACCCGTCCGAAGGCGCTCAACGCCGTCACGCACAACATGGTCAAGGCGCTCGGCAGGGCGCTGGACGCCTGGGAACAGGATCCCGGCGTCGGTGTCGTCGTCGTCAAGGCCGAGGGCAGGGCGTTTTCCGCCGGCGGCGATATCCTGCACATCTACGAGGCCGGCCGCGCCGGCGAACCGCCGGTCGATTTCTTCGCCGACGAGTACCGGCTCAATGCCCGCATCGCGCGCTTCAAGAAACCTTATATCGCTTTGATCGACGGCATCGTCATGGGCGGCGGCGTCGGCATCTCTTTTCATGGCTCGCATCGGGTGCTGACCGAGAACGCGCAGTTCGCCATGCCGGAGGTCGGCATCGGCTTCTTCCCCGATGTCGGCGCCAGCCATTTGCTGCCGGATCTCGGCGGCTCCTTCGGCATGTATCTCGGGCTGACCGGAAATCGCATCCGCTACGGCGATGCGCTTTGGTCGGGGCTTGCCACGCACACCATCAAGGCGCAGGACCAGGCGGGGTTGCTCGACGAGCTGGCGATCAGCAACGATCCGAATGCCGAGCTGCGCGATTTCTTCGTGCCGGCAAAGCGCGAGACGGAGCAGCAGGACCTGGATTCGATCGCACGCCATTTTTCGCAAAGCTCGCTTGCCGATATCATCGCCAGCCTCGAGGAGGCCGCTGCCGGCGATGCTTTCGCCGCCAGGACGCTTGCCATGATCAAGACCCGTTCGCCGACCAGCCTAAACGTCGCCTGGCGCGAGATCAGCGCCGGCTCGACACTGTCGATGGACGAATGCATGAAGATGGAGTTCCGCATCCTCAACCGCATGCTTGCCGGCCATGATTTCTACGAAGGCATCCGCGCCGCCATCATCGAAAAAGGCTCGAAGCCCGAGTGGCGACCGGCAGGACTGGATGAGGTCCGGACGGCCGACATCGACGCCTATTTCGCGCCGCTCGGGGACAAGGAGCTTGTCCTGTGAGCGAGGTCACCTCCAGGCGCGTGGTGCTGCAGCCCTCGACCACCGAGGTCATCTTCGCCTGGTTCCAGCGCGTCATCGCCGGCTACTGCCTGTTGTTCGGCATCCTCTATTGGATCCGCCTCATCGGCATTTATCCGGGCGAGATGTGGCGCTTCGACCTGATGCCGGTGCACTGGCAGGTGGCGGCGGCCATGCTCGCGGTGTTCTTTCCCTTCGCCGCCGCCGGCCTCTGGATGCTGGCATCGTGGGGGCCGGTGATCTGGTTCATCTGCGCCGCGACCGAGACGGTGATGTATGCCGGTTTCCCCGATCTCTTCGGCCACCGGCTGCTGATCGTCGTATCGCACGCCTGCGTGGCCTTGCTCTACATCGTCTTTCGCGTCACCATCTGGCTGCAGAAGCGCCGGCTCCGCCAATGAACATGATGCCGAAAAGTGTGAAGCTGTTTTCGGACGACATCATGCTCCACCCATAAAGCGGGCCGAGGGCCGGCCTTCGGGGCCGATTTCGCGGCCCCGTTTCACTGGAAAATCAATTGGCTAAATCTTTAGGTTAATTGTTCTTGCTCGGGTGACCGATCGTTAAGCGTCTTCCGAAACCTCTTACCGGTAAGCTCTTGTTAGCCCTGGCGTTTAAGTCGAATTTTATGAGTATTCGATAGTGTCGCGATCAAGGTGAAAAACAAAAAATCACCAAGGCGACAAACGAGAGGCAAAGACAATGATCAATTCGCGTCCGGCGGCGAAGACCGCAAACGTATCCGACGATCGCCGCGAGGCTATCCGCTCGCTTTACATGGAATCGCTGCAGCTGGTGGAGCGTCTGCACCGCCGCCTGCTTGACGTGATCAAGGACGAGTTCGACCGCAACGGCCGTTCCGACATCAACGCCATCCAGGCGCTGCTGCTCTTCAACATCGGCAATTCGGAGCTGACCGCCGGCGAGCTGCGCTCGCGTGGCTATTATCTCGGCTCCAACGTCTCCTACAATCTGAAGAAGCTGGTCGACCTCGGCTTCATCAACCATCAGCGCTCGCGCATCGACCGCCGTTCGGTCCGCGTCTCGCTGACGCCGAAGGGCAACGAGGTGGCCGACGTCGTCGCCGGCCTATACGAGCGCCATGTCGGCTCGATCGAGGCGGTCGGCGGCATCAACACCGACGAGTTCAAGCAGATGAACCGCGCGCTGCAGCGGCTAGACCGCTTCTGGAACGATACGATCGCTTACCGGATGTAAGCGCTTCGCAATTGGGGACGGGAAAGCCGCGCCGAAGAAGCGCGACCGGGAGAAGAGTACGGGATCGGTGCTTGAAGCGCACCGGTCCTATCCTTTTGGCGAAGGCGGGCATCTGCGGGAGTTTGACCGCCGCTCTGCGCATTGAAGCTCCGCGCCTGAAGGGCAGGGTGCTTACTTCGCAAGGACGCGCCAGCATCGCGCGATGCAAAAAAGCATCGCCGCCCTTCCTTTCACCTTGCCGCCGCATGCAAATCGCGGGCCAAGGCCACGTTGCCGCCATAATCGCGGTCAATGCGGTTTGTGAGTGACGCTGCGGGCCTGTGCCTTGCGCTCCTTGGAACCTGCGTTGCGGCAGCGCGTTTCTGGCGGCCGACCGATGCGGGTCTTGGTTGGCGAATTGTTAAGTTTGCCACCCCTAGAGTGCGGACAAGCCGCCCGGCAAGCGATTGAGCGAGAGCGAATAGCCAAGAATGTCTGCCATGAGAACCAGCCGCCGTTTCTTCCTCACCGGAGCCTCCGCGCTTGCCGCCGCAATGGTCGCCGGCCAAGCGAGCGCCCAGGACGTGATCGGGGACATCCTGAAATCCTCGACCCGCGGCAACTGGGACGACCAGTTCGACGCCCGCGGCACCGACACCAACAAGGTCGCTTCGACGCTGCCGATCTTCAGCCTGCAGACGGTGGCCTTCACCGAGCAGGCGGTGGCGCAGTACCAGAACATCGTCTCCCAGGGCGGCTGGGAGCAGGTTCCGGCCACCAAGAAATTGCAGCTTGGCGACGACGATCCGGATGTCGTGCCGTTGCGCAAGCGCCTGATGGTCTCGGGCGACCTGCCGCAGAGCGCCGGCATTTCGACGGCCTTCGATTCCTACGTCGACTCGGCGGTAAAGCGCTTCCAGCTCCGTCACGGCCTGCCGGCCGACGGCGCCATGGGCAAATACACTTATACGGCAATGAACGTCTCGGCGCAGATCCGGCTCGGCCAGTTGCAGACCAACCTCCAGCGCCTGAAGGAAAAGGCCGGCACGCTGGGCGACCGCTACGTGCTGGTCGACATTCCGGGCGCCCAGATCGAAGCCGTCGAGAACGACCGGGTCGTGCTTCGCCATACCGCGATCGTCGGCAAGATCGACCGCCAGACGCCGATCGTGAACTCGAAGATCAACGAGATCATCGTCAATCCATACTGGAACGCGCCGGTCTCGATCGTGCGCAAGGACATCATTCCGCTGATGCGGAAGGACCCGAACTACCTCAAGGACAGCCACATCCGCCTGTTCGCGCCGGACGGCAGCGAGGTCGATCCGATGACCATCGACTGGTCGACGGACGATGCCGCGAAATACCGTTTCCGCCAGGATCCCGGCGGCAACAATGCCATGGCCTCGGTCAAGATCAACTTCCCGAGCCCGGACGGGGTCTACATGCACGACACGCCGCAGCAGAGCCTGTTTGGCAAGCTGATGCGCTTCGATTCCTCCGGCTGTGTGCGCGTCCAGAATGTGCGCGACCTCGTCACCTGGATCCTGCGCGACACGCCCGGCTGGGACCGTCAGCATTTCGAGGCGGCGATCAAGACCGGCGAGAACACCCCGATCCAGGTCGTCAACCCGGTGCCGGTTCACTTCCTCTATCTGTCGGCATGGTCGACCGCCCCGGGCGTCGTGCAGTTCCGCGATGACATCTACGGCCTCGACGGCGCCAGCGAGCTGCAGATCAGCTCCGCGCTTTAAGCATCTGATCTAAGAAGAAAAAGGCCGCTCTCGTAGCGGCCTTTTTTGTTCAGGCCAGCCGCAACTGCCAGCAAGCAGAACGACAGCCTCGGTGCTGGACGGCGCGCCTTCAATTGCGCATGATCGGACTAAATCAGCGATCGAACCGGCTTCAGGCTTGCCGGCATCGAGGCCGAGCGCGCCGAACTGCGGGACGATGCTTCGCCGTGGCGACATCAACGACCATACGGCGCGCAAGCTGTTCACCGAAATCACCTTCTCAGAGGCGATGCTGAAGCCGCGAACCGCGCGATTAGCATCCGCCAGGCTTGGCTTGACGCAAACCGGCCAGCAAATTTCGCGCCGCAAACGTGGCAGGCCGAAAACAACTGTGTTAATGCGCGGCGACCTCGCAGACCTCCGGCCCCAAGGGAAAGCAAGCCATGTCAAATGCCGCGGCAGCCTCCACCAAATTCGAATCCTTCTTCGAGACCACGCTTGCCGACGCCGATCCGGAAATCTTCGGCGCCATCCGCAACGAACTCGGTCGCCAGCGCCATGAGATCGAGTTGATCGCTTCCGAAAACATCGTGTCGCGCGCCGTGCTCGAGGCGCAGGGCTCGATCATGACCAACAAATATGCCGAGGGCTACCCGGGCAAGCGCTACTATGGCGGCTGCCAGTTCGTCGACGTGGCCGAGGAACTGGCCATCGAGCGCGCCAAAAAGCTGTTCGGCTGCAACTTCGCCAACGTCCAGCCGAACTCGGGCAGCCAGATGAACCAGGCGGTGTTTCTGGCGCTGCTGCAGCCCGGCGACACGTTCATGGGTCTCGACCTGAATTCGGGCGGCCATCTCACCCACGGCTCGCCGGTCAACATGAGCGGCAAGTGGTTCAAGGTCGTCTCCTACGGCGTGCGCAAGGACGATCACCTGCTCGATATGGACGCGATCGAGAAGACCGCGCATGAGACGAAGCCGAAGCTGATCCTGGCCGGCGGCACCGCCTATTCGCGCATCTGGGACTGGAAGCGTTTCCGCGAGATCGCCGATTCGATCGGCGCTTACCTCATGGTCGACATGGCGCATATCGCCGGTCTCGTCGCCGGCGGCATGCATCCGTCGCCGCTGCCCCACGCCCATGTCGTGACCACGACGACCCACAAGTCGCTGCGCGGCCCGCGCGGCGGCATGATCCTGTGCAATGACGAGGAAATCGCCAAGAAGATGAACTCGGCGGTGTTCCCGGGCCTGCAGGGCGGGCCGCTGATGCATGTCATCGCCGCCAAGGCGGTGGCGCTCGGCGAAGCGCTGAAGCCGAGCTTCAAGGCCTATGCCGAAAGCATCGTCGCCAATGCCAAGGCGCTGGCCTCCAGCCTGCAGGAGACTGGCCTCGACATCGTCTCGGGCGGCACCGACAATCACCTGATGCTGGTCGACCTTCGTCCGAAGAACGCCACCGGCAAGCGCGCGGAAGCAGCCCTTGGCCGCGCCAACATCACCTGCAACAAGAACGGCATCCCATTCGATCCGGAAAAGCCGTTCGTCACCTCTGGCGTGCGCCTCGGCACGCCGGCCGGCACCACGCGCGGCTTCGGCCAGGCCGAGTTCCGCGAGATCGGCAAGCTGATCGCCGAGGTGCTGGACGGGCTGAAGGCGGCGAATTCCGATGAAGGCAACGCGGCGGTCGAGGCCGCTGTGAAGGCCAAGGTCACGGCGCTGACCGACCGCTTCCCGCTCTATCCCTATCTCGGTTGACCGGGCGCCGCGCGTCATCTTTTATCCTGCGCTTGCGCCGCTCCTCTGGGCGGCGCGGCTTACTGGAGATCCGATGATGCGTACTTCCCGTCTCGCTGCGGCTTTGCTTGGCCCGCTTGCCGCCTTCGCCGCCTCCGCCGCGATGGCTCAGGACGAAACCAAGCCGGATGCTGATCTGCCCGCCACCAATACCTTCGGCAGGTGGACCACCATCATCGATACGCTCGATACCGGGCAGGACGCGCACAAGACCTGCGCCGCCTCGACGGCTTTCCTCGACGGCAACGGCAATGCCGGATCCCTGACGCTGTCGATCTCGACCGGCGACGCGCTGCCGCCGGATGCCTATCCGGCCATCATGTTCATCATCGACAACAAGACCTTGCCGACCGGCGACAAGATCGCCGCGACCTTCGGCGACCCCGGCGTGAAGGTCGCCGCGACGGTCACCTCCAACGCCGCCGCCGGCGGCCGCCCGAGCTGGTTGGTCGACAACCAGGCCAAGACCAGCCTGGCCTTGCTGCGCGCCATGCGCAAGGTCACCTCGCTCGATGTGACTTTCGGCAAACAGGCCGTCGCCAGCATTCCGATGGATGGCTTCACCAAGGCTTATCGCAATCTCGGCACGTCCTGCGGGTTTTCGACCAAGGACGTCGCGCCCTGACGTTGCCGGCCTTGGCAGGGCGCTGGCAATTGTGCTTGCGCCTCGCTATCTCTGAAGGGGAGAAAAGGTCTTTCCTTTGCCAAGACGGCAAAAGGCACTAAGCCTTCCGCCATCTGAGAATCGCGAACCCAAGGCTTTCCATGCGCTGCCCTTATTGCCAGTCCGAAGATACGCAGGTGAAGGATTCGCGTCCCGCCGAGGACGGCGCTGCGATCCGCCGGCGGCGGGTGTGCCCTGATTGCGGCGGCCGCTTCACCACCTTCGAGCGTGTCCAACTGCGCGACCTCGTCGTCATCAAGAAGTCCGGGCGCAAGGTGCCGTTCGACCGCGACAAGCTGTTGCGTTCCGTCGAGATCGCGGTGCGCAAGCGCAATGTCGACCCCGAGCGCATCGACCGCGCCGTCACCGGCATCGTGCGCCAGCTCGAAAGCTCCGGCGAAACCGAAGTGGCCTCGGGCGAGGTCGGCCGGCTGGTCATGGAGGCGCTGAAGTCGCTCGATGACGTTGCCTATGTCCGCTTCGCCTCGGTCTACCGCAATTTCCGCGAGGCCAAGGATTTTCACGAGCTGCTGGGCGAATTGAAGGGCGACGAGGAAAAAAGCGAAGAGGACGCCGGCTGATCATGGCGGGACCGCGACTGGACGAGGCCGCGCAGGCGGCCCTTGATCGCCGTTTCATGGCCGCGGCCATCAGGCTGTCGCGCCGCAATGCCGGCCGCACCTCAACCAACCCTTCCGTCGGCACCATCATCGTGCGCGACGATGGCGCCGGCCCGATGATCGTCGGCACCGGGGTGACGGCCGTGGGCGGCCGCCCCCATGCCGAGACAGAAGCGCTGGCCGAGGCCGGCGAGCTTGCGCGCGGTGCTACGGCTTACGTTACTCTGGAGCCCTGCGCCCATCACGGCCGCACGCCACCCTGCGCCAATGCGCTGGTCAATGCCGGCATCGCGCGCGTCGTCGGTGCGGCGAGCGATCCCGATCCGCGCGTCTCCGGCAAGGGCTACGCCATCCTGCGCGCCGCCGGCGTCGAGGTGGCGGAGAAGGTGCTGGCCACCGAGGCTGCCGAGCAGATGGCCGGCTATCTGACTCGTTCTCTGAAAAAACGCCCGGAAGTGACTCTGAAGCTTGCGCTTTCTAGCGACGGCAAGATCGGCCGCAAAGGCGCCGGACAGGTCGCCATCACCGGCGAGATCGCCCGGCGCGACGTCTATCTGATGCGCGCCGAGGCCGACGCCATCCTGATCGGCATCGGCACCGCGCTCGAGGACGACCCGGCGCTGACCGTGCGCCTGCCCGGACTGGAGAACCGCTCGCCGGCGCGCGTCATCCTCGATCGGCAGATCCGGCTGCCGGAGACGTCCAAGCTGGTGTCCGGCGTCGATCGCGTGCCGCTCTATGTCGCCGCTTGCCTGGAGGCCGATCCGCATCGGCGGGCGGCGCTGGAACGCGCGGGCGTGCGCTTCATCGGCACCGAAACCTATGATGGCTTCGTCGCTCTGCCGGAATTGCTGGAAGACCTTGCCGCACTCGGCATGGCGAGCGTTTTGGTCGAAGGCGGCGCCAGGGTGGCCAAGGCCTTCCTGGAGGAAGACCTGGTCGACCGCATCGTCCTGTTCCAGGGGCCGGAGGCGATCGGCGAGGACGGCATTGCATCGCCCATCGACGCCGACCACATCCCGGCTGGATTTCGCAAGCTGCGTGACATGCGCTTCGGCGAGGACAGTTACGCCGAGTGGGTAAGACCATGAGCCCAAAAAGTGGGAACCGGTTTTTGGATAAGATCACGATCAATACGAAAGACGCTCTCTGATGTTTACGGGAATTGTGACTGATGTTGGTACGGTTGCGAGCGTGAAGCCGCTCGCCCAAGGCATCGGCCTGCGCATCGACACCGCCTATGATCCAGAAACGATCGCGATCGGCGCTTCGATTTCCTGCGGCGGCGTCTGTCTCACCGTCACGGCGCTGCCCGAGCATGGCTCCAACGCGCGCTGGTTCGAGGTCGAGGCCTGGGAGGAAGCGCTGAGGCTGACCACCGCGTCGAGCTGGAAATCCGGCACCCGGATCAATCTGGAACGGGCACTGAAGATCGGCGATGAGCTCGGCGGCCATATCGTTTCCGGCCATGTCGACGGCACCGCCGAGATCGTCGAGCGCAAGGAGGAGGGCGATGCCGTGCGCTTCACCCTCGAAGCGCCGCGCAATCTGGCGAAGTTCATCGCGCCCAAAGGGTCGGTCGCGCTCGACGGCACCTCGCTTACCGTCAACAAGGTCGAAGCGACCCGCTTCGACGTGCTCCTCATCCATCATTCGCTGAGCGTCACCACCTGGGGCGAGCGCCAGGCCGGCGACCGCGTCAACATCGAGATCGACACTATGGCCCGCTATGCCGCGCGCCTGGCGGAGGCCGCGAAAGAGGGGCTGTGATGGATCCCAAAGGAGCTGAAGAGACCGTCGAGCGCTGGCAGATGACTCTCGACGCGTTGGCGGATGTCGATGCCGGCAGAGTGATAAAACACCAGGAAGTCGAGGCTTGGGTCAAAAGCCTGGTGGATCGCGCGGATCTCGCAACGCGTCAGCCTGAATAGGTCACAGAACGTCGCGCCGCAGCATCTTCCGCTTGCGGTCAACACGGCTTCGGCCTAAGTCACCGGCAACCCCCCGGAGACTTTTATGGCTGGCACATCCCAACACGGCAAAGCGTTCATTCGCCCGAAGGCGAAGGCGCATCTGCTCATTGTCGAAGCGCGCTTTCACGACGATCTCGCCGACGCCCTGCTCGATGGCGCGACCGGCGCGCTCGATGAGGCCGGCGCCACCTATGACGTGGTGACGGTTCCCGGCTCGCTCGAAATACCGGCTGTCATCACCTTCGCGCTCGATGGCGCGGCCGAAGGCGGCACGCATTACGACGGTTTTGTTGCGCTCGGCACCGTCGTCCGTGGCGACACCTATCATTTCGACATCGTCGCCAATGAATCGAGCCGCGCGCTGATGGACCTTTCGGTGCAGGAGGCGATCGCGATCGGCAACGGCATTCTGACCACCGAGAACGACGCGCAGGCATGGGCGCGCGCACGCAAGACGGAAGGCGACAAGGGCGGCTTCGCTGCGCGCGCGGCGCTGACCATGATCGCGCTCAAAGAGAAATTCGGAGCCCAATCGTGACCGATCCCGCCTCGACCGGTGCGGTGCGCCACGCCAACAAGCGTGGTGCCGCTCGTCTTGCCGCCGTCCAGGCGCTCTATCAGATGGATGTGGCCGGCAGCGGCGTCTTCGAGATCACGGCCGAATACGAAGCCTTCCGCCTCGGCAAGGAGGTCGACGGCGCGCTCTATCGCGAGGCCGACGCGCAATGGTTCCGCGCCATCCTGACCGGCGTCGTCGAGAACCAGAAGACCATCGATCCCGTCATCCGCCAGGCGCTCACCGAGGACTGGCCGCTGTCGCGGCTGGATTCGACGCTACGCGCCATCCTGCGCGCCGGCGTCTACGAACTGATGAAGCGCGAGGACGTGCCGGTGGCCGTCATCGTCTCCGAATATGTCGACATCGCCAAGGCATTTTACGAGGAAGACGAGCCGAAGCTGGTCAACGCCGTGCTGGATCGCGTTTCGCGCCGGGTTCGCGGCGAGGGACGCGGCAAGGACGCTTCGTGACAACCGCAACGGCCGCGGTCGCCGAGACCGGCAGGGAAGGGCGTCGCACGGCGGTGCTGCTTGCCGCAGCGCAGGCGATCGTCGGTTCGGCCGCGCCGATCGCCATTTCGCTAGGCGCGTTGGCCGGGCAATATCTGCTCGGTCCAGATAAGTCACTCGCGACGGCGCCGGTCACCGGTTTCAATATCGGCGTGGCGCTGGGAGCCTTGCCGGCCGCCGCCATCATCCGCCGGCTCGGCCATCGCGGCGGCTTCATGACAGGCACTGTCGTCACCGCGCTCGGCGGCCTGGTCGCGACGCTCGCGCTCTTTCAGGCAAGTTTCTGGCTGTTCGCCTTCGGCCTCTGCGTCATTGGCGTCGGTGGCGCTTTCGTCCAGCAATTCCGCTTCGCGGCTGCCGACAATGCGCCGCCGGAATTCAAGGCGCGCGCCATCTCCTTCGTGCTGGCGGGCGGCATCATCACTGCCGTCCTCGGGCCGCAGATCGTCATCTACACGCGCGAATTGCTGGCTCCGGTGATGTTCGCAGGATCCTTCGTGTCGATCTTGCCCTTGGCGGCGGTCGGCGCGCTCATCCTGTCGTTCCTGCGGGTTTCCTCCCGGACGGGCGCCGTCACTGAAACCGCCGCAAGCGATGCCCGCCCGCTGATTGAAATTGTCGCCCAGCCGCGTTTCGTCGCCGCGTTGTTCTGCACCGTCGGCAGCTACGCGCTGATGAGCTTCGTCATGACCGGCGCGCCGCTCGCCATGGTCGGCTGCGGCCTGTCGGAAGACAATGCCACGCTTGGCATTTCGTGGCACGTCATGGCCATGTTCGGGCCAAGCTTCTTCACCGGTACGCTGATCCATCGCTTCGGCGCCGAGCGCATCGTCGCCACTGGCCTTGTCCTGCTGATCGGCTGTGCTGCCGTGGCGCTTTCCGGCTTGGCGCTCTGGCAGTTCTGGACGGCGCTGATCCTGCTCGGGCTTGGCTGGAATTTCGGCTTCATCGGCGCCACCGCAATGGTCGCGGCCAGCTACCGGCCGTCCGAGAAGAGCAAGGTCCAAGGTTTCCACGACTTCGTCCTGTTCGGCTCCGTCGCATTCGCTTCGCTGATGTCGGGCGCGATCTACAACGCCTGGGGCTGGACCATGCTGAACTGGATCGTCTTCCCGGTCGTCGCGCTCTGCTTTGCCGCGCTCGGCACGTTGAAGTTGGTGGGCGCTCCCAAATCTTGAAGAAGGCGCCCGACCAGCTCTTCCGGCCTCTTGAACAACCTGCCTGAACGACCGGCGTCAGGCATCCGGGGGGAGCACCTGCAGGACCCGCGCGATGAACATGTGGAACTCCTGCATATAGTTGCGCAGGAATGTCTCTGTTGACGCCACCGTCACCTCGCCATCGTCGGTGATCAGCCCCGGGGTGAACTGAATGTAGGCTTCGGGCGAGTTCATCTGGGGCGCGTTGCAGAAGCTGAGCACGCTGCGCAGGCTCTGTTGGGCGACCGCGGTTGCGATCGCGCCCGGCGATGTTCCGATGACGGCAGTCGGTTTGCGGGCAAAGGAGTTCTTGCCGTAGGGCCGGCTGGCCCAGTCGATTGCATTCTTCAGGCCGCCGGGGATTGATCGGTTGTACTCCGGCGTGACGAAAAGCACCGCCTGGACGGATGCGATGGCTTTCTTGAACTCCAGGGCGACAGGCGGGAAGGCGGCGTCATAGTCGTAGCTGTAGAGCGGCAAGTCCTTGAAGGGGATTTCCGTCATCTCAAGTTCCGGCGGCGCCAGTTTGACGAGAGCCTTCGCAAGCTTGCGGTTGATGGAGCCCTTGGCGAGGCTGCCGATGAGGTAGCCGACTTTGTGCTTGGCCATGACACACTCCTGTTTTGGCCGCCGACCCGCCTTTCCCAATATTTCGCAAAACAGGGTAAGCCGCCAGCCGGCCTTAGGTCGGCATCGCGCTATGTCGGGTGGAACAGTGCTTTTGTCGGATCGAACAAAATTATTGCGCCTGTCCCCCAAGTTATGAAACCGTGTACCCCGACTGCCCGTCATAGCCGTGCTCATATACAGCCACCGATCAATCGGCTCACAGCAAGGGATTTCACAATGTTTTCAATCGGAAAGCTCGCCGTAGCGGCCCTCGCGCTCGGCCTTGCCACTGCCTCGGCCAGCGCTCAGGTGGTCGTCTCCTCGAAGATCGATACCGAAGGCGGGGTGCTGGGCAATATCATCCAGCTCGTGCTCAACGCCAACAACATCAAGACGACCGACCGGATCCAACTCGGCGCGACGCCCGTGGTGCGCAAGGCGATCACCGCTGGCGAGATCGACATCTATCCCGAATATACCGGCAATGCCGCCTTCTTCTTCCAGAAGGCAGACGATCCGGTCTGGAAGGACGCCGCCAAGGGCTACGAAACCGCCAAGAAGCTCGACTATGACGCCAACAAGATTGTCTGGCTGTCGCCGTCGCCGGCCAACAACACCTGGGCGATCGCGCTGCGCAAGGAAGTGGCCGACGAGAACAAGCTCGTCACCTTGACCGACTTCGGCAAATACGTCGCGGGCGGCGGCAAGGTTGTGTTGGCGGCCTCCGCTGAGTTCGTCAATTCGGCGGCGGCGCTCCCGGCCTTCCAGACGACATACGGCTTCACGCTGAAGCCGGATCAGCTGATCACCCTCTCCGGTGGCGATACCGCGGCGACCATCGCAGCCGCTGCCAACCAGACCAACGGCGCCAACGCCGCCATGGTCTATGGTACCGATGGCGGCATCCAGCCTTCCGGCCTCGTCGTGCTCGAGGACGACAAGGCTGTGCAGCCTGTCTATCAGCCCGCACCGATCATCCGGGAAGAGGTCCTGAAGCAGCATCCCGAGATCGAGACGCTGCTGAAGCCGGTCTTCGCCAAGCTCGATCTCGTCACGTTGCAGGGGCTCAACGGCCGCGTTCAACTGGGCGGCGAGCCAGCGAAGGGGGTCGCGGAGGATTTTTTGAAGAAGAACGGGTTTTTGAAGTAAGATAAGCCCGCCTTGAAAAGCGAGAAGTCGTTGCGAGGCGCCCCCCTCTGTCCTGCCGGACATCTCCCCCTCAAGGGGGGAGATTGGCTGTTGCTGCGCCTCGCTCCCTTCTCCGGCCTTGGTGATTGGCGAAGGCCCTCGCGACATCTGATCTCCCCCCTAGAGGGGGAGATGGCCAGTAGGCCAAAGGGGGGCGCCTCGCGCAAACGCGCGTCATGACCATCCGCCTCGACAAGCTCGGCGTCGTCATTGCCGCGATCGTGGCCTACGCCGCGTTCCTCGCCCCGTTCGCCACGTTCCGCGCCAACCGTATCGTGCCGGGGCAGGCGCGCTCGATCCTGGAAGCGCTGCCGTCCATGCTTGGCCTGCTGTTGCTGGCGATAGTGACAGGGGCCGCGATCGTCGCCCTGCTCAGGACGCCGCTTTTGCTCAGGCTGATCGCCGGCGTCGTGGCGCTGGTCGCGCTGTCGGTCCTGATCGGTGTTGCCGGCGGTTTTCTGACGCCCGCCGGCAACACCTTCGCTCGCGTCTCGCCGGCCTCCGGTTTCTGGCTGCTGATCTTCGCATTCACCTTGCTTCTCGCCGATGTGTTGACCAGGCTGAACCTGTCGCCCTGGGCGCGCATCGGCGTGCTCATGCTGGCCGCTTTAGCCATTGCCGCGCTGCTCGTTTCGGGACGTTGGGACAGTCTTTCCATCCTCAAGGAATATACCGGCCGCGCCGACAGTTTCTGGGCCGAAGCTTCCAAGCACGTCACGCTGGCGCTTGGCTCGCTGGCCGGCGCGGTCGTGGTCGGGATACCGCTCGGCATCTTGTGCCATCGCGTCGAGAAGCTGCGGGCAGGGGTGCTCAACGTGCTCAACATCATCCAGACCATTCCGTCGATCGCGCTCTTTGGCCTGCTGATCGCGCCGCTCGGCTGGGTCGCCCTGCACGTGCCGGGTGCCGCCGCGGTCGGCATCAGGGGCATCGGCACCGCGCCGGCCTTTGTCGCGCTGTTCCTCTATTCGCTGCTGCCGGTGGTGGCCAACACCGTGGTGGGACTCGCCGGCGTGCCACGCGCCGCCAACGACGCCGCGCGCGGCATGGGCATGACCGATCGCCAGCGCCTCTTCGATGTCGAGTTCCCGCTCGCCTTTCCGGTGATCCTGACCGGCATCCGCATCGTGCTTGTTCAGAACATCGGGCTTGCCACTATCGCCGCGCTGATCGGCGGCGGCGGCTTCGGCGTGTTTGTTTTCCAGGGTGTCGGCCAGACGGCGATGGATCTGGTGCTGCTCGGCGCGCTGCCGACCGTGGCGCTGGCCTTTGCTGCGGCGATCATCCTCGACGCGGTCATCGAGATGACCGCCACCAAGCGCAGGGTTGAAACGGCATGATCGAAATCGAAGGCATTACCAAGCGCTATGACGAGACGACGGTGGTCGACAATGTTTCGATGGTCATCGAGCCTCGAACCGTCGCAACCATCGTCGGCACGTCGGGGTCCGGCAAGACGACGCTGCTCCGGATGATCAATCGGCTGGTCGAGCCGACCTCCGGCGTCATCAAGCTCGACGGTGCCGACAACCGCTCGCTGCCCGGCTATCAGCTGCGCCGCAGCATCGGCTACGCCATCCAGGGGCATGGCCTGTTTCCACACCGCACGGTAGCGCAGAACATCGCCACCGTGCCGTTGCTGCTCGGTTGGGACCGAGACCGCATCAAGGCGCGCGTCGACGAGTTGATGACGCTCTACCAGCTCGACCCGCAGGCTTACGGGCCGCGCTACCCGCACGAGCTTTCCGGCGGGCAGCAGCAGCGCGTCGGCGTTGCACGCGCTTTGGCCGCCGAGCCGAACGTGCTTTTGATGGACGAGCCCTTCGGCGCGCTCGACCCGATCATCCGCACCAAGGCGCAGGAGGATCTGCTGGCGATCCAGAAGCGCTTCGGCACCACCATCATCCTCGTCACCCACGACATGGAAGAAGCCGTGCATCTGGGCGACAAAATAGCCGTCATGGATGCGGGCAAGCTGGTGCAATACGCAAGACCGGCGGAGATTCTGGCCAAGCCTGCGAACGGCTTCGTCGAGACGTTGGTGGGCGCCAGCGAAAGGCCGTTCCGGCTGCTGTCGCTGGGGCCTGTGCGCGATGCCGTGGAGCCGGGTGGCGCCGAAGGCGAGGCGATCCCCGGCGAAGCCACGCAGCGCGACGCCCTGGCCGAGCTCTTGTGGTCGGGACGCCCGGCGCTGCCGGTGAAAGGCGCCGACGGCAAGCTGCTCGGCCGCGTCACCATCGAAGGCCTGGTCAAACGCGCGGCGAGGCCGCAATGAAAGCCCGGCTGCCTGCGATGCTGAGGCTGGCTGTTCTCTTGCTGCTGGCGGTCTTCATCACCAGCCCGAACTGGTTCGAGCCGCTGCTGAAACCGCTGACCGAGAATGGTGCGCCGGCGATCTACAACCAGGGCAGCCTGCTGACGCTGACATTGCAGCATCTGCGGATCGTGCTGATGGCGACAGTGGCGGCGACGATCGTGGCCGTGGCTTTAGCCATCCTGGTCACCAGGCCGGCCGGCGCCGAGTTCCTGCCCTTGTCGCGCAGCCTGGTCAATATCGGCCAGACCTTCCCGCCGGTTGCGGTGCTGGCGCTTGCTGTGCCGGCCGTCGGCTTCGGCGAGAAGCCGACGCTGATCGCGCTCTTCCTCTATGGCCTGCTGCCGATCTTCGAGAATGCGCTGACGGCGCTCACCACCCTGCCCGGCAACGTGATGGAAGCGGCGCGCGGCGCAGGCATGACTGGCTGGCAAAGGCTGATGAAGGTCGAGCTGCCGCTGAGCGCCCCGGTGATCCTCGGCGGCATCCGGCTCTCGGTGGTCATCAGCCTCGCCACCGCGACCATCGGCTCGACGGTTGCCGCCAAGACGCTCGGCGAGGCGATAATCGCCGGCCTGATCTCGAACAACCTTGCCTTCGTGCTGCAGGGCGGTCTGATCGTCGCGGCGCTTGCCGTGCTGATCTATGACGGCCTGTCGGCGATCGAACGCTACGCCGCGCGGCGTATGGGGCAGGGGGCGGAGTAGCTGGTTGGTCGGCAATACCCGGCGTCATTTCAATCGATCTAATTCGAAGCCTGCGCCGACACAGCTATTGGCACTATCGTCTTTTGGGCGAAAGCCGGGCAAAAACCGAACAATATCTTGACGTTCCAAGCCCTGTTTCGCATACACCCCAGCCAAGGGGTGGATTCCGCATGCGGCATCCATCTCCGTTCCAACGGCCCAGGGAGGGGTTCTTTTGGGCCATCAATCGAGGAAAATCCGGCAATGACCATCATTACCGCCGTCATCGCCTGCGGCCTGCTGTCAGTTCTGTACGCCATCTGGGCGACACGTTCGGTCCTTGCGTCCGATCAGGGCAATCAGCGCATGCAGGAAATCTCCGCCGCCATCCGCGAAGGCGCCCAGGCTTACCTGGCGCGCCAGTACACGACCATCGCGATCGTCGGCATCGTCGTTCTCCTGCTTGCCTGGTGGCTGCTTTCGATCACCGCCGCCATCGGCTTCCTGATCGGCGCGGTGCTCTCGGGCGCCGCCGGTTTCATCGGCATGCATGTCTCGGTGCGCGCCAATGTGCGAACCGCGCAAGCCGCTTCGAACAGCCTTGCCGCCGGCCTCGACATCGCCTTCAAGTCGGGCGCCATCACCGGCATGCTGGTCGCGGGCCTGGCGCTGCTTGGCGTCTCGATCTACTATTTCATCCTGACCGGCCCGATGGGCCTGCAGCCGAACGACCGCGTCGTCATCGACTCGCTGGTCGCCCTCGGCTTCGGCGCCTCGCTGATCTCGATCTTCGCCCGTCTCGGCGGCGGCATCTTCACCAAGGGCGCCGACGTCGGCGGCGATCTCGTCGGCAAGGTCGAGGCCGGTATCCCCGAAGACGATCCGCGCAACCCGGCCACCATCGCCGACAATGTCGGCGACAATGTCGGCGACTGCGCCGGCATGGCCGCCGATCTGTTCGAGACCTATGCGGTGACCGTCGTCGCCACCATGGTGCTCGCCGCCATCTTCTTCGGCGGTACCGCGATGCTGGGGGCCGCGATGCTCTATCCGCTGGCCATCTGCGGCGCCTGCATCCTGACCTCGATCGTCGGCACCTTCTTCGTCAAGCTGGGTTCCAACGGCTCGATCATGGGCGCGCTCTACAAGGGCCTGATCGTCACCGGCCTGCTGTCGATCGTCGGCCTCGCCGCCGCTACATCGGCCACGCTCGGCTGGGGCGAGGTCGGCACGGTCGCCGGCATCGTCATCACCGGCAAGAACCTGTTCATCTGCGGCCTGATCGGCTTGGCTGTGACCGGCTTGATTGTCGTGATCACGGAATACTACACCGGCACCAACAAGCGTCCGGTGAACTCGATCGCTCAGGCGTCGGTGACCGGCCACGGCACCAACGTGATCCAGGGCCTCGCGGTCTCGCTGGAATCGACGGCGCTGCCGGCCATCGTCATCGTCGGCGGCATCATCGCCACCTATCAGCTCGGCGGCCTTTTCGGCACAGCGATCGCCGTCACCACCATGCTCGGGCTGGCCGGCATGATTGTGGCGCTCGACGCTTTCGGCCCGGTCACCGACAATGCCGGCGGCATTGCCGAAATGGCCGGCCTGCCCAAGGAAGTCCGCCACTCGACCGACGCGCTCGACGCGGTCGGCAACACCACCAAGGCGGTGACCAAGGGCTATGCCATCGGCTCGGCCGGCCTCGGCGCGCTGGTGCTGTTCGCCGCCTACTCGAATGATCTCAGGTTCTTTGCCGCCAATGGCGATAAGTACCCCTACTTCCAGGGCATGGGCGAGATCTCGTTCGATCTCTCCAACCCGTATGTCGTCGCCGGCCTCATCTTCGGCGGCCTGATTCCCTATCTGTTCGGCGGTATCGCGATGACCGCGGTCGGTCGCGCCGCCGGCTCGATCGTCGAGGAAGTGCGCAAGCAGTTCCGCGAGGACAAGGGCATCATGGCCGGCACCTCGAAGCCGAACTATGCGCGCGCCGTCGACATCCTGACCAGGGCGGCGATCCGGGAAATGATCATTCCGTCGCTGCTCCCGGTGCTGGCGCCGCTCGTCGTCTATTTCGGCGTGCTGCTGATCTCGGGCTCGAAGGCCTCGGCCTTCGCGGCGCTCGGCGCCTCGCTGCTCGGCGTCATCGTCAACGGCCTCTTCGTCGCCATCTCGATGACCTCCGGAGGCGGCGCCTGGGACAACGCCAAGAAGTCGTTCGAGGACGGCTTTACCGACAAGGACGGCGTCAAGCACCTGAAGGGTTCGGAAGCGCACAAGGCCTCGGTCACCGGCGACACCGTCGGCGATCCCTACAAGGACACCGCCGGCCCGGCCGTCAACCCGGCGATCAAGATCACCAACATCGTCGCGCTGCTTCTGCTCGCCGTGCTCGCGCACGGCTGATTGCGGCTATTCCACGACAAAGCCCGCGGGAGTGATCCCGCGGGCTTTGTGTTTCGGCATGACATCATGCATTCCGGGGCACTCAACCGGCTTCCGGCCTTTCGCCGTCACGGCGATAGCGGGCCAGCAACGCGTTGGCGTCTGGTTCTCGTTCGGGCATCGGCGGCAAGCCGCGTGTCCGGCGCAACATGGCAATGAACGCGCCGCGGCGATATTGGCGACGGAAGGACCGCGCCCGCGGATGTATGCCAAGCATCGCCAGAAGCCTGCGTTTGAGATAGCGGGAGCGCTTGAGGGGGGCGGGTTCCTCGGCGTTGCCTAGAATCCTGACCCGCAACGCGTCTGGCGCATCCATCGCGTCCATCAGTTCTTCCTGCTCCCGCGCCGTATCTCGCGCATAGCTGCCTTCGCGCTTGCCCGAATGCAGCATGAGCACGGTCAGATGGGGCATTGTTGCAATCACCGCACCCTTGCGCCAGGCACGGAACAGCCAGTCCTGGGAACTCTCGCAAACGCACTGGCTGGCCGGGCGCCATGGCCCAAGCCTTGGCAGCGACGCGCGCCGGATCATTTGCGCGGAGCCGAATCCGACAGTGGTGACTGGGTCGTAGAAGCCGTCCCGGCCCATCCCGAGGATCATATGCCTGGAGCCTTTGCTCGCGGACGACTCGATGACTGCACCTCGGGCGATCAGCACATCGGCACCGGTGGCGTCGATCCAGCCGCACATGGACGCCAGATGGTCGGGAAACCACAGGTCGTCATGGTTCAAGATGGCGATGAAGCGGCCGCGGGCCGAGCAAAGCCGATATTGTTCGGACCCGACTGCTCGCCGAAGTTCACGGGAAGGTCGATATAGCAGATGCGGGCGTCTTCGAATGCAGCGACCGTGGCCGCGGTGTCAGGGCGGCACGCGTCACCGATGACTATGGCTTCCCAGTCCTGCAGGGTCTGACCAATGAGGCTCTTCAGCGCCTGATGCAGCACCGCCGGACGATTGTGCGTCGCCATCACGATCGAGACCAGCGGTTCGATCGGTCCGATTGGCGCGCCTTGACCGGCCTGTTCCACACTACACCAGCTTGTAGGGGATTTGTTCCGTATCGGGCGGCAGGCGCCAATGGTCGGGCGCGTCATAGGCGTAAGCCTTGTCGACGAGGTTGAGCAGCAACGCTGTCTCCGGTCCGAGGGCGACGACACCGTGCCAGACGCCGGGCGGAATGGTGACGATTGCCGGTCGCGATGCGCCCACGATCTTGTGCCAGACCGTGCCGAAGCTGGGCGAAGCCTTGCGTCCGTCGAAAAGCGATATCCGCACGCTGCCGGCGCAGCAGAACAGGCGGTCGAGAGTCACCGCATGTGCGTGCCAGCCCGTCACTGCGCCCGGATACATTGTGCGCTGAAACACTTGCCCGACCGGCGATTGATCGAGAGCCCATTCCTCGCGAAAGATCTCGGTCAGGTAGCCGTTGGAAGTCGCGACGGGTCTGATTTCCTTGAATGTGACGCCCTCGATCGGCGGCGCATCGACGGCGAGCCAGTCCGGCGTCACCGTCTGTTGGTCAGGCGTGCCGGTGGCCATCCAGCCCTGCGGTACGGTACGATCGTTGTTGCTCATATCCAGCCCCCCGGAAATCGCCAAAGCGTCATACGTGGCTATACGGGCATAGGCAAGCGCAGTCGGACGGTCGCCGGCAGGCGACGAAAGACCGTCGATCGAAGTCTTTCGTTCAGTCAGGTTGCCGGGCGAGCGAACTCAGGGCGTACCGCCGCTACCGCCGCCGGGAATGCCGGGCGCCAGCTTGCTGGCGCCACTGATGACCTGGCTCAGGAAGTTCTGGTCCTTGCCGCCGGTCGGCGTCGTCCGCGAGATGAAGTCGAAGACCTTGCCGTCCTTGAGGCCGTAATTGGCGATCTGGGTGACGCGGCCGTCAGCGCCGAAATAGACCGCCAGCACGTGCTGGTCGATGATGCGCGGGTTGTCGAAGGCGACGTAGCGCTTGCGCGTTTGCGAGATGTAGTAGAAGGCCTCGTTGTCGAAGGTCGCCGTCGTCGACGGCGTGCCCAGCGCCAGAAGCACCTGCTCGCGGCTCGATCCGACCGGCACCGAATCGATCGCCTGCTGGTCGATGACGTAGCCTTTCGTCAGCGTCTCGCTCGGATGGAGATCTCCGAACATCTTGGACGAATTGCAGGCGGAAAGCGCTGACACCATTACCAGCAGCGAAGCCGCGCCCACTGGGGCGGGCGCAAAGAACGACTTGAATTTCAGCGCACCCAACAACAAATCTCCATCACATCCCCGCAACTTGCGCTGGGCCGCAAAACCGGTAAACCAGCTTGCATGCCGATGCAACAAGGCCAAATCAAACAACAGGTCCCCGGGAGACCGCCCTCAATGTTCCAGCGCCTTTTTGGCCGCGAACGCAATGCCAACCGCGCTATCACCGACGCGCTCTACGCACAAATCGTGGCGGCGGCGCGGCAAACGGTGTTTTATTCCGACTGGAATGTGCCGGATACGCCGCTCGGCCGCTTCGAGATGCTGTCGCTGCATATGTATCTCGTCCAGCACCGGCTGCATGGCGGGCAAGGCGTGGCCGCCGAGGTCGCGCAAGTGCTGATCGACGAGTTCTTCCTCGATGTCGAGCATTCGCTGCGCGAACTTGGCATTGGCGATGTCGGCGTGCCCAAACGCATGAAGAAGCTGGCAAAGATGTTTTACGGCCGTACGGCTGCCTATGACGAGGCGCTCAAGGAAGACGATCGGGTGGCGCTTGCGGCGGCGCTCGCCCGCAACGTCAGGCCGGACTCCGGCCCCTGGCCGCAGGCGCCGCTGCTGGCGGACTATGTCTGCGAGGCCTCGCACAAGCTTGCCGCCCAGCCGACCGAATCGATCGCCGCCGGCACCGCCGCGTTCCCGGCGGCGGGGGCAGCGTGAAGGAGGCCGGCATGAAAGACGCCGAACTGCGCAGCCCGGTATCCTTCGTCGCCAATGTCGCGCGCTTGCCGCAAAAGGGCTTGCCTGTCCTTGTCGAGGCCGATGAGCGCCAGCGCGAGGCGCTTGCCGCCGACTATGATCTGCTTTCGGTCGAGAGCTATCGCGCCGAACTGCTTGTGGTCCCCTGGAAGCGCAATGGCGTCAAGGTCACCGGTCGCGTCGCGGCCGACATCACGCAAGCCTGCATCGTCACCCTGGATCCGGTCGCCGCGCATATCGACGAGCCCGTCGAGGCGCTGTTTCTGCCCGAGCAGTCGAAGCTTGGGCGCGAAGGTTTCGAAGGCGGCGGCGAGATCGTCCTTGACGCCGACGGGCCGGACAGTCCGGAGACATTTTCCGGCGACACCATCGACGTCGGCGGGCTGGCCGAACAGTTTTTCGGTCTGGCCATCGACCCTTATCCTCGCAAGTCGGGAGCCTCGCTCGACGTCGCCGGCGACGATCAGACCGAGGAAAGCGAATTCCAGAAAAAGCTGCGTTCGCTACTTGGAAAATCCTGAGGTGGTCCGGATTTTGGAAAAGTTGGTTGTGCGCAGGCACAAAACCGTTATTTTCGCCGAACCTTCGCGAGGCCCCTTACCTCGGCAGGCGTCCGCCGCAAGCCAGGCAAACCGTGAGAAAAGCACTACGTGATCAGGATTTCCATCGATGCCATGGGCGGCGATCACGGACCAAGCGTGGTCATCCCGGCGCTGATGACCGTCGCCATCCGCCGCCCTGACATCCGCTTCGTCGTCTATGGCCGCGAGGACGTGGTGCGCCCAGAGCTCGCCAAGTTCCCGAAACTCGCCGAGATATGCGAGTTCGTCCATTGCGAGATCGCCGTGCGCATGGATGACAAGCCGAGCCAGGCGCTTCGCCACGGCCGCTGGAAGTCGTCGATGTGGAAGGCCGTCGAAGCGGTCAAGAACGGCGGCGCGCAGGCCTGCGTCTCGGCCGGCAACACCGGCGCGCTGATGGCGATGTCGAAATTCTGCCTGCGCACGATGGCCACCATCGACCGTCCGGCGATCGCGGCGCTCTGGCCGACGACGCGCGGCGAAAGCGTGGTGCTCGATGTCGGCGCCACCATCGGCGCGGATGCGCACCAGCTTATCGATTTCGCCATTCTGGGTACCGGCATGGCGCGCTCGGTGTTTGGCGTCGAGCGGCCGAGCGTCGGCCTGCTCAATGTCGGCGTCGAGGAGATCAAGGGCCAGGAAGAGGTCAAGGAAGCCGGCCGCATGTTGCGCGAGGCCAACATGGCCTCGATGAATTATCGCGGCTTCGTCGAGGGCGACGATATCGGCAAGGGCACGGTCGACGTGGTGGTCACCGAGGGCTTCGCCGGCAACATCGCGCTCAAGACCGCCGAGGGCACCGCAAGGCAGATCGCCGGCTATCTGCGCGCCGCCATGAGCCGCACGCTCATGGCCAAGATCGGCTACGTCTTCGCCAAGGGCGCCTTCGACAGGCTGCGCGAGAAGATGGATGTCGGTCGCTCCAATGGTGGCGTCTTCCTGGGGTTGAACGGCATCGTCGTGAAGAGCCATGGCGGCGCCGATTCGGACGGATTCGCGGCCGCCATCGAGCTCGGCTACGATATGGTACGCAACAATCTGCTTGACCGGATCGAGGCCGACCTCGATCTGTTCCATGCGCGCAACCCGACCGCGCAGGCAAACAGGAAGTCCGGCGTCGCCGACGCCGAGGGATAGGAAAGAGCCTTGATCAGATCAGTCGTGCGCGGCAACGGTGCCGCGTTGCCCCGCCGCATCATGAAGAATGCCGACTTCGAAGGCATGGTCGAGACCTCCGACGAGTGGATCGTCCAGCGCACCGGCATTCGCCAGCGCCACGTCGCCGCCGACGACGAGACGACTGCCTCACTTGGAGAGGATGCGGCGCGGGCCGCGCTCGACAGCGCCGGCATGACGCCGGCCGATATCGATCTCATCATCCTGGCGACCTCGACGCCCAACAACACGTTCCCGGCGACGGCTGTCGAAATCCAGAACCGGCTCGGCATGCATCACGGCTTTGCCTTCGACATGCAGGCCGTGTGCTCTGGCTTCGTTTACGCCGTTGCCACTGCCGATCTCTATATCCGCGGCGGCCTGGCCAAACGCGTCCTGGTGATCGGCTCGGAGACATTCTCGCGCATCCTCGACTGGAGCGACCGCTCGACCTGTGTGCTGTTCGGCGACGGCGCCGGCGCGCTGGTTCTCGAAGCGGAAGACGGAGCCGGCGCGATAACCGATCGCGGCGTGCTGGCCGCGAGCCTGCGCTCCGACGGCGTGCACAAGGACAAGCTCTTCGTCGACGGGGGTCCTTCGACCACGGGAACGGTCGGCCATCTGAGGATGGAAGGCCGTGAAGTGTTCAAGCATGCCGTCGGCATGATCACCGACGTCATCGAAGCGACCTTCAGCGAGGCCGGCATAACGGCCGAGGACCTCGACTGGTTCGTGCCGCATCAGGCCAATAAACGGATTATTGACGCTTCCGCCAAGAAGCTCGGGATTGCAGAGCAGAAAGTGGTGGTCACCGTCGATTTACACGGTAACACCTCGGCTGCCTCGGTGCCGCTCGCTTTGTCGGTGGCCGTCGCCGACGGTCGCATCAAGAAGGGCGACCTGGTTCTTCTCGAGGCGATGGGTGGAGGCTTCACCTGGGGCGCGGTGTTGCTCCGCTGGTAAGTGCCGAACTCGCCGGTTCGGTCCTTGACCTTGCCGGATCAATTACTTAGGCTCAGCCTTTGCCTGTATCGATTTACGTTTTTGCGAGCAGATGGGACGGTCGCATGGGGGGAAAGACACTTACGCGTGCCGACCTTGCTGAAGCCGTTTACCGGAAGGTTGGTTTGTCGCGAACGGAATCGGCGGAACTCGTCGAGGCTGTGCTGGACGAAATCTGCGAAGCCATCGTTCGCGGTGAGACGGTCAAGCTGTCGTCCTTCGCCACCTTCCATGTCCGCTCCAAGAACGAGCGCATCGGCCGCAATCCCAAGACGGGCGAGGAAGTGCCGATCTTGCCGCGCCGGGTGATGACGTTCAAGTCCTCGAACGTGCTCAAGAACCGGATCCTGCGTTCGCATCAGAACAGCAAGGGCAAGGGCGGCAAGTAGTTTGCTGGCGAATGCGGTTGAAAACCGCTGGCGGTTTTGAAGCTGGGCTTGAATATCGTTTCATAAATCGCTGAAATAAGGCGCGATTCGGCACCATGCCAGGATCGTGGTCCAGTGTGGAGGATTGGCCCATGGACAAAAGCCCCGATGCTTTCCGCACCATCAGCGAAGTCGCGGAAGATCTTGACCTGCCGCAGCACGTGCTGCGTTTTTGGGAGACCCGCTTCACCCAGATCAAGCCGATGAAGCGTGGCGGCGGCCGGCGCTACTACCGGCCGCAGGACGTCGAGCTCATCAAGGGCATCCGGCATATGCTCTACGATCAGGGCTATACGATCAAAGGCGTGCAGAAGCTGTTGCGCGAGAACGGCAACCATTTCCTGGTCGCCATCGGCAATGGCGACATGGCCGCGGTGGAGGCCATCGCCCAGCGCCGCCAGGCCGAGCAGGTGCCGCTGACGGCGGCCGCGCAGCCGCGCGGCGACGAGGACGCGCTGGTCGGCCAGCCGAAAGTGAAGCCCAGCCGCCGTTTCTTCGGCCTCGGCAAGAGCGACGACGAAGGTCCGGTTCAACCCGACTCGTCGAGATTGTCGCGTGACAATCGCGCCTTGCTGCAGGAGGCGCTGTTCGACTTGCTGGAATGCAAGCGCCTGCTCGACCAGGTTCGTTGAACGGTCATATTCGACTTGACGGTGCTCGGTCGGTCGGTCGGCCGGAACGGGCTCTTCGCCCGTGCGTTAGGCCTTCTCGAAGAGAAGGACAACAAGCATGGCATCGTTTTCGACCCTCTCCGACGTTGATATCGACAAGCAGGTCGCGGCACTTTCGCGACAACTGCACGACCTGAAGAAGGTTCTGGCCAGGCGCGGCGACGCCTACTACGAGGATGGCCGCGAGGCGGCGTCCGACTATTATTCGCAACTTGCCGATCGCCTCCACGAGGCGCTTCCGGCAATAAGGCGCAGGGGCAGGGCGATCGAGCGCACGGCGCGCGATCATCCGGCGACGGCCGCCGCCGTCGGGCTGGTTGTGGTCGGACTGCTTGCCGGCCTTTTGATCGGCCGGCGCTGATCGACCGACGGGAGATAAACAGAAATGGCGGCCGTTCTCGACGGCCGCCATTTCCGTGCCGCTACAGGTGATCAGTTCGCAAGCTTGAGCCGCGTCTTCGGGTCGACCTTCATGACCTGGCTGCACTTGCCGTAGACGGTGCCGTTCTTGTCGGTGGCATCGGTATAGGTGCCTTTGCAATCCAGCTGCAGCACCAGGCAAGAGCCATGGCCCTTACAGACCGCGCCGCCGTCGCCGGTCGGATGCGTGCCAGCAAAGGCCGGAGCCGAGACCGAGCCGAAAGCCGAGACGACAAGAGCCGCGGCCAGGGTGATACGCTTGAAGTTGGTCATTGAGCATTTCCTTCCATTGGTTTGGGATCGCCGTCCTGGCGTCCCGTTGGGGTGAGGAGCACCTTGCGGCGCCCATGACCGCTTAGTGCTGCGGCCAATGGAAAGGTTCATATGCCGCGCGATTTTTTCATTTGACCGGCGATATCGGCGGATTGGGAAAAGCCGGGCGCGGCTCTCCTCGGCGCGCGCCACGCATCCGGCGCGCGGCACCCGAAATGGAGGCGGCTCACTCCGCGATGCCGCCGCCTCAGATAGGCCGAGTGTTCAAGCGGTCAAAGCTGTTCGAGCCGCTCGCTGCCTCCTCACATCGGCGGCGCGATGCCGTGATTCCCGACAACGACCCGGTTCGCGACCAGCTTGCCGTCGCCGCCATGCTCGGCATTGACGAACACTGCGATGCCCGGCGTGAGATCTGCCGGCGTGGCGGTGGCGAATGTCACGATCGGTGTCGTCTGCGGGATAGCGATCTGCTTCTTCTGGCCGTTGTCATAGGTGAGCGTGACGGTGCGGCCTTCGATCTCGGTGACATCGGCGACGGTGCCGTTGGTCATGCGGCTGTTGGGCTGCAGATCCCAGTCGCGATCGCCTTCTCCGGTACCCTTCAGAGCAGCCGGAAAGATCACGACTTCCAGCGCGCCGCTGCCGCCGTCGGCCTTGGATATCGAGGCGATGCCGAGAAAATCGCCCTGTTTAATGTCGGCTGCCGAGGCCGTGGCTACGCCTGAAATCTTCCACCCGTTGCCGAGCGTGATCGCATTGGTTTTGCCATCGCGATCCTTGACCGTCAGCGTCGATCCGGCAACGCTGACGACAGTGCCTCGAACACGTATGGCATCCGCGGCCCACGCTTGCGTCGCGCCGATGACGCTTGAGACTGTGCCGAGCACAATTGCGAACGATTTCAAATTCATGGCATCCGATCCTTCTGAGAAACGCCCGGCGTCGGCCTGTCTGCCGCCGGTGACGGCAAGCTAACGAATCGAGACGTCGAAAATGCCGGCGGATCCGGCCGCGGACCTTCAAAAGAACTTGATTGAGCGCTGCGCGACCTTACATGTACGCAGCCCGAGGCATCAGCCGAAACGCAGCTTCACGAACGCGTGACGCCGCATGGGTGCTCTTGGCAAATCATTTGTTAACGAGCATTCTCCCGCCCGTCTCAGGCAACACCACATTTCATCCGACCCTGTTTCATCTCAAGGAGTTGCCATGCCCAACACCGTACGAAACGCTGTTTCCAACGACATTATTGCCGCGTCCGGCCTCAACCCGTTCAAAGCCGCGCGCGAAACCAGGGGATACACGATCGAGGAACTCTCTTTGACCTGCGGCCTCGCCGTGGGCGAGATCGTCGACATCGAGGACGGCAAGGATGCCGACCCCGCCAAGCTTCGGCGCATCGCTTCCGCCCTGCAGGTGCCGGAAGAGGAATTGATCAGAGTGCCGGCCGCCGAGAACCGGCCCACGCAGCAATAGGACGCAAGCAAGCGTCCATGTGAAAGCCCGCCAAGGCATGCCTGGCGGGCTTTTTGATGCATGTCGCCCAACTATGCGCTGCGGTTTTGGGGAAACGGGATGCGCAACGCACGGCCGTGGCTCTTGTCAATGACCGCGCCGCCATGCGATTCGCCAGCCGGTGTTCGACAGGTCTGACGAGGGGTCGCCATGAGTTTGGAATCGGCTCGCGCCTTTTTTGCCGAGCATGCGCCCGATGTCGAAGTCATCGTCACCGAGGCAAGTTCGGCCACGGTCGCGCTTGCCGCCGAAGCCCATGGCGTCATGCCGGCGCAGATCGCCAAGACGATCTGCCTGCGCGTGGGCGACGAGGCCATGCTGGTCGTGACCAGCGGCATCGCCAGGCTCGACAACCGCAAATTCAAGGACAGCATGGGCGGCAAGCCGCGCATGCTGGGCGGCGAGGAGGTGCTGGCAATCACCAGCCACCCGCCTGGCGGCGTCTGCCCGTTCGGCCTGCCGTCGCCGCTACCCGTCTATTGCGATCTGTCGCTCAAGGCCTTCGACGAAGTCGTTCCCGCAGCCGGCGCCACCAATGCCGCGGTGCGCATCACACCGCAGCGCATGGCCGATCTGGTCGGCGCCGTATGGGTCGACGTTTGCCAGTAGCAATTGCCGCCTAGATATCCCGTCATGGTTCGTCGCGGGCCGTAGCGCGGCTTTGACCGACATTCGGCGCGGCCCGCTCATTTGGTTTGGTATAGGCATCCGCGCCTTTCGCCGTCGCGCGTCAACCGACTCGAAAAGCGTCGAAGACGGTCAAAGATTTGGACATTAGTCTTGACAGAAATACAGATGTTCAATACCCGTCAAGCGATCAAACAGCATGCGATGTGGGAGGAATAAGCGGCATGGCTTCCAATATTTCGTTGACGGGCCTTGCCCGTGACCTCGAGGAGCGCGCCAAGTCCGGCAAGCCCATTCGCATCGGCCTGATCGGCTCGGGCGAAATGGGCACCGACATCGTCACCCGCGTCGCCCACATGTCCGGCATCGAGATCGGCGCCATTTCCGAACTTAACCTGCCGGCCGCCGGCAAGGCCGTCGATATCGCCTTCCAGGAGACCGGCCATGCGCGCGAGGTTTCGAGCGCATCGGCCATGACGTCGGCCATGGAGGCCGGCAAGATCGCCGTCACCAACGATTCCAGCCTCGTCATCGGCAACGACCTCATCGACGTCGTCATCGATGCGACCGGCGTTCCGGCCGTCGGCGCCGAGATCGGCCTGCGCGCCATGGAGCATGGCAAGCATCTGGTGATGATGAATGTCGAGGCCGACGTCACCATAGGCGCCTATCTCAAGAGCGAAGCCGACCGCCTCGGCGTCACCTACTCGCTGGGCGCCGGCGACGAGCCGTCTTCATGCATGGAGCTGATCGAGTTCGTCTCCGCCATGGGCCACCCGATCGTTGCCGCCGGCAAGGGCAAGAACAATCCGCTCAACATCGACGCCACGCCTCCGGACTATGAGGAGGAGGCGAAGCGCCGGCACATGAACGTGCGCATGCTGGTCGAATTCGTCGACGGTTCGAAGACCATGGTCGAGATGGCGGCGATCGCCAATGCGACCGGGCTGGTTCCCGACAAGCCCGGCATGCACGGTCCGGCGGCGACGCTCGGCGAATTATCGAAAGTGCTGGTGCCCGAGAAGGACGGCGGCGTGCTGTCGAAGGTCGGCGTCGTCGACTATTCAATCGGCAAGGGTGTGGCGCCCGGCGTCTTCGTCGTCGCCGACATGTCGCATCCGCGCATCTCGGAGCGCATGGAAGACCTGAAGATGGGCAAGGGTCCGTATTTCACCTTCCACCGTCCCTATCACCTCACCTCGCTGGAAGTGCCGCTTACCTGCGCCCGTGTCGTGCTTTATGGCAAGGCCGACATGGTTCCGCTGGCCAAGCCCGTGGCCGAAGTCTGCGCCGTTGCCAAGAAGGATCTGAAGCCCGGCGACAAGCTCGATGCCATCGGCGAATATTGCTACCGCGCCTGGATCATGACGGCTCCGGAAGCCCATGCGGCGCGCGCCGTTCCCTGCGGCCTTCTGCAGGGCGGCTCCGTGACTGCACCCATCAAGAAGGGCGAGCTCATCACCTATGCCAACGCGGCGCCCGCGCCGGGCTCGAAGATCGCCGAGCTGCGTGCCCGCCAGGACAAGCTCGTTTACGGCGCCGTGGAGGCGTGATCATGGCTGGAGCCAGCAAAGCCGCCGTCGTGGATAGCCGGGCCAACCTGCCTTTCGTCTATCGCCAGTACAGTCCGGAGCAGCTGAGGGAGGTGCTTCATAAGATGTACCTCATCCGCCGCTTCGAAGAGGGCGCGGAAGAGTGCTACACGCGCGGCCTCATCCACGGCACCATGCACCTGTCGATCGGCCAGGAAGCCAGCGCCATGGGCATCTGCATGCCGCTCGCCGAGGATGATCAGATCACCTCGACGCATCGCGGCCATGGCCATTGCATCGCCAAGGGTGCCGAGGTCAGCCGCATGTTCGCGGAGTTCTTCGGCAAGACCACCGGCTACTGCAAGGGCCGCGGCGGCTCCATGCATATCGCCGATGTCGCCAAGGGCAATCTCGGTGCCAATGGCATCGTTGCCGGCGGCATCCCGATCGCGGTGGGCGCCGCGCTCTCGTCCAAGATGATGAAGACCGGCAAGGTCGTGGTTTCCTTCTTCGGCGACGGCGCCAACAATGAGGGCGCCTTCCACGAGGCGCTGAACATGGCGGCGGTCTGGAAACTGCCGGTGATCTTCGTGTGCGAGAACAACGGTTACGGCATGTCGACATCGACGGCGCGCTCGACCGCGGTCAAGAACATCGCCGAGCGCGCGGCCGCCTATTCGATGCCGGGCGTCATCGTCAACGGCAATATCTTCTCCGAGGTCGCCGAGGCGTCCTTCAAGGCCGTGGAGCGGGCGCGGGCCGGCGAGGGGCCGACGCTGATCGAATCCAAGACCTACCGCCATCGTGGCCATTCCAAGAGCGACCGCAACCGTTACCGCACCAAGGAAGAGATCGAGGATTGGATGGCGAACCGCGATCCGATCACGCTCTTCGAGACGGAACTCCGCGATTTCGGCTTCATCGACGACCAGGGTATCCAGGCGATCCGCGACGCGGTCGCTCAGGAGATCGCCGACGGCATCGAGTTCGCCAAGGCGAGCCCGGCGCCCGAGATCGCCACCCTTCAGAATTACGTTTACACGGAGCCTGCGTGATGGACGCCACGCTGCGTGAACTGAGCTACGCCCAGGCGATCCAGGAAGCCATGGCGATCGCCATGGACATGGACGAACGCGTCTTTCTGATGGGTGAGGACATCGGCGTCTATGGCGGCGCCTTCCAGGTGACCGGCGATCTGGTCGAGCGCTACGGCACCGATCGGGTGATCGACACGCCGATCTCCGAACTGGGTGGCGCTGGCGTCGCAGTGGGCGCGGCCGTCACCGGCATGCGGCCGATCTTCGAATTCCAGTTCTCGGATTTCGCCACGCTCGGCATGGAGCAGATCGTCAACCAGGCGGCCAAGATGCGCTTCATGCTCGGCGGCGAGGTTTCGGTACCCGTGGTGATGCGTTTCCCCGCGGGCTCCGGCACGGGTGCCGCCGCGCAGCACAGCCAGAGCTTAGAGGCCTGGCTCGGCCATGTGCCCGGCCTCAAGGTCATCCAGCCGGCGACGCCGCACGATGCCAAGGGCATGCTGCTTGCCGCGGTCGCCGATCCTGACCCGGTCATGATCTTCGAGCACAAGCTGCTCTACAAGATGAAGGGCCATGTGCCGGAGGGCCATTACACCGTTCCGATCGGCAAGGCCGAGATCCGCCGCGAAGGCCGCGACCTCACCATCGTCGCTACATCGATCATGGTGCAGAAGGCGCTCGACGCCGCGGCTGTGCTTGAAGGCGAGGGCATCGACATCGAAGTGGTCGATCTGCGCACGATCCGCCCAATCGACAGGCAGACCGTGATCGACAGCGTGAAGAAGACATCGAGATTGCTCTGCGTCTACGAAGCGGTGAAAACGCTCGGCATCGGCGCGGAGGTGAGCGCGCTGGTCGCCGAGAGCGAGGCGTTCGACTATCTCGATGCGCCGATCGTGCGCCTTGGCGGCGCCGAGACGCCGATCCCCTACAATCCGGATCTGGAAAAGGCCACGGTGCCGCAGGTTCCCGACGTCATCGCCGCCGCGCGCGACCTAGTGAAAGGGGTCCGCTGAGCGATGCCGACCGAAGTCATTCTTCCCAAGGTCGACATGGATATGGCGACCGGACAGATCTCGCGCTGGTTCGCCGAGGAGGGCGCGCACGTCAAGAAAGGCGACGTGCTTTTCGAGATCGAGACCGACAAGGCGGCGATGGAGATCGATGCGCCGGCCAGCGGCACGCTGCGCGACGTCACCGGCAAGGAGCGCGTCGACATTCCGGTCGGTGAGCCGGTCGCCTGGATTTATGCAGACGACGAAGTCTATGAATCAGGAACGACGCCGCAGAACGGAGCGCCACTCTCCCCCCTAGTGGGGGAGATGTCAGCGAAGCCGACAGAAGGGGGCGCTGTCCCGCCAACGTCTCGTTCCTTTGCGCCCCCCTCTGCCCTGCCGGGCATCTCCCCCACGAGGGGGGAGATCGGCCAATCGCAGGGCGAGCGCGCAACGCCGCTGGCGCGCCGCTTGGCTCGCGAAGCCGGTCTTAAGATAGCCGAAATACATGGCAGCGGTCCGCGCGGTCGCGTCGTGCGCGCCGACGTCGAAGCCGCAGTCGCCGCGAAAGGCGCGGCCACCCCTGGTCAGCCAGCCGCCGAGATTCCGGTCGAAATCCCGTCCGCTCCGGCCGCGGCGCCCAAACCGATGTCGGACGACCAGGTGCTGAAGCTGTTCGCCGAAGGCTCCTACGAGCTCGTGCCGCATGACAACATGCGCAAGACCATCGCGCGTCGCCTGGTCGAGGCGAAGTCCACCATTCCGCATTTCTATTTGACGCTGGACTGCGAGCTCGACGCGCTGCTTGCGCTGCGCACGCAGCTCAATACCGCAGCCCCGATGAAAAAGACCGAGAAGGGCGAGGTTCCGGCCTACAAGCTCTCGGTCAACGACATGGTCATCAAGGCCATGGCCATGGCGCTGATGGCGGTGCCGGATGCCAACGCCTCCTGGACGGAGAACGCCATGGTCAAGCACAAGCACGCCGATGTCGGCGTCGCCGTGTCGATTCCCGGCGGCCTGATCACGCCGATCATCCGCCATGCAGACGAAAAGACGCTGTCAGTCATCTCCAACGAGATGAAGGACCTGGCCAGCCGCGCCCGCAACCGCAAGCTGAAGCCGGAAGAATATCAGGGCGGCACGACGGCGGTATCCAATCTCGGTATGTTCGGCATCAAGGACTTTGCCGCCGTCATCAACCCGCCGCATGCGACGATCCTGGCGGTCGGCGCCGGCGAGGAGCGGGCGGTGGTCAAGAAGGGCGAGATCAGAATAGCCACCGTGATGTCGGTGACCTTGTCGACCGATCACCGCGCCGTCGACGGCGCGCTCGGCGCGGAGCTGCTCGGCGCCTTCAAGCGCATGATCGAAAACCCGATGGGCATGCTGGTGTAAGCCATCCCTGCAGGGGTTTGATCCGGGTTGCTCTTACGCCTCCGATCACTGACTTGTCAGGCCTGCAGCTCGCGCAAATCCCGGCAAATGCTTGAAGCCGCCGTCATTTCGTTCCACATCGGGCGCAATGAACGGCAAGATGCGGGAATGGTTTCGGAATTGGCGGTGGGCCCTGGCCGCATCGCTATTCCTGCATGCTCTGATTGCAGCGTTCTTGTTCTTCGGCTTGCCGAGACCAGACCAGCAGCCGGATCAGCAGGAACAGCCGGTCAATGTCGCAATCGTGCCGCCGCCCGATCAGCCCAAGCCGAAGCCCGCCCCAAAGCCGCCGGAGCCGACGCCTGAAAAGAAGGCCGAAAAGCCGCCCGAGCAGGCCGTGCAAAAGCCACCGTCTCCGCAGCCGCCGAAACCGCAGAACATCCCGGTTCTGAAACGCGTTTTTCAGTATGGCGAGAAGGATACCGGCCCGGAGAAATCTCTCAACGGCGGCAGCGCGCCAGCCAACGCCCCGTCACCAGCCCAGGATGAACCAGCGAAGCAGCCCGTCACCTCGAAGCCCGCGCCCAGCCAGCCCGCTCCGCCTGTGACGCCAACGCAGCAGGCGGACACCAATAAGGCTCAAGAGAAGCCGGCAACCGCCACGCCGGACGAAGAACCCGCGCAAACCGAGGAGAAGCAGGCGACCGAGGACACCGATAAACAGCAGCCGGAAAAGCAGGAAGCAGCTCCGCAACCCGCCGAAAAGCAAGCTGCGGAAGCGCCAAAGCCATTGACGGCCGATGCCGGCGACAAGCCTGCGCCGGCCGAAAAAGCAAAGCCCAAGCCTCCCAAGGCGATGAAGTTCAAATCCGCAAGAGCTCTGAGAGCGCCAAGCGGGAACCCGGGAAGATCAAGCCCCGCCGACAGCGAGGTTGCGGGATCGCCGATCTATTCCGGCCTGCCGGGCGTCAGAAAGCTTTACTCGCCGGGTGCGACCGGCAACGCGTTTGCCACAAGCTCGATGGAGAACGTGCCGCGCGATCAGCGCGTTGCCAATCTTTGCGCCAATGTTCTGAACCAGGAATTGCAGAGTGCCGATTACTCGCCCAAATG
This sequence comes from Mesorhizobium sp. CA10, assembly GCF_020165285.1. Lineage (NCBI taxonomy): Bacteria > Pseudomonadati > Pseudomonadota > Alphaproteobacteria > Hyphomicrobiales > Phyllobacteriaceae > Mesorhizobium > Mesorhizobium sp. CA10. The sequence goes on from NZ_JAIUHV010000016.1 coordinate 73,171, forward strand.
GCTGCCGACCATTCCCCTGAAGCAGGGCAATGTTCTTAACCCTCCGCAGGCTGCCTTCAGCACGACAACCCAGTGGTATGATCTGAGCTTCCGCTGCGAGGTCGACGCCGATGCAACGAGGGTCCTGTCCTTCAACTTCCGCGTGGGGGGATTGGTCCCGCCTGGGGAGTGGACGCGGCGTCGCTTCCCAAGTCTCCGCTAGTTCAGGCCGGGACACCAAGCCCGGCCAACTGCCGGCTGACGTCGTGCCAGTCGGCGCAGACGAAATCCGCGCCTGCGGCCTTCAGCCGGGCGCCGTGCTCGGGATAGGTATGCCCGCCGCCGGTATAGCCGATCGCGATCATGCCGGCCGCCACTGCGCCCTGGACGCCGAACGGCGAATCCTCGACCACAATGCAATCGGCCGGTTTCGCGCCCATCTTCTCGGCGGCAAAGAGGAAAATGTCGGGCGCCGGCTTGCCGTTCTTGACCATCGAGGAGGAAAAGATCGCCTCGCCGAAGAAGCGCGACAGTCCGGTCACCGACAGGCTGTGGTTGATGCGTTCGACCGAAGATGACGAGGCGACGCAGCGGTCGCCGGCAAGCGCGCTCAGGAACGGCAGGATCCCCGGTGTCGGCTTCAGCTCCTCCGAAAAGAGCAGCTTGGTCTCGGCCCAGATGTCGCCGTCGGCGGTGGGCGGGAACTGATGGCCGGTCAGTTCCTTGATTTTGATGATGATGTCGGCCTGCTTCATGCCGATGCATTGCGCGATGATGCCGCCATGGACGCCGGGCATGCCGTGTTTCTCGTAAACGCGCTCATAGGCCTTGGCGGCCAGCGGCTCGCTGTCGACGAGAACGCCGTCGCAATCAAAAATCAGTCTAGGTTGCGCCACGCGCTTCTCCCGGCCTCTGTGCCAATACGCACATCGCTATCGATAAAAAGTCAGATGTTCAATAGTGAGGCGGATGCATCTCCTGCCCATCAAAGCTGGCGCAGCGCCTCGCTGACCGGCGTGGATCCAAGCGCGCGTTGCATGGCCTGGCGCGACTGCGCGCGGTCGGGTGTGATCCAGTTGGGCTCGGCGCCGAGGAAGCGGTCGAGGAAGGCCACGGCATAGGCGGGCATTTCCGTCGCGTTCTCGCGGTAGGACCACCAGGTGCGCAGGTCGTCGGCGCATTTGTCGATGCTGGGCGCCGTGCCGAACTCCTGCTCGTGCACAGCCAGAATCGCCGACACGCAGTAGTTGGTATAGAGAAAACCTTCCGGCCAGAAGCGCACGATTTCCGCCGTGCCGGCATTGGCTTCCGTCTCGATCATTTCGGTAAGACCGGAGACCTCTCGCGCTGGCGCCTGCCGGATCAGCTCGCGCAGCACCAGCCCGGCGGCGAACACGATGAAGTCCGCGCGGTCGACAGCTGCGAATCGCTTCTGCGCCTCCATGACGTCGATCCAGTCGAGAAAGGCGCGCGTCAGCTTGGCCTCGTCGATCTCGAAACGAACGCCGAAGGTTTCCGACACCACCTTCGCGCTGCTGCGGAAGGTGGCGCGAAACCAGCGCAGCTGCCGCAGTCGGTGACGAAGGTCCGGCATAAGCGCCAGTTCGTGCCTGAAAGGCAGATCCATGTCTCATATCCCGTTTAGCGACAGGCTAGCACAGGCGCTGCCGTTGCCGAAATCGGTCAGCCGCCTGTGGAGCGTTACGGCGGCTAATATAATACATGTTGACATTCTAGGAAACAAATGTTCTCACTTTCGGGTCATCTCGCCTCCGTCCAATATGTGCCGGAGGAAGAGAATCGGGAGGAAACCGAAATGGCGATCTGGCAGTGGGCGCTGCTTCTGCTGTTTGTCGTCTGGGCGCTGCAATCGCTCGGCGTCTGGCTGCAGATGCGGCATTATGCGGACGTCTTCAAAGGCGTCACCGGAGAGTTCAAGGACGGCTTTGTCGGAGCCGGCAATTTCCGCGGCCGGCTCGCCAAGGGCACCATCGCGCTCGTTGTCGTGACGCCCGATCTCATCGTGCGCCGCATGATGGTCATGAGCGGCCGTTCGGTGCTCACCAAGTTCAAGCGACATGAAGAATTCGAGGGTATCCCCCTCGATCGACTCCGGTCCAACCCTGCGATCATGGGGGAGGGGGAACCCGGTGTGGCCGAGGCCGTGAAACGGGCGATCGAGCAGATCGACCGCGCGCGGTCGGAGCCGGGGAAGAAGCCGGGCCTGTCCGGTTTGAACGTAGCAAGGGCTTAAGCGACGCCGGCAGCCGGCTGGGAATGACCGGCGGGGGTCATAAGGAGGAGAAATGTCTGTAATTTCGTTATTGGCGCAGCATGCCGACCTGGCGGTGCACAACCTGCATGTCGCAGGCACCATGGTCTCGGATGCTGCCTGGCACGGCAAGCTCGGCGTCGAGCATGCCACCGATCATCTCGTGATCCTGGCGCAGGCGACGACCGACAATGCGCCGGTCACCGCCGATCAGCTCAAGGAACAGCTGAAGAATGTGCAGCAGGAAGAGCAGCTCGGCTGGCTGACTGCGATCGGCAAGTATTTCATCGGCATCTTCCAGAAGGGCGGCGAAGTGTTCGCCGGCTTCGTCACCGGCATCATCCCGACCTTGGTCGTGCTGATGACCGCGTTCTACGCCGTCACCGAACTGGTCGGCGAGGAGCGCGTCCACGGCCTGGCGCGCGGCGCCGGCCGCATCGCCCTGACCCGCTACACCGTGCTGCCGGTCCTGTCGGTGTTCTTCCTCACCAACCCGATGGCCTACACCTTCGGCTCCTTCCTGGAAGAAAAGCACAAGCCTGCCTTCTACGACGCGGCAGTGTCTTACGTGCATCCGCCGCTCGGCCTGTTCCCGCACATAAACCCCGGCGAATATTTCGTCTGGGGCGGCATGCTGGTCGCGCTGCTCGACCTCGAGAAGCGGGGCGTCATCGCCAATGGCTACCATGTCAAGGTGGCGATCTGGTACGCCATCGTCGGCCTCGTCGTCATCCTGCTGAAGGGCATCCTGACCGAGCGCATCACGGCCATCATGGCACGCCGCCAGGGCGTCGAGCTCTAAGGGCGGGAGGACACCATGGCCAAGACATACAAGGCAGTAAAGATCTCGAAGGGTTCGACCGGCTGGGGCGGGCCTCTGGTGATCGAGCCGACCGAACAGCGCAATAAGGTCGTGTCGGTAACCGGCGGCGGCATTCATCCGGTGGCGCAGCTCATCGCCGACATGACCGGCGCCCAGGCCGTCGACGGCTTCAAGTCGCCGCCGATCGAAAGCGAGATGGCGGTCGTCGTCGTCGACTGCGGCGGCACCGCGCGCTGCGGGGTCTATCCGCGCAAGCGTATCCCGACCGTCAACCTGACGCCAGTCGGCCAGGCGGGTCCGCTCGCCCAGTTCATCACGGAAGACATCTACGTTTCGGGCGTGAAGCCGGCCAACGTCACAATGGCGGACGGATCCGAAGCGGTCACCACTGCGGGGGGAGCAGCATCGATGAGTTCAAGCAACAACACCACTGCCAGGGCGGCCGAGCCGCTGCCGAGCGAAGGCGGGCTTATCGGCCTGATCAGCTCGATCGGCCGCGTCATGGGCCGTGTGGTCGGCATCTTCTTCAATTCCGGCCGCCGCACCATCGATCAGGTCGTCCGCAACGTGCTGCCCTTCATGGCCTTCGTGACCATGCTGATCGGCCTGATCCTCTATACCGGCATCGGCGACGTGCTGGCGCAGCCGATGGGGCCTTTAGCCAACAACATCGTCGGCCTGCTGGTCATCTCGGCCATCTGCGGCCTGCCGTTCCTGTCGCCTATCCTGGGACCGGGCGCCGTTATCGCCCAGGTCATCGGCGTCGCCATCATCGGCCCGCAGATCGCCAACGGCACCATCTCGCCAGCAATGGCCCTGCCGGCGCTGTTTGCCTACAACACGCAGGTGGGCTGCGACTTCGTTCCCGTCGGTCTGGCGCTCGGTGAGGCCAAGCCGAAGACGATCGAAATCGGCGTGCCGGCGGTGCTCATCAGCCGCCAGATCATGGGCCCGGTTTCCGTGCTGATCGCATGGATCGTCTCCCTGATCGTGTTCTAAAAAGCGTAACAACGAGGTTCGCCATATGTCGGTTCTTCTCAAGACACGGGTCACAGCAATAGGACCCGAAGTGGCGGACCTCGCCGAGGGCGGCGTGGTCATCCTTTTCGCGGATGGCTCGCCTCCCGAACTGGCCGAAGTTTCCGTACTGCATAGGACGGAAGAAGGCCCGAGCGACGATGCGCCGGCGACAGGCGCCTCGATCACGCTCGGACCGGTTTCGGCGACGATAACGGCGGTTGGCTCCACGGCCTGGAGCAAGGTCCGCGAAATGGGTCATGTCGTGATCTCCTTCAACGGAGCATCCGAGGCCGAAAGGCCGGGCGAGGTTTGCGCATCCGCGGTCGATACCGGAGCGCTCGTAGCGGCGCTGACGCCAGGCGCTGTCATCACCATCGCCGCCTGATAATATCCGCGCTGTCTGTCGACGGCGCCCAAACCTAGAGTATTGCCATGGAACGCTCGACCATCGTCAGAGTGCACGAAGGTTTGCATGCCCGTCCCGCCACGCGGTTCGTGAAACTCGCCAAGGGTTTCGAATCCGATGTCGAGCTCGTCAAGGACGGAAAGGCGGTCAGCGCCAAGAGCTCGGTCAAGCTGATGCTCCTGGCTGTCAAGGAAAACCAGGAAGTCACCGTGCGCGCCAACGGCGCCGACGCGATCGAGGCGATCGAGGCGCTGATCGGCTATCTGGAGAACCCGCGCGCCGGCCTCGACGATGAGGGCGAGGCAGGTGATGAGGGCTCGCAAGCCGCAGCCGCAGCGCCCGCTCGTGAGGCCGCGCAGCCTTCTACCGCAGCGGTGGATGGAACCCCGAAACTTCAAGGCGTCGCCGCAAGCGAGGGCGTGGCGATCGGGCCGGCCTTTGCCCATTTCCCGCCGGAGATCGCGGGACCGGGCAGACGCCTGCAGGCCGATGAGATCGAGGGCGAGCTCGACCGCTTTCGCGGCGCCGTCGCCAGCGTCCAGTCCCGAATGGACCGCACGCTTGCCGGGAACAATCTCTCCGCCGGCGACCGTGGCATCGTCGCGGCCCTGCGCGACATCGCCGCCGACGACAGCCTGACCGGCGAAGTCGAAAGGCTGATCAAAGGCGGTGAGGATGCGGTCTCGGCGGTCATCGCGGCCGCGGCCACCATCGCCGCCGATTTCAGCGCGGTCGACGACCACTATCTCAACGCCCGGGCCGACGACGTCCATGCCGTCGGCCGGCAGATCTGCCTGGCGCTGCTCGGCCAGGACGAAGTCAGTCTGGAAACCATCCCGCAGGGCGCGATCCTGATTGCCGACGACATCGGCGCCTGGGATCTGGCGCGCGCGCCGCTGAAGCGCATCGGCGGCGTGGTCTGCGGCCATGGCGGCGCCACCTCGCACATCGCCATCATCGCTCGCTCGCACGGCATCCCGGCGGTGCTGGGTCTCGGCGACAAGATCAACGAACTGCGCACCGCCAAAGAGGTGGCGATCGACGGCAATGCCGGGCATGTGGTCGTCGATCCGAACGAGGCCGCGCGGGCCGACTTCACCCGGCGCGTCGAGGCTGCCGCGCAGGAGCGCGCCGGGTTGAAAGTGTTCAAGGGCCTAACGCCGACGCGCGCGGACGGCACGGTGATCGAGGTCGCGGCCAATATCGGCTCGCTGGAGGAGATCGAGGCGGCGCAGGAGGCCGGCGCCATGGGCGTAGGCCTGTTCCGCACCGAGCTGCTTTTCATGCGCCACATGCATCTGCCGTCGGAGGACATGCAGGCCGAGACCTACAGCGCGCTGGCCAAGGCGTTTGCGCCGCATCCGGTCATCGTGCGCACGCTCGACATCGGCGGCGACAAGCCGATCGCCGGCATCGAGTTTCCGGACGAGGAAAATCCCTTCCTCGGCTGGCGCGGCATCCGCATGTGCCTGGACCGGCCCGATATCTTCAAGAAGCAGCTGCGGGCGCTGTTGCGCGCCGCCGTCCACGGTAACATCAAGGTGATGCTGCCGATGGTCTCGGAGATCGCGGAGGTCACGCGCACGCGCGCGCTGGTCGACGAATGCGCGGCTGAATTGAAGGCCGAAGGCGTGCCGTATGCGGACTTCGAACTCGGCGTGATGATCGAGACGCCAGCCGCCGTGCTGATCGCGCCCGCGTTGGCGAAGGAGGTGGCGTTCTTTTCGATCGGCACCAACGACCTGACCCAGTACATCATGGCCGCCGACCGACTCAATCCGACGGTCGCCAAGCTCAACGACGTCACCAATCCGGCTGTGATGTCGGCGATCGAGCTGACGGCGAAGGCGGGTGTCGCCGCCGGCATCATGGTGGGCATGTGCGGCGAGGCCGCCGGCCGTCCGGACCTGATCCCCACCTTCATCGGGATGGGCCTGACCGAGCTCAGCATGAGCCCGGCCTCGATCCAGCGCGCCAAGAAGACGATCGCGGCCATGGCGGCAGAACGGTAGCGGATAATCGCGGCGGTCACGCTAGATGCGCGAGCAGGGTGGCGAGAACCGGTGTCAGTTCCTGGACGGCGTTGGGCTGGGCACAGGCCTGCCGGATGCGGTCCTCCCGCACTTCGGCAGCCAGCACCGCGATCTCGAGAATGTCGGGCTCGGGCGTTCCGTCCGCCTTGGTCGCCAGTCCGCAGGCAAGCGCCACGGGCGCAAGGCACCTGATGTCGAGAGACCGGTCGCCGGCGATCGCCGGGCCTGTCCCGGTTTCGCCAGGCTGAACCGGACGGTGATTGAGGCATTCGACGAGGAGAGCCGCGCAGGCCGCCGCAACCTGGTCCGTGGAGGCCGTTTCCGCCGTCGCGCCAGCCAGAAGATCCGCGTGGCGCTTGCGCATCGCGACATGCACGGCCGAAAAACTTGCCTCGTGAACACGGGGATTGTCGATGCCGTAGCCGGCGAGAACCGCGCGGGTCAGATAATACATGTCACGCCTGAACTGACGCTCGCCGCCGATCTGCCGGTCTTCATCGCCGTGCGGGAAATAGACCCGCAGGCTTTTGACGGTCGTGCCGTCGACCTTGAGCGGCCGGGAATGCGGTACGAAGGATTCGGCGATCGTCAGCGCCTCGTCGACGGCGCTCGCGGCGTGGCCGAGCAGGCTGCGGCCAGGGAAGGAAGGCAAATTGCCAGCGACATCGTGCGAGCCGGCGCTGTCGTGGCGGTTCTGGCGGATGGCGTCGCGCAGTTCCCGAAGCCGGTCCTTCAGGTTGGCGCGGACGTCTTCGGAAATTTGTCGCAGCATCGCCATTTGCCTCGAAATGCTGAAGCCTGTCACGGCTTTGGGCGCCAGCCGCCCTCTCTAGATTGTTCGTCTCGATTGGTAGATCAATAGGCGATATTTAACCAGCATGCAGAATCGGCGACGGCAGTGTCATCGCCGGGGTTGGAGGGGAAATTGGGCAGGCGACGGCAGGGTGAATCCGAAAACGGCAGGGTGGCGGCCGAGGCATCCGAGCAGGTCGTCAGCGAAAGCCGAACCGACCGCCTCAGGATCCGCGCCGCCTGGATGTATTTCGTCGAGCAGATGACGCAAAACGAGATCGCCGACGTGCTCGGCGTCGGCCGCGTTACCATCGTGCGCATGCTGGCCGAGGCCAGGGCACGCAACGAGGTGAAGATCTCCATCGAGAGCGAGCTTTTGGAGATCGTGCGGCTGGAGCGCGCGCTCGAACAGACCTTCGGACTACAGCAGGCGCTGGTGGCGCCGCTCACCGATCCCAACGCCGACCCGATCCCGGCAATCGCCGCCAAGACCGGCATGTTCCTGTCCGACGCGATGAAATCCGGCATGCGGGTCGGCGTCGGCTGGGGCGTGACGCTGTTCAACACCTTGCCCTTCATCAGCGCCAAATCGCTAACCGATTTCAGCGTGATTTCGCTGCTTGGCGGCGTCGGCGTCGCGCGCCGGGTCAACCCGGCCGAGTTCGCCTGGCGCTTCGCCCAGATCTTCCAGGGTGATGGCTATCTGATGCCGACGCCTGCGGTCGTCGACAGCGTCGAGACAAAAATCGCGCTGGTCGAGCGCTGCGGCCTGCAGGAGATTTTCGAGATGGCCGATGCGCTCGACGCCGTGCTGCTCAGCGTCGGCGGGATCGCTTCGGCCACCACCTTCTCGCGCGGCGGCTTCTTGAAGGAAGCGGACCGCGAGGCGCTGCTTGCGCGCGGCGCCGTCGGCGATCTCCTGTTCCATTTCTATGACCGTAATGGCGATCTGGTCGACCATCCCGTCAACAGCCATGTGATGTCGGTGGATGTCGACCGCCTGCGCAAGGCGCCGATCCGCATCCTCACCTCCGGCGGCGCGGAAAAGACCGAGGCGCTGCTCGGCGCCATGAACCTGATTGCGCCGACCATCCTGATCACCGACGAGGAAAGCGCACGCCGCATGCTCGCGGCGCATGGCGCTTAGGCGCGGGCATAAACTCGCCTGGCATGTTCGTGCAGCCTTCGCTGGGGATTTCAAGGATTTAAATGGTCGGAGTGGCCGGATTCGAACCGACGACCCCTTGACCCCCAGTCAAGTGCGCTACCGGGCTGCGCTACACTCCGGACCGGGTGGCGATGTATCGTGATAAGGCGGTGCGGGTCAACCGAATTCGGTGCCTATCGCAAAGGTGAAATTGCAGGCAGGGATGCAGACCTCGCCAGCCGCAATTCCCGCTGGTGCCGGTACTCCAGCGCGATCGCGCCCCAGACCAGGCCGAGCAGCAAATAGAGATGGCGCCAGTGGTCGATGTCGATGAAGGTGCCGAGGCCGATATTGCCGAGATAGGCGACATAGGCGCAGAGCAGATAGGGCTGCCACGGCCGGTCGCGCAGAAGGATGCGGAAGCCGGCGCCGATCGTCCATAGCGTCAGCGTCAGGAACGAGACGAAGCCGAGCCAGCCATAATCCATCAGCGCCTTCAGCCAGATGTCATGCGTGTCCTCGCCATAGATCGTGCCGAAGACCAGCGGGCCGATGCCGAACGGGTGCTCCATCGCCAGCTGGAAGCCGATCGAATAGCGGGCGAAGCGGCCGAGCCGCGCCGAATCGTAGCTCTGCTCGAGCTGCGCGCGCTGCGTGAACATGTCCGACACGCCGGGCAACTGCAGGATGACGATGAAGGCGATGACCAGCAGCGCCATGGCCGCGATCGTCATCACCACGACCCGCAGCCGGAACTTGCCGCTGGCGCTCTGCAGGAAAAGGCATGCGGTGAGCAGCACTGCCGACACGGCGAACATGCCCCAGGCGCCGCGCGAGAAGGAGAAGAAGACGCCGGCGCTGATGATGAGCAGCTGCACGGCCAGAAGCGGCATCCGCGACACCGGGCCGGTCAGGAGCAGGTAGAGCAGGTAGGTGCCGGGCAGCACCAGGAACGGCCCGAACACGTTCGGATCCTGGAAGGCACCGGCGGCGCGGTCGTATTTGGTGAACATTTCCGCGCCCGGAAAGGCATGGAAGTATCCGGCGATGCCGAGCAGCGACGTCGCCACCGCCGACACGACATAGGCGATGAAGATCAGCCGGTAGAGGCTCGGCTGGACCGAGGTCACCGAAGCGAAGAACACCGCGCTGAAGGCCAAAAAAAGGGAGACGGAGAGATAGAGCGGGGTGTTGGCGAGGTCGGCCATCTGGGTCATCGCGATCATGCCGCCGATGTTCATCGCCACCAGAAGCACCAGCAAGGGCACGATCGCGCGCGAGATCCGAAGCCCGAAAAGCGCCCATACCGCAATCAGCCCGGCCATGTAGATTTCATAGGGCGCCGGCTCGCTGATGACGAAGCCGGAAAGCAGGATGCCGACGCCGATCGCAGCCGATGCGATCAGCGAAATCAACTTGGCGTTGACCGCCCCAGGCGGCAACTGGTTGACAGCCGATGGCTGCAACTGGTTGACAGCCCGCGGCGGCAACTCATGGGCGACGGCGCTCAATAGGCGTTTTCCGTGTTGAGCAGGCGGATCGGTGTCAGGAACAGGATGCGCAGGTCGAACAGCATCGACCAGTTCTCGATGTAATAGAGGTCGTATTCGGTGCGCATGCGGATCTTTTCGTTGGTGTCCATCTCGCCGCGCCATCCGTTGATCTGCGCCCAGCCAGTGACGCCGGGCTTGACCTTGTGGCGGGCGAAGTAGCCGTCCACCACCTCGTTGTAGAGAAGGTTGTGCGACTGCGCGGCGATGGCATGCGGGCGCGGCCCAACCAGCGACAGTGAGCCGAACAGCGAGTTGAAGAACTGCGGCAGCTCGTCGATCGAGGTCTTGCGGATGAAGCGGCCGACGCGGGTGACGCGCGGATCGTTCTTGGTCACTGTCTGCTTGGCGGTCGGATCGGACCGGTCGGTGAACATCGAGCGGAACTTGTAGACTTCGATGATCTCGTTGTTGAAGCCGTGCCGCTTCTGCTTGAACAGCACCGGACCCTTGCTGTCGAGCTTGATCGTGATCGCGGTGACGAGCATCACCGGCGAGAAGACGATGATCCCGATGAGTGAAAAGACGATGTCGAAGGCGCGCTTGGCGACCGAGTCCCAGTCGTTGATCGGCTTGTCGAAGATGTCGAGCATCGGCACCGAGCCGATATAGGAATACGCGCGCGGCCGGAACTGCAGCGCGTTGGAATGTGCCGAAAGCCGGATATCGACCGGCAGCACCCAGAGTTTCTTCAGAAGCTGCAGGACGCGCGATTCGGCGGTCAGCGGCAGCGACACGATCAGCATGTCGATGCGTGCGATGCGGGCGAATTCGATGAGCTCGGAGATGGTGCCGAGCTTCGGATAGCCGGCGACGATCGGCGGCGAGCGCTTGTCGTTGCGGTCGTCGAAGATGCCGCAGATGCGGATGTCGTTGTAGGGCTGCTTCTCGACCGAGCGGATCAGCTGCTCGGCCGCCTTGCCGCCGCCGACGATGAGCGCGCGGCGCTCCATGCGGCCGTCGCGCGCCCAGCGCCGGATGAGGCTGGACATCACGAGTCTCAGGCCGAAGATCAGCGCGAAGCCGGCCACGAACCAGGTGCCGAACAACAGGCGCGAATAGTCTTCCGACGCCTTGATGGCGAAGGCGGTGAGCGCCATCAGCGCGAAGCTGCCTGCCCAGACCAGCAGGACGCGGCCGAAATTCGCGAGGGGGCGCATCAGCGCCGCGATCTGGTAGCAATCGGTCACGTCGAGCAGCACCACGGCCAGGAACGACGTAGCCGCGATCGCCAACGGATACTGCCAGGCCAGATAGCTGAAGAAGCCGACATAGTAGAAATAGACGCCGAGCCCAGACAGGAACAGCATCGCGAACTCGACCATGCGCAGCACGCCGCTGACCATGATCGGGGACATGGTATCACGCCGGTATTGCGAAGCGACCTGGCGCGCCACATCGTTGATGCCGCCAGGCTTTTCGCCATCGGCGGGAGCATCGTAGTTGCGCACCGCATCCATGGAAAAGCGGCGCGCGGGGTCGATCTCATTCATGGGAACTGTCCGCAAGCTTCGCGCAACTGCATAGCAAAAGAGAGCTAAGAAAGCCTTGAAACAACCGGTGGTTTTGGAGTTGTTGCGGCCCGCGGCCTATTTGTTCAGTGCCGCGAAATAGGCCTTTTCGATATCGGCGGCCATGACGTCAGCACCGAATCGGGTCTTCAGCTCATCGGCTTGCGGCATCAGTTTTCGATAGCCGTCGAAGTCGCTGAGCGCCGTCCCCATTTTGGCGGCGAGCTGGGATGCGTCGGGGCGGATCAGGGCAGGGGAGCCTTCGCCGAAGATTTCCGGAATGCCGCCGACCGCGGTCGCGATCATCGGCATGCCAGCGGCTAAAGCTTCGAGCACGATATAGGGCATCGCCTCCGCGCGGGATGGCACCACAATCAACTCGGCCAGAGCGAAAGCCTGTCTCGCCGGCATGGGCGGCAGGAATCGGACGTGGCTTTTCAGGCCGAGTCGCTCCACTTGCGCGTGGTAGCGCGGCAGGTCGTCGCCGTCGCCGACCATCACGGCGCTCAAGGGGCGTCCGAGCTCGTCGCCGGCCATAGCCAGCGCATCGATGAAGATATCCGGGCCCTTCAGGTCGCGCATCATGCCGATGTACAGGAAATCGGCGGCATTCGCCGCCGCCGTCACCGGTTCGAATTCGGCGGCGCGCAGGCCGTTATAGACAAGCGTGTTGGGTATGGGCGGCTCGCCGACCTTGCGGCGATAGGTGTTGCGCTCGTAGTCGGAAACGAACAGCAGGCAATCGGTGAAGCGCGCCATGAAACGCTCCAGGCCGAAGAACAGCTTCCCCATCGCCGTCGTTTCGTCATAGTGGAGGGAGCCGCCATGCGGCGAATAGAGGCGGGCAACGCGAAACCTTGATACCCGCAACAGTGAGCCGAACAGCCGGGCATAGGCGCCACCCTTGGCGCCGTGCCCGTGCAGCACGTCCGGCCGCAATTCCTGGATGATTCGATAGGTACGCCAGGCCGAGGCGAGGTCGCCGGGCCCGACATGACGCTGCATCGGCGTGCGATGGATCCCGAGCGCGAGGCTGTCCTTCATCGCCTCGAACAAGCGCTCCTCATAGTCGCCGCCGGTGGTCGAGTCGCAGACGATTCCCACCGCATGGCCGGCGGCGACCTGCGCCTCGGTCAGGTCGCGCACGTGCCGGAAGATTCCTCCGACAGGTGAGCGAAAGCAGTGCACGATCCTGAGGTTCACCGCCACGACGGGTTTTTCAGAACAGCCGTTCGCGGACGTAGACGGTGTCGCCGGGCAGGAGTGGATCGGATGTCAGCACCCGCCCGGTCATCACCTTGCCGTTGATATCGCGGGTGATGTCGACGCTCTCCTGATTGGCGCGCGGCGTGAAGCCGCCGGCAATGGCGACCGCCTTTTGCACGGTGAGTCCCGGCACGTAGGAATACTGCCCGGCAGCGCCCACTTCGCCCATGACGAAGATCGGCCGGTAGCGGTCGATTTCGACCGAAACGTCGGGATCGCGCAGATAGCCTTGGCGCAGCTTGTCGGCGATCGCCTTTTCCAACTGCTGCGCGGTGTGGCCGCGCGCCGGCACCGCGCCGACCAGCGGAAAGGACAGATAGCCGGACTGGTCGACGCTGTAGGTGTTGGTCAACCCGTCCTGCTCGAACACCGTGACACGGACGCGGTCGCCGGCGCCGAGTCGGTAGGGCTGATCGAGCACTTCATGAAAGGCGGCGGGTGTCGGGCGGTAGCTCGAGCAGCCGGTGAGCAGCGACAGGGCAAGCAAAGCGCGAAAGAGGGAAGCAGTGCTTTTCATGACCGGCCAGGAACCTTCATCGCTCTTGCCGCAAGCCGCGGCACAACCCCAGGAAAGTGCGACCGTTATCATCCTGTTAGGGTTAATGGGCGGTAAAGGAGCGCGGTCCGGGAGAGCGGAGATCGGTAAAAAGCCCAATTGTTCTATTGCTTTCGAGCAATCTTCTTTGAGTGCCCTCTAATAAGCATTCATTCTGATCTTAACGGGTGAGTTACCATAGTTCTTTACGGTCCAGCTTCGACTCAAAGCTCGGAGCAGGATGCATGTCCGTTCAGTCAGCGGCCGCAGACGTCGATGTCGATCTGAGACAGCTTTTCGCCAGCCTGGCGAGGAACTGGCTGCGCATTGTTTTTGTCACGCTTTTGGTCACCGGGCTGGCCTTCGCCTTCGCCTGGCTCGCGACGCCCTATTATAAAGCGACAGCCAAGCTGGAGATCGGCTCGCGCGAATCGGAATACACCCGGCCGCCGGGCACCAACGACGACGATAAGCCGATTCTCGACGAGCAGGGCGTGGCCACCCAGGTCCAGATCATTTCCTCGCCCGACATCCTCAAGCAGGTGGCGACCAAGCTCAACCTGGACAAGTTGCCGGAGTTCGACGAAACGCTGAAAATGTCGTCGCTCGGGCGTGTGCTTGTGCTCGTCGGCTTGAAAAGCGATCCCTTCGATATCCCGCCGGACGAGCGTGTGCTGAACGCCATGCACGACAAGCTCAATGTTTACGCCGTTGAAAAGACGCGCGCGATCGCGATCGAGTTCGCCTCGAAGGATCCCAAGCTTGCCGCAGCGGTCGCGAATGGCATTGCCGAGGCCTATATCGCCTCGAAGAGTGACGCCAAGCTCGAATCGAACGCCGCCGCGACCAACTTTCTGGCGCCGGAAATCGCCGATCTGCAGAATCGCGTGAGGGATGCCGAGGCCAAGGTCGCCGCGTTCCGCGCCCAGTCCGACCTGCTGATGGGCGGTAACAATTCGGTGCTTCCGACTCAGCAGCTCTCCGAGCTGTCGAGCGAATTGTCGCGTGTGCGCGCCAGCCGCGCCGCCGCCGAGGCGAGTGCCGAGAGCGTGCGCCGGGCGCTGCAGAATGGCGGTTCGCTGGACAGCGTGCCGGAGGTCCTGTCTTCCGATTTGATCCAGCGCCTGCGCGAGCGCCAGGTGGAGCTGAGGGCCAATATCGCCGATCTTTCCACAACCCTGCTGGACAATCATCCGCGCATCCGGGCGCTGAAGTCGCAGCTTGCCGATCTCGACGGCCAGATTCGCAACGAGGCGCAAAAGATCATCCGGGGGTTGTCGGCTCAGGCTCAGACGGCGAAGGCCCGCGAGGATCAGCTGATCGCGGACGTCAACACCTTGAAGGCCGCGTCAGCGCGCGCTGGCGAGCAGCAGGTGCAGCTGGATGCCTTGCAGCGCGACGCGAACGTTCAGCGCCAACAGCTTGAATCCTATATGGCAAGTTACAATGCGGTAGCCTCGCGCAAGGATCGCAGATACTCGCCTGTGGCGGCGAGCCTGATCGCGCAGGCCCAGGTGCCGTCGCAACCTTATTTTCCGAAGATCGGGCCGATCACCGGGGCCGCCGCCGCCGCTTCGCTGCTGCTGATGGCGATCGGCACGCTGCTTGGCGAGCTGTTCTCGGGCCGTGCCATGCGTCCGGCCGCCGGCGCCCGTTTCACCGATATCGAGCAGGTGGCGATGCCCGCTGCGCGCACCGAGCCGGTTGTGGCCGAAATCGAGGACGACCACAGTCCTTTCGCGTCCTATGAGACGTCCATGGCCAGCGAGCGACGTCCGGAGAGACAGCCGCCGATCGCGCAGAATGAGACATTTGAAGCCGACACCGTTGCGGCAGAGCAACCAATGCCCGAGCCGGAACCCAAGCCGGGTCCGTCCAGACTCGGCGAGATAGATGTCGACAGGGCTGCCGAGAAGTTGATCGGTTCCGGCGCCGCGCGCGCGATCTTCGTATCGCCGGAAGGCGACGAGGCGGCCGCCTCCGCCGTGCTCGTGGCGCGTGAAGTAGCTGACGCCGGCCTGCGCGTGCTGCTGCTTGACCTCACGGCATCGGGCGCCGCATCGCGGCCGATGCTGGACTCGAGCCTTTTCCCGGGTATCACCAATCTGCTTGCTTCCGAAGCGCAGTTCAGCGACGTCATCCACCCCGATCTTTATTCCGACGCGCATGTCATTCCGGTCGGCACCGCCGACCCCGTCCGCGCGATGCGCGCCGCCGATCGGCTGCCGATCATCATGCAGTCGCTGACCACGGCCTACGATCTCGTCGTGGTCGAATGCGGCCCGGCCGACGCGCAAGGCATCGGCCGCCTGGTCGGTGACGGCACCGAAGTCTTCCTGTCCATGCTGGAAGCCGACGACCAGGTGACGCAGGCCGCGGTCAAGCTGATCGAGAACGGCTATCCCAACCTGACACTGGTCACACCGGTCGGCCATGAACCGGGAGACCCATTGCCCCGACGCCGGTCGGCCGCATAAGACCGGAGGCCGGCACCGCGACGAATGGGACACGGCTCAGCCCCGGGGCAATTCTTAGCTACAAGGGCGAACCGCGGCATTTCTCGGCGACTCCTGCACTTTACATCGGCGGCGAGGCACCTAGTTTTGATCTTCGCGCTGCGCATTTTCGTGCGTGGATGATCGAGAGCGGGACCGTGAACCCTAGGCCGGCCCTCGCCGCAGCCTTCCGGCTGGAATTGCGTCAAAGACAAAGAGACAGCGCGGTTCGCCGTTTCCGTGAAACGGTGCAACCGCTCCAGAACTGAACGCCTGCCGCAGGGTCGCGGTCAAGGGCGCGTTCGGAAAGGCATTCTCGCGTGGCCTGAAGGGGCAGCGGAATCGCGATTGTCACGGCGCGCGATCGGTCAGAGCGTTGGCCCCTTCCTGCCCGGCGCAGTGCGCGCAGCAATAGATGACATCGCCCTGCTCGACGCCATGTCCCATGATCCGCACCCTGCAGTGAGGGCAGGTCGGCGCAAGCTTTTGGACCGCGCACTCGAAGCTGTCGAACGTGTAGGTTTGCCCGCCCAGGCTCACAAGAAATGCCTTGTCATAGTCGTTGCCGCACTGGTCGCACTTAGCCATGGCCATTCTCCTTCTGGGTGCGAAAACCTCCCGGCGCTCGATAGGTTCCGTTGAGTCCCTCAGGTCCCGCTTGCGCGCATCGCGCCGGGAACACGACGGCGATTGTGCGACTCTGACCAGGCCTAGCTGTCGTCTTCGGCCGCGACAGGCGCCGCCTGTCCGGCAGCCTTGCGGCGCAGCATCTTGGTCAGCTTCCAGACCGTCGGGTTGTTCTTGATGAAGGCCTTGGCGTGCGCGCCTTGTCGCAGCCCTGCCGCCAGCACCCGGCCCTTCAGCGTCAGCGGCGCAAGCACCTCGAAATGCTGGACCTCGATGTCGCACCAGAGCCGCTTGTAAGGCTCGTCGCCGACCGAGAAATCATACACATCGAAGCCAAGCTCGCAGGCTTCCTGGATGTTGTCGAAGAACAGGAAGTCGCCCGGGCTGGTGAAGGAGAGATCGTCCTCGGCGATGGCGCCGAACTCGCAGATCAGCCGCTTGCCGGACCGGCTGGAGCCGGTCACCGCGCGCAGCTTGCCCGCCACATCCAGGCCGTGCAGCAGGAAGGGCGGCTTTTCCTCGGCCAGCGCATCGGCGAACAGTGCCCGGAAGAAGTCGCGTATTTGTCTGTCGCCGAAGACATTGGCGATGCCCATCTTGGCGAAACGCACCTCCTTCATCGAGAGGAAGGCATCGAGCAGCCTGTCGACCTCCTCGGGTGTGCGCGCCTCGATGCGGCGGAAGGTGCCGACCGCCTCGAACTTGCGCGTCTGCGAGCGGTGCTTCTTGCGCTTGCGCTTGCCGCTCGCGCGCGACAGCAGCGCGTCGAACCCGCCGCCGAGATCGACCGCAAGCGCAAGGTTCGGACTTGGAAAGCCGGGCAGCGCGGCCAGCGGGTTGGCGACGCCGTCGAGGTCTGGCAGCAGCCTTTCAAGCGAGATCAGGTCGATGTCCGGCCGCGCTCGCGCGATTGCCTTGAACATCGAGCGGATCGCCTGGCCGTCGATAGCAGGCAGGAAACGCGGGTCGGCGGCGGCGAAATTGCCGTTGGCGTGGCGCCCGCCGGCGAAACGGGCAACCTTGAACGGGCCGCGTCGCACGATCTCCAGGGCCAGCGACAGCGCGGGGCGGCCATCGCAGGACAGCGTCGCGACGACCATGTCGGCGCCGGTCGCGGCCGCCCAGTTGCTCACCCAGGATGCGCTTTGCGCCGGCGCGAACAGCGCCGAGGCGCAGAATGGCACATAGTCGGCAAGGCCGGTGCCGCCGCTCGCGGTCGCAATCCACCGGTCCCGGTCGGCTCGCACCGGGCGCGCGGAAGCCTCGTTGGCCGCGACCCGATTGCCATCAAATGACGCGGTGGCGTCAACCATCCCTCAATCCTTAAGACGTATTGGTTGCAACCTGGGGTTCGCATAGGCGAATGTCGTGCTTGAATAAGCCTAGGCGCAAAAGGTGAAGGAATGATCGACGGGGGCGATGCAATCCGGAAGCTGGCGCTGAACCTTGCCCGCTACTCCGGCCTTGCGCCTCTGGCGCGGCCGTTTGTCGGCGGCATCGGCGCTATCCTGATGCTGCACCGCGTCACCGCGACACCGGAGAAGCCGAACAGCGTCAATCGGCATCTGAACATCGCTCCCACTTTCCTCGACAAGCTGATCTCGGACATGAAGGGGCAGGGTTATGCCTTTGTTTCCCTTGATGAAGCGATCGAACGCATCAAGACGGGCGGGAAAGGCGGCCAGTTCGCCACGATCACGGCCGACGACGCCTATCGCGACAACATGACCGAGGCGCTTCCGATCCTGGAAAAACACGGCGCGCCGATCGCCATCTACGTCGCCCCCGGCCTGATCGACGGCGCCGTCGATCTCTGGTGGGACGTGATCGAGGACATCGTCGACACCAGCTCGCGCCTGACGCTGACGATGGGGGGCAAGTCGACGGCGATCGATTGCTCGACACAAGGCCGAAAGATCCAGGCCGTCGCGCGGCTGAACGCCTGGCTGACCTTGGAAGTCCCCGAGGAAGAGCAAGGCGCAGCGCTGCGCGAGCTCGCCCGTTCGACTGGGTTCAAAATCGGCTCGGGCCGCCCATGCACGTTGATGAACTGGGATGAGCTTCGCATCATGGCCGCGCACCCGTTGGTGACCATCGGCGCGCACACCGTCAATCATCGGAACTTGAAGCGGCTGTCCGAGGCCGATGCGCGCCATGAGATCGGCGACGTCCGCCGCGTCCTCGCGGAAAAACTCGGCGAGGAGCCGCGTCATCTGGCTTACCCTTATGGCTATGCCAGCGCGGTCGGCTGCCGCGAGGTGGGCTTTGCCCGCGACGCAGGCTATGCCTCGGCGGTGACCACGCGGCACGGCGTGCTGCGCGCCGAGCACGCCGGCTTCCTGCACGCGCTGCCGCGCATCTCTATCAATGGCCGCTATCAGAGCCTTGCGCATATTCGCACGATGCTGTCCGGCATCACGACACCGCTGGCTAATGCGGGCAAGATGGTCGTGACGATCTGAAGTCTGCCTCGCTCTGCGCCTTGGTCAGCACTATGGCCTGATGCCTTTGAGGTCAGCCCTTCGGGCGCGGCTCGATGATCAGCCATTTAATGATGGCCATGGCCGGCAGAACCCAGAGAAAGCCGCTGAGCAGGAAGAACAGGAGATGCGCCGTGGGCCCGTATTCGGCGAGCCTGGTGACCGCGACGGCGGAGGCGATCAGCGCGTAGATGACGACCAGCGCCACCAGCAATATGGTTCCGATCAGCTTTTTCAGGCGAATGGGCATGTCGCGGTTCCGTTGACCCGCCCCGCTTAGGCCGAATGACAAGAGCGCGCAACCGTCGCGACCCGGCGCGACGGCGTGCCGCGCTGTCCAGTCTTGCCAGTTGAGCGGCCTTGGTCCACCAATCTCGCGTTTCAACCGCCGGGAATGCGAAATGGCTGCCATCACCGCCACAGCCCCCTATGCCACACGCGACCGCGACCTGCACAACCGCGCTTTGGTGCGCGGCTGGCTCTACGTCGTGCTGCTCGTGCTGGTCGCGCTGGTGCTGGTCGGCGGTTCCACTCGTCTCACCGGCTCGGGTCTGTCGATCACTGAGTGGCAGCCGATACACGGCGTCATCCCGCCGCTCAACGACGCCGAATGGCAGGAAGAGTTCCAGCGCTACCAGCAGATCCCGCAATATGCCGAGATCAACAAGGGCATGAGCGTCGAGGATTTCAAATCGATCTTCTGGTGGGAGTGGGCGCACCGCATCCTGGCGCGCAGCGTCGGGGTGGTCTTTGCCTTGCCGCTGCTGTTCTTCTGGGCGACGCGCCGCATCGAGCGCGGCCTCGGGCTGAAGCTCCTCGGCATCCTTCTGCTCGGCGGACTGCAAGGTGCCATCGGCTGGTGGATGGTAGCTTCGGGCCTGGTCGACCGCGTCTCGGTCAGCCAATACCGGCTGGCGACGCATCTGACGCTTGCCGCGCTAATCTTCACGGCGACAATGGTGGTGGCGCGAGGCTTGGCGCCGCATTCCGAGCCCGCCGCCGACCGGTCGACGCAGCGGCTCGCCGGCGTCATCGTGCTTTTGGCGCTGATCCAGATCTATCTCGGCGGGTTGGTCGCCGGGCTGCACGCGGGCCTTTCCTACAACACATGGCCGCTGATGGATGGAAAGGTGATCCCCTCCGATCTGCTTCTGCTGAAGCCCGCCTGGCTGAACTTCTTTGAAAACCCAAAGACGGTGCAGTTCGTCCACCGACTGGGCGCCTATACGATCTTTGTCGTGGCACTCTGGCATATGGTCGCGACGTGGCGGCGCCAGCCTGGCACCACCCATGCCCGCCGGGCCACGCTTCTGTTCGCGCTGGTGGTCGTCCAGGCCTCGATCGGCATCGGCACGCTAGTGATGCAGGTGCCGCTGCACATGGCATTGACGCATCAGACGATCGCGCTTGTGTTGCTTGGCTTCGCTGCCGCGCATTGGTGCGGCACCAAGGGCGCCTATCCGCTGCCGACCGATATACGCGTCAGAGGCTGAGGCGAACCTTGCGGATCGCCTCGGCGGTAGCAAGCTCCAGGTTCACGACCGCTCAGTGCTTGATGCCGAGCATCAGGTCGAGGTTCTGCACCGCGGCGCCCGACGCGCCCTTGCCGAGATTGTCGTAGACGGCCATCAGCAGTGCTTGCGCCCTCTCATCATTGGCGAAGACGTAGACCTTCATCCGGTTGGTGCCGTTATAGATCTCCGGATCGATCTCCGGCATGCGCTCCATATGGGTGTAGGGCGCGACCTCGACCACGCCGCCATCGATCGACGCATAATGGTCGGCAATCGCCGCGTGAAGCTCGGCGCCAGTCGGCACGCGGTCGAGACCGCCGAGTTGCAGCGGCACCACGGTGATCATGCCTTGCGCGAAATTGCCCACCGCCGGCTGCATGATCGGGTCGTGCGACAGCTTTGCATAGGTGCGGAGCTCCGGCACATGCTTGTGCTGCAGCGTCAGCCCGTAGGGTAGGAACTCGGGCGCGTCCTCGCCCTTGCCGACATAGTCCTCGATCATCGGGCGGCCGCCGCCGGAATAGCCGGAAATGCCGTTGACGGTGACCGGGAAGTCGGCAGGCAGCAGGCCCGCCGCAACCAGTGGCCGCAGCGTCGCGATCGGCCCCTGCGGCCAGCAGCCCGGATTGGCTATGCGTTTCGCGCTGCCGATCTTCTTCGCCTGGTCCTTGTCCATTTCGGCGAAGCCATACTCCCACCCCTCGGCCACGCGATGCGCGGTCGAGGCGTCGATCACCTTGGTCGTATCGTTCGTAATCAGTGACACGCTTTCCTTGGCCGCCGCATCCGGCAGGCAAAGGATCGCGACATCCGCCGCGTTGAGCATCTCGGCGCGGGCGGCAGTCTCCTTGCGGCGTTCCGTCGGGATGGAGATGATCTCCAGGTCGTCACGGTTGGCCAGCAGCGCCCTGATCTGCAGGCCTGTCGTGCCGTGCTCGCCGTCAATGAAGATTTTCGGTTTCATCCCTTGCCAAATTCCTCGCGATTCCAATGTCATATGCCGTAGGCGTGATTTGCCGCGGCATGATTGCCGTTGCTCAGTTCGTCGAGCCGCGCCTTTCGCTCTGCCAGCAGACCGAGATAATGCATGGCGATGATCGATCCGGCGATCGCCGTTATATCGGCATGATCGTAGGCCGGCGCAACCTCCACGATGTCGGCGCCGACGATGTCGATCTGGCCGAGTTGGCGCAGTGTCGACAGCATCTTGGCCGAGGAGGGGCCGCCTGCCACCGGCGTGCCGGTGCCCGGCGCGAAGGCCGGGTCGAGACAGTCGATGTCAAAGGTGAGATAGGTCTTCTTGCCACCGGTGCGCTCGACGATCGCATAGGCGATATCGGAGGCGCGCATCTCCTCGACCTCATGGCCGTAGAGGATCTTGATGCCGAACGTGTCGGGCGCATGCGTGCGGATGCCGACCTGGATCGAGCGATCGGGGTCGATGATCCCCTCCTTCACCGCGCGGGCGACGAAGGAGCCGTGATCGATGCGCTTGCCGTCGTCGGGCCAGGTGTCCTGGTGCGCGTCGAACTGCACGAGCGCCAGCGGCCCGTGGACGGCGGCATGCGCCTTTAGCAGCGGCCAGGTGACGAAATGGTCGCCGCCCAGCGTCAAAAGGAACGCGCCTGATTTCAGGATCTTGGCCGCCTCGCGCTCGATCGTGCCGGGAGTTTTCTGGTGATTGCCGCTGTCGAGCAGGCAATCGCCATAGTCCACCACCGAAAGGTGCTCGAAGAGGTCGCGCGAGAATGGATATTGCGGATCGTTGTCGAGGATCGCCGAGGCGCGGCGGATCGCCTGCGGCCCGAAGCGAGCGCCGGGCCGGTTGGTGACGGCGGCGTCGAAGGGAATGCCCCACACGACCGCGTCCGCGCCCTTCACGTCCTTCGTATATTTGCGCCGCATGAACGACAGCGCGCCGGCATAGGTCGGCTCGAACGACGCGCCCGTCTTGGAGCGGGCGGTGAAGGCGTGGTCGATCTCATTGTTCGCCATTAGGAATCCTCGGTTTCGTCGGGGCAGCCACAACTACAGAACCGGCACGCAACATGCCAGTCACAGCTTGCGGAAACGAAGCGGCGCTCGGCGAGTGCCGCGGCAACACAGGATCTGTATCATTATGGCTGAGACTGCCTTGCTCAATCTTGCATCCGCGCCCGCCGCGACCCGTGTCGGCACGACGGCCGGAGAGCGTTTCCTGGTGCTGGATTCCTGGCGCGGCATCTGCGCGCTGCTGGTGGCGCTGTTCCACTTCCCGACCACCTCGATAGTGTCGCAGAGCGCCTTTGTCGGCGGTTCCTATCTGTTCGTCGATTTCTTCTTCGTGCTCTCCGGCTTCGTCGTTGCCAAGGCCTATGGCGGGCGGCTCGCCGGGCAGGACGACCTTGCACGGTTCGCGTTCGTGCGTTTCGGCCGCATCTATCCGTTGCATCTCCTGATGCTTGCCGCCTTCGCCGGCTTCGAGGCGCTGCGGCTCGTGCTGCCGGCGCTTCACGGAACGGGCCCGGCGCCCTTCACCGCAGGCTTCGACCTGAAGAGCCTGGTCGCCAACCTTTTCCTTCTGCAGGGCATGGGCGTTGAGGATCATCTGAGCTGGAATGCGCCGAGCTGGAGCATTTCGGCCGAGTTCTTCACCTATCTGCTTTTCGCCGCCGTCGTGTTCACCGCCGGCCAGCGCGCCTGGATATGGCTCGTTGCCGCAGCCGCGACGGCGCCGCTTTTCCTGCTCGCGGTCTCGACGCGTCATATGGACGTGTCCTTCGATTTCGGCTTCCTCCGCTGTCTTTACGGCTTCTCGCTCGGCGCGCTGCTTGCCTGGTTTCAGCACGATTCCATTGCAGAGGCGCGACAGGCGCTGAGCGGCGGGGCAGGGCGCCTCGCCTGGACGCTGGCGGAGCTGGCGATGATCGTCGTGACCGCGCTGTTCGTTTCGGTGGCGGGAACGAATGACGCCGGCATTGCCGCGCCGGTCATCTTCGCGCTGGCGCTTTATCTCTTTGCCCATGAGGGCGGGTGGGTCAGCTTGGCCTTGCGCAGCCGGCCGATGCTGCTGCTCGGCTCGCTCTCCTATTCGATCTACATGGTCCACATCTTCGTCCAGGCCCGCATGATCAATGTCGGCGGCCTGATCGAACGCAAGCTCGGGCTCGGCATAGTCGGCGACCTGATGCTGCGCGGCGACCATGCGACCGGCTTCGGCCCCGGCTCGCCCTGGATCGGCTTCGCGGCTTTGGCCGCGATGTTGATCGCCGTCATTGCCGCGTCGTGGTTCACATGGCGCTTCGTCGAAATGCCGGCGCTGGCCTGGTTCCGCCGCATTTCCAAGCGGATCTGATCCAAAAAATAGCCGGCTTCGTTCACTGCGCTGTCATCGGCATCGCCTAACCGGGTCCCAACCCGGAACGGAGCGATTCCCCGATGCGAACACTCTGGCTGAGCCTTGCCTTTTCCGCCGCCCTTGCCACCGTTGCGGGGCAAAGCTTAGCCGGTGAAAGCCGCGCCAGCCAGATCCTCGCCCGCTTCGAGCATGCCAACCAGTGGCGTGACCATGTGATGATCGCCGCGCATCGCGCCGGCAGCATGCAGGCCGGCAAGACGCTTTACGCCGAGAATTCGCTGGCCGCGGTCGAGGGCTCGATCGCGATCGGCGCCGAGATCGTCGAGGTCGACGTCCGGCGCGCGAAAGACGGCGAGTTCGTCATCATGCATGACAGCTGGCTCGACCGCACGACCACGTGCAAGGGCGAGGTGGTGAAATACACGTTGGCCGAGCTTAAGAAATGCCGGTTGGTCGTCGAGGGTACGGGCGTCGTCACCAACGAGACCGTGTCGACCCTGCGCGAGATGCTGCTGACGACCAGGGACAGGATCCTGATCAACCTCGACAACAAGCTGGAGGTGACCGACCTGCCTGGCATGGTCGCGGAGGCGCGCGATCTCGGCATGGTCGATCAGGTGATCGTCAAGGAGAATCTCTGGAACCGGCAGCGCATCGATGCCGCGAGCGCGGCACTTGCCCAGGCCGGCGGCGGCTTCCAGTTCATGCCGATCCTTGCCGACGACGCCGTGCATGATGCAGTTTTTGCCAGCGAGGTCGACAAGGCCTTCGCGCCGCGCGCCGTCGAATTGATCACTTGGCGCAACGGCGCCGAGACGCTGACATCGACCGGCGGGCCGCTGTTCAGCACCCGCATGCGGGCAGAAGCGGCGCGGGGCGACTGGCACCTCTGGGCCGACACCTACGCCGTCGTCAACAAGCCCGGCGGCTTCCTTGCCGGCGGCCGTGGCGACGAGCTTGCCGTCGCCGCCAGCTTGCCGCGCGAAGCCTGGGGTTTCTGGGTCGACCGCGGCGCCACCATCATCCAGACCGACGAGCCGAAAGCGGCAATCGCGTGGCTGACGGCCAATGGTTATCGCGTGCCTTATACGACGGACATCAAGCAAGCCGAGCCGGCGCATACGGCGAGCATTAATTAGAGGCGGCGCGGATACAGCCAATCTCCCCCCTTGTGGGGGAGATGCCCGGCAGGGCAGAGGGGGGCGCTGTCCCGCCGGCGTAACGGTGCTTGGGTTCCTCGCCCCCGCCAAAGGTGGGGGAGAGGTGTCCGCGAAGCGGACGGAGAGGGGGTCTTCGTAGGGCGCTCCCCTCTCCGTCTCGGCTACGCCGAGCCACCTCTCCCCACATTCGTGGGGCGAGGAACCTTGATCCTGCAGCGCCGCGTTCCTTCACGCCCCCCTCTGGCCTGCCGGCCATCTCCCCCACAAGAGGGGAAATCAGCTAATCGTCCATCACGCCGCTTTCGCCACGCCCTCCAGCTCCCGCAGCACCGCCCCCGACAGCTCGAGTTCCGCCGCCGCCAGATTCTCGCGCAGATGCTCGATCGACGACGTACCCGGGATAAGCAGGATGTTGGGCGAACGCTGCAGCAGCCATGCCAGCGCAACCTGCATCGGCGTCGCACCGAGCCGTTCCGCGACGTCCGAGAGCGTCGACGACTGCAGCGGGCTGAAGCCGCCGAGCGGGAAGAACGGCACATAGGCGACACCGTCGCGCGCGAGCTCATCGATCAGCGCGTCGTCGTCCCTGTGCGCGAGATTGTACTGGTTCTGCACGCAGACGATGTCGCAGATCTTGCGGCCTTCCGCGATCTGCGCGCGCGTGACGTTGCTCAGGCCGATATGGCGTACCAGGCCCTTGCGCTGAAGCTCGGCAAGCTTGGTGACCTGCGCCTCGATGGAGCCCTCCGCTGGACCGTGCACACCGAACATGATGCGTAGATTGACGACGTCCATCACCTCGAGGCCAAGGTTGCGAAGATTATCGTGCACGGCCTGTTCGAGCTCATCAGCTGTAAAAGCCGGCAGCCAGGAGGCGTCTTCCCCACGACGGGCGCCGATCTTGGTGACGATGGTGAGGTTGTCGGGGTAGGGCGCCAACGCCTCGCGGATCAGCTTGTTGGTGACATAAGGCCCGTAGTAGTCGCTGGTGTCGATATGGTTCACACCTTGCGACACCGCTTCGCGCAGCACGGCAATCGCCGCGTCATGGTCTTTCGGCGGGCCGAACACGCCTTTGCCCGCAAGCTGCATGGCGCCATAGCCGAGGCGATGCACCGAGCGGTCGCCGAGTTTATAAGTACCGGATTTGTCTACACTGGACATTGTTGTTCTCCTTCGCTGTCGTCGAGGGAGATAAGGGATGGCTGCTGTCCTGATAACCGGGTATAACCGGCACGACCTGTGCGGAAATAAGAACAATGGCGGCTGATCTCAACGATCTCCAAGCATTCATGGCCGTCGCTCGCGCCGGCGGCTTTCGCGAAGCGGCCCGCGTGACTGCAGGCAGCGCCTCAGTGCTCAGCGAAGCCGTCCGCCGTCTGGAAACCCAGCTTGGTGTGCGGCTCTTCAATCGCACCACGCGCAGTGTTGCACTGACCGAGGCAGGCGCCAGCCTGCTGGCGCGTCTTGGCCCCGCGCTGGGTGAGGTGCAGGCCGCGCTCGACGTCGTGAACGGTTTTCGTGACCGACCTGCCGGCACCTTGCGCCTCAACGTGCCGATAAGTGCGTCGCGGCTGGTGCTGCCGAAGATTGTTCCGGGATTTCTCGCTGCATATCCGGCCATCCGGCTGGAGGTGATCGCGGAGGAGAACTTTGTCGACCTGCTGGTGGCCGGCTGCGATGCGGGCATCCGCTATGACGAACGGCTGGAGCAGGACATGATCGCCGTGCCGATCGGGCCGCGCACGCAGCGTTTCACCACCTCGGCCGCGCCGGCCTACCTTGATCGGCACGGTCGGCCGCAGCATCCGCGTGACCTGCTTGGCCATGCGTGCGTGCGCGGCCGCTTCCCGAGTGGGGTCATGACGCCCTGGGAGTTCGAACGGGATGGTGAAGTGGTGCGGGTCGATACCACGGGGCCATTGGTCGTCAGCATCGGCGGCGGCGTCGATCTCGCTATCGATGCGGCGATCGCCGGCGTCGGTATTCTCTGGCTCTTCGAGGACTGGGTACGCCCGCATTTCGAGAGCGGCGCGCTGGAACCTGTGCTGGAACCGTGGTGGCAGGAATTCTCCGGGCCGTTTCTCTATTATCCCGGGCGCCGCTTGGTGCCGGCGCCGCTGCGCGCCTTCATCGACTACATCAGGACGCCGGCCGGGCACTGGTAAGTAGAACAAAAAAGGCCGCCCGGAGGCGGCCTTTCGTAAACTTGGATATCGTATCGCTTAGCGCTTCGAGAACTGGAAGCTGCGGCGGGCCTTGGCTTTGCCGTACTTCTTGCGCTCGACCACGCGGCTGTCGCGGGTCAGGAAGCCGCCCTTCTTCAGCACCGAGCGCAGGCCCGGCTCATAGTAGGTCAGCGCCTTGGAGATGCCGTGACGCACCGCACCCGCCTGGCCGGAGAGGCCGCCGCCGATGACGGTGGCGACGATGTCGTACTGGCCGGCGCGGTTGGCCGCGACGATCGGCTGGTTGAGGATCATCTGCAGCACCGGACGCGCGAAATAGCTCGCGAATTCCTTGTCGTTGACGGTGATCTTGCCGGAGCCCGGCTTCACCCAGACGCGCGCGATGGCGTTCTTGCGCTTGCCGGTGGCATAGGCGCGGCCCGACTTGTCGAGCTTCTGGACATGCACGGGCGCGGCCGGCTGCGCGGCGACTGTGCCGAGTTCTGCGAGCGAGGAAAGCTCAGCCATTACGAGGCCCTCTTGTTCTTGGAGTTCAGCTTGGCCACGTCGAGCGTGACGGGCTGCTGGGCGGTGTGCGGATGCTCGGCGCCGGCATAGACGCGGAGATTCTTCATCTGGCGGCGGCCAAGCGGGCCGCGCGGGATCATGCGCTCGACGGCCTTCTCGACGACACGCTCGGGGAAACGGCCCTCGAGCAGCTGGCGCGCGGTGCGCTCCTTGATGCCGCCGGGGTGGCCGGTGTGCCAGTAATAGACCTTGTCGGTGTATTTCTTGCCGGTGAACACCACCTTGTCGGCATTGATGACGATGACATTGTCGCCGTCATCGACATGCGGGGTGAAGGTGGGCTTGTGCTTGCCGCGCAGATGGTTGGCGATGACAGTGGCCAGACGACCGACGACGAGACCTTCGGCGTCGATCAGCACCCACTTCTTCACCACATCCGCAGGCTTCTGCGAAAAGGTAGCCATGTTTTGCTCTCAGGTTTGACCTTTCCCGTCCAGGAGGGACAAAGAAGGCGTTTCTTGTTGCTTGGATTGACGGGATGACCGGAGCCGCTCCGCCAATAACAAAACGGCGGCCTTTGCGGGCCGCTGCTTCGGGTCGGCTTATAGGCGAGGGTGTTTGGCGCGTCAAGCGCCGGTTACGGTTTATGGTCGCGAAAAGCCTTTTAAATTCAATAGCTAAAGTAGAAGGTACTATTTTACCTCACACCTATTTGTCAAAATAGCTCTCTTTCGTTCACCGCCGCCCGGTCACGGCGGCAAGGAGAAGCTTGACGCCGATCGCGATCATCAAGGCTCCTGCCAGCCTTTCTTGCCAAACGACGAACGTGCCTCGGCGCCCCAGCCAGCCGCCAACCGCGCCGGAGGTTAACGCGACGGCGCTGAGGACAACCAGTCCCATCATCTTCATGGTCGTACCGAGAATGATGAACTGCAGTGCAGGCGAACCGACCCAGGGATGAACGAATTGCGGCAGCACCGCCAGCATGAAAGCGAGCGTCGTCGGATTGGTGAGATTGCAGATCACGCCTTGCCGGAAAGCGGCTGGGATACTGCTCGTCTCGGCAAAGGTAGACGCGCCGCCACGTTTGCCCGACCGACGGGCCAACAGGAATTTGATCCCGATGGCGATCAGATAGATGGCGCCGGCGATCTGAAGGAAGCTGTAAAGAGATGGGGAGGATGTGATCAGCGAGGCAAGCCCCATTGCCAGTAATGGAATCTGGACGACGCCGGCCGATACGCAGCCCGCTGCAGTCGCCAGGGCATGGCGCCAGCCTTGCCCGACGCCGCGGCTGATCACCAGCATCATGTCCGGACCGACACCAGAAAGCTGATAGGCGAGCACGGCGCCGACGAAGGCAAGGTAGGTCGTAACATCGGGCATGCCGCAGAACGAACCTATCGACTGGGAGTTCCGGCAAGATGTCAGGCCGGCTTGTCGCTTATTCGCTTCCTCGGGATCGAATAGGTGCCGGTGGCGTGCGCGACAGTGTGTCCGTCCAGGCCCGCGACAATATCGATATCGAACACCATCAGGCTCTTGCCAAGCTTCAGGATACGGCAATGGCCGTCGATCGGACCGGCTTCGGCCTTGCGCATGAAATTGATGTCGAGGTTGACCGTCACCGAAAGCGCGTCCGGGCCGGCATGGCTGAGCACGCAGACATAGCCGCCGATGTCGGCCAACGTGAACAGCGCCGGACCGGATACCGTGCCGCCGGGACGCAGATGCCGCTCGTCAGCGTTCAGCCGCACCGTGCAGCCGCCCGGAAAAACGTCGATCGCCTCATAGGAGGTGAAATTGTCGTTGAGCTGCGGATAGACGCTTGCCATCAGTGCATTGACTTCCGCCGCGTTAAGCGTTGGCTTCAGATCGCTTTGGGCGGGCATGGCGACGTCCTATATGAATGAGCAGCTCCGGGCGGTGCGCCTGGACCAAACGGTGCGACGGAGAAAACACGTCTCGCGGCTGTTCTTCAACTGACAGCGTGCTAGTTCTGTTGCTCCATAAGCATGAGGTTTTTGAAAGTGGCCGAAGTCGTCGCCATCAAGCCCGCCGTCGCCGACGGTCCTGTTCTTGTCAGCCATGACAAGGGCATCCTGCGCCTCACGCTCGCCAGCCCGCCGGCCAATGCGTTATCGCTGGCGACCATGGCGGCGCTGCAGGCCGAATTCGATCGCGTTAAGACCGACAGATCCGTGCGCGTCATCATCCTGGCGGCGTCGGGAAAAGTGTTCTGTGCCGGCCATGACCTCAAGGAAATGACGGCGCACCGCGCCGAGCCGGATCGGGGCAAGGCCTTCTTCGAAAGGACCTTCGCGGCTTGCGCGAACCTGATGCAGACGATCGTGCGCCACCCGAAACCGGTGATCGCTGAGGTCGACGGCCTCGCCACCGCCGCCGGCCTGCAACTGGTCGCCAGCTGCGACCTTGCCATCGCTTCGCACGAGGCGAGTTTCTGCACGCCTGGCGTCAACATCGGCCTGTTCTGCTCGACGCCGATGGTGGCCCTGTCGCGCAACGTCTCACGCAAGCAGGCGATGGAAATGCTGCTCACCGGCGAGACGATCGATGCGGCGACCGCCAAGGAGTTCGGGCTGATCAACCGCATCGTGCCGCGCGAATATCTGATTCAGGTTGTCAACAAATACGCGCAAACCATTGCATCCAAATCCTCTTTGGTGATCAAAACCGGCAAGGAGGCTTTCTATGCCCAGGCCGAAATGGGGTTGGCCGACGCTTATGCCCATACCGGCCGCGTGATGGTGGAAAACATGCTGGCGCGCGACGCCGAGGAAGGCATCGGCGCCTTCATCGGCAAGCGCAAGCCAGAATGGACCGACGAGTAGTTCTTCCGCATGCCCGGCTTTTCTATCGCTGAACACGCCCGCACGCGCGCTCTACGCCTCGCTCGGCTTCAATCGCGAGCTCTATCGTTACCATTACCGCAGGAAGACCATCGCAGCATGAATCACGATAGCTACGACAACGCCTACATTGCCGGCATCCTCAACTCGGTGAAGACGATCGCCATGGTCGGCGCTTCGCCCAACGATGTGCGGCCAAGCTACTTCGTGCTGAAATACCTCTTGGCCAAGGGCTTTTCGGTGTTCCCGATCAATCCCGGCCATGCCGGCAAGGAAATCCTTGGCCGCACTGTCTACGCCAGCCTCGCCGACCTGCCTCAGCCGGTCGACATGGTCGATATTTTTCGAGGCTCGGCGGCGGTGCCCGGCGTCGTCGACCAGGTGCTGAAGCTCGATCCGCTGCCCAAGGTCGTCTGGATGCAGCTTGGCGTGCGCAACGATGAGGCGGCTGCCCGCGCCGAAGCCGTCGGTATCAAGGTGGTGATGAACCGCTGCCCGAAGATCGAATACGGCAAGCTGTCCGGCGAGATCGGCTGGACCGGCGTCAACTCCGGCGTGCTGTCGTCGAAAAAACCCCTGATGCGCCAGGGATTTCAGAGCTTTGGCGTAAGACAGAAATAAGCATGCGGTAGTTCGCGCAAAATTATTCCGGGACGAAATGGATTTTCCCGGGCGTTCGTCTCAGATCGCGCCCCGAACGGTATTTTCTTCTTTGCATTCCCCGCCGCGCTTCGCCAAGAATGCCCGGCGATTTTCGAACGTTAGGAGAGGGATTTCGATGACCCGTACGCCTGGTTTCAGCACTTTAGCCGTTCATGCAGGCGCAAAGCCCGATCCGGCGACCGGCGCCCGCGCCACGCCGATCTACCAGACCACCTCCTTCGTCTTCGACGACGCCGACCATGCCGCCTCGCTGTTCGGGCTGAAGGCCTTCGGCAACATCTACACGCGTATCATGAATCCGACCCAAGCGGTTCTCGAGGAACGCGTCGCGGCGCTCGAAGGCGGCACCGCAGCACTTGCCGTCGCCTCGGGCCACGCCGCGCAGGTCATCGTCTTCCACAATCTGATGCAGCCGGGCGACAACTTCGTCGCTGCCAACAAGCTTTATGGCGGCTCGATCAACCAGTTCGGCCATGCCTTCAAGAACTTCGGCTGGGAAGTTCGCTGGGCAGAGGCAAACGACCCTGCGACTTTCGAGAGCCAGATCGACGACAGGACCAAGGCGATATTCATCGAGAGCCTTGCCAACCCTGGCGGCGTCTTCGTCGACATCGAGAAGATCGGCGATATTGCCCGCAAGCACGGCCTGCCGCTGATCGTCGACAACACGCTGGCCTCGCCGTATCTGGTCCGGCCCATCGAGCACGGCGCCGACATCGTCGTGCACTCGCTAACCAAGTTCATCGGCGGCCACGGCAATTCGATCGGCGGCGTCATCGTCGATGGCGGCACCTTCGACTGGTCGAAGTCCGGCAAATACCCGATGCTGTCGGAGCCGCGCCCTGAATATGGCGGCCTCGTCCTGCACGAGACTTTCGGCAACTTCGCCTTCGCGATTGCCGCCCGCGTGCTTGGTCTGCGCGACATCGGCCCGGCGATCTCGCCCTTCAACGCCTTCCTGATCCTGACCGGCCTGGAAACGCTGCCGCTGCGCATGCAGCGTCATTGCGACAATGCCGCGAGCGTTGCCGGCTGGCTGTCGAACCATCCGAAGGTAGCCTGGGTGAACTATCCCGGCCTTCCAGGCGACAAGAACAACGCGCTGCAGAAGAAATATTCGCCGCAGGGCGCAGGCGCGGTGTTCACCTTCGGCCTCAAGGGTGGCTACGAGGCCGGCATCAAATTCGTCGAGGCGCTCGAACTGTTCTCGCACCTCGCCAATGTCGGCGACACCAAATCGCTGGTCATTCATCCGGCCTCGACCACGCACCGCCAGCTTTCCGACGAGCAGAAGGTCAAGGCCGGCGCCGGACCTGACACCGTCCGCCTTTCGGTCGGCATCGAGGACGTCAACGATATCGTTGCCGATCTCGAGCAGGCACTCGGCAAGGTCTGATATGTCGGCCTTTCTTGCGCTCAACATCGATGCGGTCGAACCTGAGGCCGGCGCGCCGCCGCCGGACCGGGTGATTTCGGGTGATCCCAAATTCCGCACCTGGAATGTCGAGGAGCGCGACGGCGGCCTCTATGCCGGCGTCTGGGAAGCGACGCCGGGCAAATGGCGCATCGCCTATGACGAATGGGAGTTCTGCCACATCCTGTCCGGTGTCTCGGTGATCGCCGAGGATGGCGGCGAGGCGCGCACCGTGCGGGCCGGCGACAGTTTCGTGCTGAGGCCCGGGTTCAAGGGCACATGGGAAGTGCTCGAGAAGACGCGCAAAGAATACGTGATCCGGCTTTGAATGCTTCCAGCAATCAAAGCAGCCGATCGACATCGTCGTCGGAAAAGCCGTGTTGGCTCATGATCTCCCGGTGCCAGGCACTTCCGAGCAGATCGCCGAGGCATTGATCGACGCGCCGGCGCAGCGCGTCGTTGCCCTTGGCGAGGGCGAAAGCGCCTGCCGCAGGCTGCTTTTCAAAGGCCGGGATGTCGATGACAGCAAGCGGTGCGCCAGTCCGTCCGTTGACATAGCCGCGATGCGCCATGGCGACGCTGGCATACGCGTCGGCATGGCCTGCCGCAACGGCTTCGGCTGCTTCGGCCTGCGTGGCGAATATCCTGATCCGCTGGGGCGGAACGCCGTTCTGCAGCGCGGTCTGGTGCTGGATCTGGCCCGATATGACTGCGAGCACGGCGGAAGGATGTTGGGCGACGGAGCGATAGCCGTTCAGCTCCAGCGGATTGCCTTTGGCGACCATCAACCCGTCCGGCAGTGACCAGATCGGCCGCGTGAAGTCCACGAGCTTGCTGCGCTCCTCGGAGATGAACAGGCCGGTCGTCATGTCCCAGCGGCCGTCCACCAAACCGGGGAGCAGTTCGGCGAATTCCGCCTCGATCGGCGAGAAGTTCTCCAGGTCAACCATCTGGCAAACTTTCTCGGCGAGCACCGCGTCGCAACCGCCGAGCTTGCCCGCGGCATCGGTGAAGCAGAAGGGTGGCTCTTGCAGGTAAGCGAATTTCATATCTGAGTTCCGAACAATAATTTCAGCTGTTCGAGGCGGATCCTTCGCCGGTCAAAAGGTAACGGCGACCCGTTCCAGCCCGTGAAAATGGTAAGTGTCGCGGAAGCGCGGTGTCTCCGCTAAGCGTAAGTTGGGCAGCCGATCGAGCAGCGTCTTCAGCGACACCTGCAGCTCCAGCCTGGCCAGCGGCGCGCCGATGCAGAAATGGATGCCGGCGCCGAAGGAGACGTTCTTCTGATCCGTGCGGGCCGGATTGAATATGCCGGGCTCGGCAAAAGCCAGGGGATCGTGATTGGCCATGCCTAGCAGCAGCGCCACCATCTCCCCGGGCTTGACCAGGATGCCCGGCGAAACCTCGATCTCCTCATAGGCATAGCGCAGGAACATATGCAGCGGCGCGTCGTAGCGCAGGCACTCCTCGATCGCCGCGACATTTTTCTCAGGCGTCTCGAAAAAACGGCGCGGGTCGCCGCCTTGCGCGAGGATCGAGCGCACTGCATTGCCGGTCTGGTGCACGGTCGCTTCATGGCCGGCATTGAGAAGCAGGATCGCCGAGGATACCAGCTCGTCTTCCGAGAGCTTCTGGCCGTTGTCCTGGGCCTCGATCAGCAGCGACAGCAGATCGTCGCCAGGTTTCTTGCGCCGCTCCGCAATGTAGCCCCGCAGAAAGTCGGAAAAATCGCGCGCGGCGCGGTTCGCCATCTCCTCGGTCTCGCGTGTGCGGCCATGCATGTACATGGCGACCATCCGATGCGACCAGTCGAGCAGTTGCGGCCCCATCTCGACCGGCACGCCGAGCATCTCGGCGATGATGGTGATCGGCAAGGGCGAGGCGTAGGCGGGCAGAAGGTCGACGCCGCTTGGCGCGAAGCGGTCGACCAGCTCGTTGGCGAGCACCTCGATGCGTGGCCTGAGCCGCTCGACCTGACGTGAGACGAAGGCGCGATTGACCAGCGTTCTGAGCCGCGTATGCACCGGCGGCTCGAGCTCCAGCATGGAATTGGCCTCGATCGCGTCGAAGGCGACGAGGTGCGAGCGGTCGTCGCCGACGCCCCGGCTGTCGGGAATCCCCGCCGGATTCTGGCGGCCGAAACGGCGGTCGCGCAGCAGACGGTTGACGTCATCG
Source organism: Mesorhizobium sp. CA10 (assembly GCF_020165285.1). Lineage (NCBI taxonomy): Bacteria > Pseudomonadati > Pseudomonadota > Alphaproteobacteria > Hyphomicrobiales > Phyllobacteriaceae > Mesorhizobium > Mesorhizobium sp. CA10. Next base: position 107,936 of record NZ_JAIUHV010000016.1, read on the forward strand.
AAGCCGCCAAAGCACCAGAACCCGTAGTCTTCCCAGAAAAACGCGTTGGCAGTGCCGTGCAGGAAGGCGTAGGCTTCATAAGGGTTCTGCACGAAGGTCGGCTCGTGCGGGTCGAGACGCAGGCGACGACTGGTCGGGTCGAAGGCGAGATAAGTTGGCATCATGCTTGACCATTAGCGCGTCTTGTCAGCTTGATGCCAGACCGTATCCAGGCGCCCGTGAAGCTGAAGCGTTGAGCCAGGCGAGCCGGGAAGGGTCTTTCGATGAATGTGATCGTCGTCGGCTGTGCGCCGAAATGATCTAGTTTGATGGCCGGCTAATTGATTGGGTGAGTTCTCAATGGCCCGTCTTCAAGATGCTCGCCACTTTGGCTGCAATCGCTGCGTCGAGCGCCGGCCAGTTCGCGAGCAGCTCGCGCGGAAAGCGATAGGTGAGGCTGAGATCGTCGCCGACCTGGGTGTCGCGCTCGCAGGGCGCCAGCGATTCCTCGGCACTCGGGCCGCTCAGGCAGCGGGCGACGAACGGATCCTTGCCGGGACGCTCGGCGACAGCCAGCACTTCGTTGAGATAACCTGATTTTTCGCTGAAGGCGTAAACCGTGGTGCCGCCAGGGCCGGGCGTCCCCGGCTTTTCGATCAGAGCGCTGTAGATGGGCGCGAAACGGCCGCTCATGTCGCGCGACATCATGCGCGGCTCGAACGACAGGAAGATGATCTTCCTGGTCGTCGCATGGTTGAAGTCGTCGCGCGCGGCCGTGCTGTAGCCGTCCATTTCGGGATAGCGCAGATAGAGGTCGAGCCGCGAGGCGATGCCGTCGCGCCTCGCCTGGTCGAAGCGGATGAAGTTTGCCGGCACGTTGATCAGATTGTTGCCCATGACGATCCGGCGCACCGTCGTGTCATCGGTATAGCCGGCCATGGCGATCGATCGTCCAAGCCATTTGCCGCCGACGCTGATGGCAATCGAAAGCAGCGCCAGCGCCGCGAAGATATAAAAGACCCGCTTCATCAAGGTCGAGTTGACGACCTCGAAGTCAGCGCTCTTGGCAACATTTGCCTCTCTCATTTGCTCTTCCCCGATCCGCCCACCTGTCCTTCGGCGGCACAGCTTGCGCGGCATGGCTCTTGCAGCGCGGTGGCACGACTGTGCGTTTTCATGGTAAACGGTTGGTAAACATGGATCCCGTTGTGCTTGTTCTTTACGCTTTCGCGGTTGGTCTCACGGCTTGCGGACTGGCCGGATCGGCCATGGAATTGCTGGCCGGCCGACGCCTGGCCTTTGCCGAGCCTTATGTTTCGCACGTCCATATCCTGCGTTCGCTCGCGGCAACAGCCTGCGCCGGGCCGTTCATGCTCACCAACGAGGCCTTAGCCGCCCGGCGCGAAGGCCGCATCGGCACGATGGCGCTGTTGTCCTGCGGCTGCACGGCCATCGCCTGGGCGCTGGCGCTAGGCGTCGTCCTCATCGCCATTGCATCCTGGGCGACAGCCAACTTAGGGTCTTTCGAATTCGCTGGTTGAGACGATTCGGAGACGAACAATGCCGGTCTATGCGATCGATGGGAAAGCGCCCGACTTCGAGGACGCCGATACGAACTGGATCGCGCCCGACGCCACGCTGATCGGCAATATCCGGATCGGCCGCAATGCCGGCTTCTGGTTCGGCGTCGCCATCCGCGGTGACGGCGAACCGATCATCATCGGCGCCGATACCAATGTGCAGGAACACACGATCATGCACACCGATCCCGGCTTTCCGCTGACCATCGGCGAAGGCTGCACGATCGGCCACCGCGCTCTGCTGCATGGCTGCACGATCGGCGACAACAGCCTGATCGGCATGGGCGCCATCGTGCTGAACGGCGCCAGGATCGGCAACAACTCGCTGGTCGGCGCCGGCGCCCTGGTGACGGAAAACAAGGTTTTCCCCGACAATTCGCTGATCGTCGGCTCGCCCGCCAAGGTGATAAGGACGCTGGACGAAGCGGCGATCGCGCGGCTGCGCGTCTCGGCCGCCCACTATGTGACCAATGCCAAACGCTTCAAGACCAAGCTCAAGACAGTGTGACGGCGGCAGGCGGCAACTCCACCTGTCTTCATCCGCGGCGGCTGTTCATCGCTTCACGCAACAGAAGGGCGCCCGCTTCGAAGCCGGCCTGCTCGGCGCCTTCCAGGGCCGTCTCATAGTCGTCGATGCGGGTCCTCAGCGAAGCGTCCGCGCCTGACAGGAGCAGCAGACGGATCGCCTCGGCGTCGCGCCGGGACACCGCGTAGTGCAGGGCGGTCCAGTCGTTCACGCCGCGCATATCCGGGTCGGCGCCATGCGCGAGCAGGATATGGATGACGTCCAACCGGTCCGGCCGTTCCGTCGACAGCGCGGCAATGATCGATGGAAACCCGGCCGGGTCTTCATAATTCGGGTTTGTGCCGGCATCGAGAAGCGCGGTGATGAACGCGGCCGGGCTCCAGTAGATCGCGTATTCCAGCGGGTGGCCAAGTCCGAGCTCGAACGGCATCCGCTCGTCGAACCAGCGCGCAGAGCCGCCGAGCGCCTTGCCAAGGCCTTCGAAGTCGCCCGCCTTGAAGGCGTTGTCGATAGCCTTGAAAAGACGGTGTCTTGCGCCGCGATCCTCAGGGACTTCCAGCATCGCCTTCATCCGCAACGAACAAGCCATACTGCTCCCATCCGCCTCGGCGGGGAAGGGCGTGCCGACCATGGCGCTTCGGCAGCGCCGCGCCGATTGGTTGCAGCCGGCGGGCGGCGACCGAAATGGCGGAGCCGGCCCCGGGGACAGGGGCCGGCTCCTAAAACCCGGTCGTTGGGGACGGGGA
>NZ_JAIUHV010000017.1:0-91884 GCF_020165285.1 Mesorhizobium sp. CA10
GAGTAGGGGAGTAGGGGAGTAGGGGAGTAGGATGTGACGTCCTGGCCGCCTGCGCATGCGATGTGCGCTCTCTATTGCCTTACTCCCCTACTCCCTTACTCCCCTGATTTTCTCAGCAGATAAATGTCCATGATCCAGCCCTTCTTTCGTCTGGCGTCTTCACGAACCCTTTCGATTTCGGCACCGACGTCGCCCAGGCGTCCGGAGATGACGATCTCGTCGGGCGTGCCGAGATAGGCGCCCCACTGGATAAGGACGTCCTTGTCGGCAAGCGTGTTGAAGGCGCATTTGCCGTCGAGCATGACGACGGTGGAGCCGGCATTGGCTGGCAGTCCTTCTTCGGTTAACCGGCGACCGGTCGTCACCAGGATCGAATCGCCGATGCGGTTGAGCGCGGTCGCGTGGGCGGCGGCCAGCGCCTGGATCGCGGTGATGCCGGGGATGACCTCGAGCTCGAAACCGACATTGCCTCTCAGGCGCACGCGCTCGAGGATGCGCAGCGCGCTGTCATAGAGCGACGGATCGCCCCAGATCAGGAACGCGCCGCAGCCATCTTCGGCAAGCTCGTCGCGGATCAGAGCCTCATAGATATCGGCGATCGCTTCGTGCCAGTCGTCGACTGTCACACGATAGGACGATGTCGGTTCGGCCCGAACCGGCACATCGAACTCGACCCGGCGCGATTTCGGATTGGTGACGAAGCGGTCGCAGATCTGCCGGCGCAGATCGGCAAGATCGTTCTTCTTCGCTCCCTTGTCGGGAATGAACAGCGCGTCGGCGCGGTTCAGGCCGTCGATGGCCTGGACCGTCATGTGGTCGGGATTGCCGGCGCCGATGCCGATGACGAGAAGCTTGCGCATGGCGATCTCCTGCCCGATCGGCGACGCGGTGTCCAGAAGTACCCGTATCCGGTGACGAAGGGCTTTGAAACGCTATCTTGAAACGGGTAGATGGAAGAGCGCATCCGGCTGATCCGGGTATCGCGGCACAGAGGAGGGGGTCCATGTTACGCACCGTAACGACCGCAGCGCTTGTAATAACGGCCGCTCCGGCCTTCGCCAATGATTCCGTCGCCGAGCTCGGCACAGGCGGGCTGATCCTGTCGCGCAGCGACGCCGTCGCCATGCAGAGCGAGGACCTTTTCATCTCGCCGGAGAAGGTGACGGTCGACTATGTCTTCCGCAACAACACCGACAAGGATGTCAGCTCCATAGTCGCGTTCCCGATGCCCGACATCGAGGGCGATCCGAACGAGATGCCGGCAATCCCGGAGGCTCAGAGCGATAATTTCCTCGGCTTCGAGGTGACGATCGACGGCGTCGATGCGAAGCCGCAGCTGGAGCAAAAGGCGCTGGCGCTCGGCATCGACATCACCGCCGACCTCAAGGCGCAGAACGTGCCGCTCTATCCATTCGGCGGCGCCGCCAAGGCGGTGCTGGCGAAGCTGCCCAAGGATATCGCCAAGGACTGGGAAGATCGCGGCATCATCATCGAAGATACCGCCGATGACGGCTCGGGCATGCAAACCACCTTTGCGCCGTTCTGGCAGCTGCGCTCGACCTACTGGTGGCGCTCGACCTTCCCGGCCAACAAGGAGGTTCATGTCTCGCACCGCTACAAGCCCAGCGTCGGGGGCACCTCCTCGGTCAGCTTTTTCTATGATGGGCAGTTCCAGGGCCAGTATGCGGCCTACAAGACCCGCTATTGCATGGATCAGACGTTCGAGAACGCGGTGCGCAAGGCGGCCAAGGCAAATCCGGACGGTTATCCGAAATATTACGAGAGCCGCATCGCCTATATCCTGACCACCGGCGGCAACTGGGCGGCCGGGACGATTGGCAATTTCAAGCTCACCATCGACAAGGGCACCCCAAAAAACCTCGTCTCGTTTTGCGGCGACAATGTCAAAAAGGTCGGGCCGACGACGTTCGAGGTCACCGCGAAGGATTTTTATCCCGAGCACGATATCGACATCCTTCTGCTTGAGCCGTCGGACAATGGCGGGAACGGCGGCTGATGGATATCGCGATCTATGTCGCCATCGCCGAAAACGGCGTGATCGGCCGCGAAGGCGGCCTGCCGTGGCGGCTTTCCACCGATCTCAAGCGCTTCAAGGCCGACACGATGGGAAAGCCGATCATCATGGGCCGCAAGACCTATGAAGGCATCGGCCGGCCGCTGCCCGGCCGGCTCAATATCGTGGTGACGCGCGACAAGGCCTGGCGCGCCGAGGGCATCGAGGTGGCCCATTCGCTGGATGACGCGATCGCGCTCGCCAAGGTGCGCGGCCGCTGCATGGCGGGAGCGGAGGAGATCTGCGTGGTCGGTGGCGGCGAGATCTATGCCCAGGCCTTACCGCTTGCCGACCGGCTGCATGTGACCCATGTGCTGGCCAGCGTCGATGGCGATGCGCATTTCCCGCCGATCGATCCAAGCATCTGGCAGGTCGTCAGCGCCGAGGATTTTCCTGCCGGCGAGAAAGACAGCCACGCCACGCGTTACACCGTTTACGAGCGCCGGCGCGACGATCGTTGACGACGACAAAGGGTCGCTACCCGTCCAAATCGCACGGGGACGATGGCACATCGCGTTGAAAGCGGGTCAAGGCGTCCCTATAGAAGAACGGTGTTGCAGCGGCGCGCGTCCAACCGGACGCGCAACAGGCCGCCGTAATACTTTGATTTTGGGGCATGATTCCTTTTCGAAAACCGATATGGGTTTTCGTGGTCATGCGCTAGGATTGCGCCGCAAGGCCTGAGGGAACCGAAGCGAAAGGACATTCATGCCCTGGAACGACAAGAGCGGTGGCGGCGGCCCATGGGGCGGCGGCGGCAATCAGGGGCCCTGGGGGCAGGGACCGAAAGGGCCAAGCGGCCCGCAGGGTTCGCCCCCCGATCTTGAGGACATCATCCGCCGCGGCCAGGACAGGCTGCGACGCGCGCTTCCGGGCGGCGGCGGCGCGAGCCCGGCCGTGCTCGGGCTGATCGCGGTGGCGCTCATCGTGCTGTGGGCCTTCAAGGCGATCTATACCGTGCAGCCCGACGAGGTTGCGGTCGAACTGCGCTTCGGCCAGCCGAAGTCCGAGCTTTCGCAGCCGGGCCTGCATTTCCACTGGTGGCCGATCGAAACGGTCGAGACCGCCAAAATCTCCGAGCAGCTCGTCAGCATCGGCGGCGGGTCGAGCAGCGGCTCCGGGCTGATGCTCTCGGGCGACCAGAACATCGTCAACGTGCAGTTCTCGGTCGCCTACCAGGTCTCCGATCCCAAAGCCTATCTGTTCGATGTTTCAGATCCCGACGGCATGCTGACCCAGGTCGCCGAGAGCGCCATGCGCGAAGTCGTCGGCCGGCGGCCGGCGCAGGACATCTTCCGCGACGACCGCCAGGGTATCGCAACCGGGGTGCGCGAGATCATCCAGGGCACGCTCGACGGCTACAAGACCGGTCTCCAGGTCAACGCAGTCTCGATCGAGGACGCAGCGCCCCCGCGCGAGGTGGCCGACGCATTCGACGAGGTGCAGCGCGCCGAGCAGGACGAGGACAAGTTCGTCGAGCAGGCCAACCAGTATTCCAACCAGAAGCTCGGCCAGGCGCGCGGCCAGGCGGCTCAGGTCCGCGAGGACGCCGCCGCCTACAAGAATCGCGTGGTGCAGGAGGCGGAAGGCGAGGCGCAGCGCTTCATCTCCGTCTACAACGAATATGCCAAGGCGCCCGACGTCACGCGCAAGCGCCTCTACCTCGAAACCATGGAGAAGATCCTGAAGGACTCCAACAAGGTCGTCGTCGAGCAGGGGAACGGTCAGGGCGTGCTGCCTTACCTGCCGCTGCCGGCTTTGCAGCCGAAAGCGCAGCCGGCGCCGGCCCCGCTGAGCGGCGTCACGACGGGAGGCAACCAGTGATGGCCAACCGTCTTCCCATCATCGCCGTCATCGCTGCCGTCCTTCTGTTCCTGCTCTACTCCGCGGTGTTCGTGGTCAATGCCGGCCAGCAGGCGATCGTGCTCAGGTTCGGCGAGATCATCGACGTCAAGAACGAGCCCGGCATCTACTTCAAGGCGCCGTTCGCCTTCTTCGATGCCGACAGCGTGCAGATGGTCGAGAAGCGGGTGATGCGCTTCGACCTCGACAACATCCGCGTCCAGGTCTCGGGCGGCAAGTTCTACGAGGTCGACGCCTTCATCGCCTATCGCATCTCGGATCCTCGCACGTTCCGCGCGGCGGTGTCCGGTCAGGTTGAACTGGCCGAGGCACGGCTGCGGACACGTCTCGATGCGGCGCTACGCCGTGTCTACGGCCTGCGCGACTTCGAGGCCGCGCTTTCGGAGGAACGCGGCGTCATGATGCGCGAGGTGCGCGATCAGCTTCGCCCCGACGCGACCTCGCTCGGCCTCGACATCGAGGATGTGCGCATCCGCCGGACCGACCTGACGGCGGAGGTCTCGCAGCAGACCTATGACCGCATGAAGGCCGAGCGCCTGGCGGAAGCCGAGCGTCTGAGGGCGCGCGGCAACGAGGCCGCGCAGCGCATCAGGGCGCGTGCCGACCGCGAGGTTGTCGAGATCGTCGCCGAGGCGCAGAAGGAATCGGAAATCCTGCGCGGCGAAGGCGAGGCGCAGCGCAGCGCGACCTTCGCGGACGCCTATAAGCGCGATCCGGCCTTCTTCGATTTCTATCGCTCGATGAATGCCTACGGCACGGCGCTGGACAGCACCGGAACGACGATGGTGCTCTCGCCCGAATCCGAGTTCTTCCGCTACTTCCGCGATCCGGGCAGCAAGCCTCAGCCCGGGCAGCCGGCCGCGCCCGCGACGCCTGCCGCACCGGCCGCCCAACCCAGCACCGCCCAGTAGCGGCGGTGCAGGACTTTGTCGCGGCGATCGGGCTGGTCCTGGTGATAGAGGGCCTGGTCTATGGCGGGTTTCCGGGCCTTGCCGGGAAACTGGCGAGCGAAATGCAGTCGATGCCCGAGAACGCGCTGCGGTTCGGAGGATTGGCGGCAATCGCGGTTGGCGTCGCCATTGTGTGGCTGGTTCGCGGCTGATGAAATTCATTGGTGCCGCGGCGACGGACGATTTATCCTGAGAAGACTGGCATAGCCGCAAACGTGCCGTATTTCTTGCCAACATGAGCCGAACAGGGCGTCTTTGCGGAAAACGCCTGCCCTTTTCAGACACACCGGGAGGCCACGATGATATCCGACACCCTGTTGCGCGCGGCGCGGCGCATGGTCTTCGCCGGCGCCACCGCATTCGCGGTCGGCATTGTTGCCGTCCCGTCCTTCGTCACGCCGACGATCGCCTCCGACGGGCCGCCCTCGGTCGCCGATCTCGCCGAGCGCCTGCTTGGCGCGGTGGTCAACATCTCGACCTCACAGACGGTGAAAGGCACGGAAGGGCCGGGCGCGGTGCCGATGCCGCAGCTGCCCGAGGGCTCGCCGTTCCAGGACTTCTTCGACGATTTCTTCAAGAACCGTGGCGGCGACAAGGGCGGCGCCGGGCAGAAGGTGCAGTCGCTCGGCTCCGGCTTCGTCGTCGACGCCGAGCAGGGTATTGTGGTGACCAACAACCACGTCATCGCCGATGCCGACGATATCGAGGTCAATTTCTCCGACGGCGTCACGCTGAAGGCGACGCTCGTCGGCACCGACACCAAGACCGATGTCGCGGTGCTGAAGGTCGACCCCAAGGGCCACAAGCTGACGGCGGTGAAATTCGGCGATTCCACCAAGATGCGCGTCGGCGACTGGGTGATGGCGATTGGCAATCCGTTCGGCCTGGGCGGCACGGTGACGGTCGGCATCGTCTCGGCGCGCAACCGCGACATCAATTCCGGCCCCTATGACGACTTCATCCAGACCGACGCCGCCATCAACCGCGGCAATTCCGGCGGCCCGCTGTTCAATGCCGAGGGCGAGGTCATCGGCATCAATACGGCAATCATCTCGCCGTCGGGTGGCTCGATCGGCATCGGTTTTTCCATCCCCTCGCAGCTTGCCGCCGGCGTCGTCGACCAGCTTCGCCAGTATGGCGAGACGCGGCGCGGCTGGCTTGGCGTGCGCATCCAGCCGGTGACGGCGGACATCGCCGAAAGCCTCGGCATGGCGACCGCCAAGGGCGCGCTGGTGGCCGGCGTCATCAAGGGCGGGCCGGTCGACAACGGTTCGGTGCAGGCCGGCGACGTCATCATCAAGTTCGACGGCAAGGATATCCATGAAATGCGCGACCTGCCGCGTGTCGTCGCCGAAAGCCCGGTCGGCAAGGCGGTCGACGTCGTCATCGTGCGCAAGGGCGTCGAGCAGACCGTCAAGGTGACGCTCGGACGGCTGGAGGACGGCGAGAAGCTGGCCAGCGGCGAGAACGGCAACACCGACCAGGACAAGGGCGACAAGGCGACGCCTCCGGTGTCGACGGCCTCGGTGCTCGGCATGACGGTCGGCGAGCTCAACGACCAGACACGGCAGAAGTTCGGCATCGCGGCCGATGTGTCCGGCGTGGTCATCACCGACGTCGCCAAGAATTCGGCGGCGGCCGAGCGCGGCATCCAGCCCGGCGAGGTGATCACCGAGATCGCGCAGGAATCGGTCGGCACGCCGAAGGACGTGATGGACCGGATCGGCGCGCTGAAGGAGCAGGGCCGCAAGAACGCGCTCTTGATGCTGGCGTCGAAGACCGGCGAACTGCGCTTCGTAACGATCCGGATGGATTGAGTCCGGAACGTCCGGTAACCGATTGGTGTTTCAATGAATAGGGCGGCTAGCGAGCCGCCCTTTTTCGTGCCTGCCAGTCGCGGCGCGACAGCCTGTAGAGGACATGCCGCTTGAGATGCGGATGGCTGTCGGGAACGCTCGGATGATCGAAATCGGCGCCCGCATCGGCTTGCATGCCGAGTCGCTTCATGACTGCGACCGAACGATGATTGTCGGCGACCGCGAACGATACGATTTCGTCGACGCCAAGCGTTTCGAAGCCATAGGCGAGCCAGGCTTCAGCCGCTTCGGTGACATAGCCCTTGCCCCAGAATTCCGGCGCCAGCCGCCAGCCGATCTCGATCGTGCCGTCCGGTAGCGATGGCACATCATCCGTATCGAGGAGACCGACGAAGCCGATGCATTCGCCGGTGGCCGCGATCTCGGCGGCGGCGAAGCCGTAGCCATCCTCCTCGATCCACCCGCGGAATTCGTCCATCATGGCGTCGGCGGTCGCACGGTCGCGGCGGAACGGGAAGAATTCCATCACGCGCTCGTCGGAGTTGATGCGGTGGAAAAGCGCGCGGTCGCGCTCTTCCCAGTTGCGCAGGATGAGGCGCTCGGTGCGGATCGGCTTCATTCTGAAAACTCATCCCGGCGATAGCCCTGGAGATAGAGCAGCGCGGTCAGATCGCCGTGATCGATGCGGATGCGGGCCTGCTCGGCCACAACCGGCTTGGCGTGAAGCGCGATGCCAGTGCCGGCAAGACGGATCATATCGAGGTCGTTGGCGCCGTCCCCAACCGCAATCGCGTCCTCGGTGGTCAGTCCGAGCCTCTTCGCGATATCGAGCAGCGCTTCGGCCTTGGCGGCGCGGCCGAGGATCGGCTCGGCCACCATGCCGGTGAACGTGCCGTCTTTCTCGATCAGGCGGTTGGCGCGGTTTTCCTGGAAGCCCAGCATGGCGGCGATGCGGCTGGTGAAGACGTCGAAGCCGCCGGAGACCAGCGCCGTCCAGGCGCCATTGGCGCGCATCGTTTGCACCAGCGCGCGGCCGCCGGCGGCGAGCGTCAGCCGATTGGCGATGATGCGGTCGACCACGGCTGTGTCGAGGCCTTTCAGCAAGGCGACGCGCTCGCGCAAGGCGGGCTCGAAGGCGATCTCGCCATTCATCGAGCGCACGGTGATCGCCGCCACATGATCCTTGACGCCGATCTCGTCGGCAAGCTCGTCGATGCATTCCTGGTCGATCATGGTCGAATCCATATCGGCGAGCAGGATCTTCTTGCGCCTGCCTTCGGCCGGTTGGACGATGACGTCGACCGGCTCGGAAGCCAGCGCCGCGCGCAGATTGGCGGTCATTTTGCCGATATCCGGCGTCTGCGGCAAAACGAGGTCGCAGGCGACGTCCTCAGCCAGCCAATGAACGGCGCTTGCGCCGGCGGCCCGCAAGGCCATATTCGCAAGCGAGGCCGGCACGGCGCGGGCTTCTGGACGGGACACTAAAGTGGCGATCAGCGGCATCGAAGATTCCGGCAGGCAGGCGGGCGAAGGCCGCATCAAGAACGCGACCCTGATAGCCGGGCCGACCGCCAGCGGCAAGTCGGCGCTGGCGCTCGATCTCGCCGAACGCAATGGCGGGATCATCGTCAACACCGATTCCATGCAGGGCTATTCGGTGCTCGACGTCCTGACGGCGCGGCCGAGCGCCGCCGAAATGGCACGCGTTCCGCATTTCCTTTACGGCCATGTCCATCCCGCCACCGCCTATTCCACCGGCGCCTGGCTGCGCGACGTGACAAAGCTGATCGAAGACGGCGTGCTGTCGGGCCGTCCGGTCGCTTTCGTCGGCGGCACCGGGCTCTACTTCCGCGCGCTGACCGAAGGCATCTCGGATATGCCGGACATTCCGGCGTCCGTCCGCGAGCGCTGGCGCTACGAGCTCAAGGAGCAAGGGGCCGAAAGGCTGCATCGCCTGCTGATGCACGAGGATTCGGCTATGGCCATGCAACTCAGGCCGACCGACGGCCAGCGTATCGTGCGGGCGCTCGAAGTGCTCGACGCCTCCGGGCGCTCGATCCTCGAATGGCAGGCGGTGCGCGGACGGCCGCTGATCGATCGCGACAGCGCGTGCTTCCTGGTCATCGAGCCGGACCGCGAGCAACTGGTCCGGCGCATCGAGGCGCGCTTCGACCAGATGCTCGACAAGGGCGCTCTCGACGAGGTGCGTCGACTCACCGCGCTCGGCCTCGATCCGGACCTGCCGGCGATGAAAGCGATCGGCGTGCGGGAGCTGCAGGCGGCGATGGCCGGACAATCGGATTTTCCCGAAGCCATTGAGCGCGCCAAGATCGCGACCCGGCAATATGCCAAGCGCCAGTCGACATGGTTCAGACATCAGCTGGGCGCGGAGTGGCGCAGGCTGCGGCCGGGCGACGAACCGGCTGTTCAGGACTGACTAAAAGTTTTTTCAATCAGCGCCTTAAAATCGCCGGCTCCAATTCTCGCCAGGGTTGTTCGGATTAACGGTCCGTAAGGTCGGCCATGCCATAACCTTTGGGGCTACAGTGCCGCGGGGAGTTGATGCGTTTCCATAAGGCGGAATCCGCATTTTTCGTCTTTATTTTTGTGATCCTGGCCGCGGGCCTGGTGACCTTCCATGCCTATGGCCAGTTGCAGGACATCGCCGCCGACCTCGATGCCGCATCGCGCGTCGACAGAATCGTCTATCTCAACAAACTTCTGTTCGTCACCGGGGCGCTGCTGGCAACCGCGCTGTTCTTCGGCACCTTCTTCATCTACCCGCTGATCCGCGGCCAGGTGCGGGAAGAGGGCAAGCTCAGGGCCATGACGGTTTCGCTCAGTGCCCGCTCGCAGACGCTCGAGCAGGCGGCGCTCACCGACAGTCTCACCGGAATGCAGAACCGCCGCTATTTCGATGATGCGCTGCGCGAATATCTTCACGAGTTTCGCCGCATCGACAGGCCGGTCGGACTGATGATCCTCGATCTCGACCATTTCAAGCAGGTCAACGACACGCATGGCCATGACGTCGGCGACGAGGTGCTGAGGGCCGTCGCCAGCTGCCTGCGGGGCATGACGCGCTATCACGACGTGGTGGCGCGGCTGGGCGGCGAGGAGTTTGCCGTCGTCACCCCCAACATGGATGTCGAATTGCTGGCCAGGTTCGCCGAGCGCATCCGCAAGGCGGTCGCCAACATGTCGATCATGTCGGGCAATGTGCGGCTGAAGGTCACCACCAGCGTCGGCCTTGCCGTTTGGGACCACAAGGAGAGCGCGGAGGACTTCTACCGCCGCGCCGACCGCCAGCTCTATGAGGCGAAGAAGCAGGGCCGCAACCGCGTCTGCGCCTAAAATTCCACCACTAAATTCGTGAGGCTGGTCGACTGACGCGCCTTTCTCGACTTCCGGTGCTCACGGACTACATGTCCGCTCCGCTCTGGCTTCTCGAAAGCCACGTCATTCGATCCGGCCTGATGAATTCCTGTTCGGAATTTGGCTGTGCTTGCGAAGTTGGTCGTTCAATCGTTGAGCTGGCGCATGCCGAAGGTCGAGGGCTTCAGGCCGTAGCGCGTGTCGAAGTCGTCGTCCGGCTGCACGCGCGCGGCGGTGGCCGGCTTCTTGTAGTCCGGGTCGCCGGCCTGGCGGGAAGAATCCACAGCCTCGGCGAAGGCCATGGCCTGCTGCGGCTTCGGCACGTTGCGCAGCCGCTCGACGATCATTGCGAGATCGACGTCGTTGCCGTCCACGGAGGGATCGATCTTCTCGCCCTTCGCGGTGCCCGGGATGAACTCCTGCGGCAGCTTCTCGAACTTCAGCCGCATGGTGGTCGCCACGCCTTCGCCGAAGGCGATGGCTTCGCGCTGCCCCATCGAGGAGAGGAACGCCAAGGTCGAGGCCGAGGAATCGGCGATCGCCGAGCGGATGATGGCCTGGTCCTGCTCGTTGGCAAGCCGCATGGCGAAGAAGGTCGAGCACTGCGACAGGATGGTCGGGTCGAGCTCGCCCGGACGCTGAGTGACGACGCCGAGATAGCAGCCATATTTGCGGCCTTCCTTGGCGATGCGCGACAGCGCGTGCCTTGTCGGCGCGAAGCCGAGACGCGGATCGGCCGGCATGTAGCGATGGGCTTCCTCGCAAAGCAGCAGCAGCTTCAGCCGGCCCTCGCTCCACAGCGCCAGGTCGAAGGCCAGGCGTGCCAGCACCGAGCAGACCGAATTGACGACTTCCGAAGGCATGCCCGCCATCTCGAAGCAGGTGACCGGGCGTCCATGGTTGGGGACACGGAAAATGTTGCCGATCGTTTCGTGGATGGTGTCCTCGATCAGCCGCGAATTGAACATGAAGCGGTAGCGCGGATCGGCTGCGGCCGATTCGATGCGCGTTTTCAGCGACTTCAAGGTCGGGCGGTCGTTCTTGCTTTCGAGCATGCCCATGCGCTCGTCGATCTGCTTGATGAGATCAGCGACACGGTAGGGCACCGGCGTGTCCGCCGTCAGCGCGTCGCTGCCGCGCCTGACATAGGTGCCGGAATTCGGGTTGCGATAAAGGTTCTTGGCGGCGGGGATCAGGTCGCGCAGGACATCCACTTCCTCCGGCACCGTCTCGCGGCCGCGAAACAGCACTTCGGCGAACTCCTCCAGCCTGAACATCCAGAACGGCAGGTCGAGCGTCTTGGAATCGACCTTCACGCAATATTCCGGCAGCGAGGCGGCGAACTCGTTATGCGGGTCGAGGATGAGCACGCGCAGATCCGGACGCGCTTCGATCGTCTTGCGCAACAGCAGCGAGACAGCTGTCGACTTGCCGACACCGGTGGTGCCGACGATGGCGAAATGACGCGCCAGCGTGTCGTCGATGGCGATGTTGGCATCGATCGATTCATCCTGCGACAGGGTACCGATGGTCACCGAATGGCGCCCGGCCAGATCGTAGACCGCCTGCAGGTCGCGGGTTCGGATGCGGTGAGCAATGGCGCCGATGTGCGGGTAGGTGGTGATGCCACGGTCGAACACCGGCTTGGCGCCGGGCTCGACGCCGTCGCGAACCTCGCCGACCAATTCGACGCTGACCTCGATCGGATTCTGCCCTTCGTGGTTCCAGGCGCGATCCGATTTGCCGATGGCATAGACAAGGCCGACCGTTCGTGTCGAACCGAGATTGATGGAGATCATCTTACCGACCGTCCAAAGGCCGCTGATCGCGCCTTCGGTGTCTTCGGCATGGGCACTGATGGTGGCGCGCGCGCCGTCGCATTGCACGACATTGCCCAGAATCCGCTTGTCGTTCTGCTGGATGTTGCGGCGCTCCTGCGAAGTCGGTTCGCCAACGGAGGCTTCGCGTTCGACAAACATGGCTGACCTGATCCCATTCCCCTGGAGCCTCGACCCTACCCAATCGGGGTTAAAGTCAGGTGAGGTCGGATGGTGTAGGCAGCGTTAAGCCCGCCGTGACAATTCGATCGACTGGCCTCTTTCCAGGCCGAGAAAATCCGATATATTGGACGAATGGATGATATATCGAATGGTATTACCGCCACGATCGGGAGGCGGATACGCTCCGAAAGAACGCTGAGGGGCTGGTCGCTTGCCGAATTGGCCGAGCGCTCGGACGTTTCGAAGGCGATGCTGAGCGCCATCGAACGCGGTACGACCAGTCCGACCGC
Source organism: Mesorhizobium sp. CA10 (assembly GCF_020165285.1). NCBI lineage: Bacteria > Pseudomonadati > Pseudomonadota > Alphaproteobacteria > Hyphomicrobiales > Phyllobacteriaceae > Mesorhizobium > Mesorhizobium sp. CA10. Next base: position 12,370 of record NZ_JAIUHV010000017.1, read on the forward strand.
GGCGCTTCTGGTGCGCATCGCGGCGGCCTTCGGCATGACGCTGTCGACGCTGATCGCACGGGCCGAGATGCAAGGCGGCGGCATTTCGCGCCGGGACGAGCAGCCGATCTGGCAGGATCCGGCAACCGGGTACATCAGGCGTCATCTATCGCCGGCATCGCAGATGCCGCTGGAACTGGTCAGGGTCAGCCTTCCGGCAGGTGCCAAGGTCAGTCTGCCGGCGGCGTCCTACGCCTTCATCAAACAGCAGATATGGCTGATCGACGGAAGGCTGGATTTCACCGAGGGCGATGTGGTGCACCGGCTCGAGTCTGGCGACTGCTTGGCGCTGGGCGCGCCCTCGGATTGCGTCTTTCATGCTCCCGGACCGGGTGCGGCGGAGTATCTCGTGGCGCTGGTCAGAGACTGACTCCGATGTCTCGCCGGCCAAAACGCTCGCACAATGGCGGGCCGCCGCTCGACGACTATGACGGCCCACCCTGGGGCAAGGGCGATGCCTACATTTTCCTCGCCTGGCGCGCCGCCCACGACAAGGCTTGGAAGGCGCCAAGCCACGCCGTCATGCTGATGCGGCTGGAGAGAGCCGAACGGCTCGGTCTGACCTACGAGGAATATACGCTCGAGATTTTGGAGCGCGGCCGTCATCTCAGCGAGGACGACGCCGACCGCATCGCCGAAATCAGGCGGGCGCGACGACGCAAACGCATCAGCCATTTCGAATGACCTCGTCAACGACATATCATCACCTGGAGAGCACCAGCATGAACTCCCTTGAAATCCGGGCGTTGCGCGACGATGCGGCGACCATCGCGATGCTCGCCGATCTGCTGATCGAGACCGTCGCCGCCGGCGGGTCGGTGAGCTTCATGCATCCATTGTCGGCGGAGGCGGCGCGGGATTTCTGGCGCAAGTCGCTTGCCGCGGCGGCGCGCGGCGAAAGGGCGGTGCTGGGCGCATGGCATGGCGAGCTGCTTGCCGGCACCGTCACGCTGTTGCTCGACTTCCCGCCCAACCAACCGCACCGCGCCGAGATCGCCAAGCTGATGACCGGCCGGAACCATCGCGGCAAAGGCATCGCGACCGCCCTGATGCGGGCAGCGGAGAAAGTGGCCGTCGAGAAAGGCCGTACGCTGCTGGTGCTGGACACGGCCAGCGAAGAGGGCGCGGCCGGGCTTTATGAGAAACTTGGTTTCACCTTGGCCGGTGAGATCCCCGATTTCGCGCTCAAGCCACACGGCGGGCTCACCGGCACCCTCATCTATTGGAAAGGGATCGGGGCAGCGGCCGGCACGCTATCCTGAACTTCCGGCAATGTGCGACAGAAGCCAGCGGCGAAAATCCTGCTCCGCGCCGGACAGTCGCGTTAATGACGGTCTCGTCAGGAAATGGCCCGACGGGCTCGAAAGCTCGAAATCCGAAAGCCTGACGAGAACCTTGTCCTTGAGGGCCGCGTCAATCAGTGGCCGCGAGCCGAGCAGCGCCCCGGCGCCGGCCTTCGCGGCTTCCATGGCGGCGACGAAACTGTCGAAGCGGTGCGAGCGCCGGGGATGGCCGGCAAGCCCCGCGGCGGCGAACCATTCCGCCCACATCTCGCGCGCGCCCGCCACCAGGAGAAGCGGCAACGACGTCCACTCGCCACCTTGGGCGAGCGGCGGAGCCGCGACCGGGACAAGCCGCTCGACGGTCAGCCGGTCGGCCTCGCGCCCGGGAAAGGATCCGTTGCCGAAACGTATGTCGAGCGCCGAGCCCGGCTGGTCGTAGTCGGTCGGCCGATGGATGGTCACCAGATCGAGCCGGATCTGCGGCAGCACCTTTGCCAGGTCCGGAAGAGCCGGGACCAGCACCAGCATCGCGAAAGAGATGGGGACGCGGATGCTGACGATCTGCACGGCACGCGGCTCGAATAGCTCGTTGGTGCTGTTGCCGATCGTCGCGAATGCCGACTGGATGTGCGGGAGATAGGCAGCACCTTCCGGCGACAGAGCCACGCCGCGTGCCAGACGCGCAAACAATCGCGTTTTGAGCCGCTCCTCCAGAAAACGGATGTGCTGGCTGACGGCGGCTTGCGTGAGCCCGAGCTCGGCGGCCGCGGCGGTGAAGTTCGACAGGCGGGCGGCAGCCTCGAAACTGCGCAGCCAGTCGAGCGGAGGAATCGCATCGAGAGTTCTTCCAGCCATCAGAAATTTAGCGCCATCACCCGAAAAACGATAATTTGAATTATGCCTTTGATGAAGCCACCATGCAATCCGTACCCGCAGCCGCGGATCTAGGATGGGAGCTTTTGGGCATGTTGACGACAGTGACGCTGGGCGACGAGGGACGAACCATCGAGCTTGGCTGGAAGGACGGAGCGCGCAGCCGCTTCCATGCCATATGGCTGCGCGACAACGCGCTGGACGACAAGACGCGCAGCGCCGGCAACGGGCAGCGGCTGATCACCATCCTCGACATTCCGGCCGAGACGCGGATCGGCGCGGCTGAGATCAAGGGCGAGTTGCTCGAAGTCACATTCGTTCCCGAAGGCAAGACCGTCGGCTTTCCCGCCGGCTGGCTGCGCAGTCATGCCTACGATCGCCAGGAGGCGCGCGAGCCCGGCTGGACGGGAGGCGACATTGAGCGCTGGACGAAAGCCACGATGCAGGATTCCGTGCCGCGCGCGGCCTATGCCGATGCCAGCCGCGACAGCGATGTGCTGCGGCACTGGCTGGCCGCGGTCCGCAGTTGCGGCTTTGCCGTGATGGACGGTCTGCCTGCCGAATCCGGCGCGCTGTGCAAGGTGGCGGACCTGTTCGGCTACATCAGGGAAACCAATTACGGGCGCTGGTTCGAGGTGCGGGCCGAGGTCAATCCAAACAATCTCGCCTACACCAATCTCGGGCTGCAGGCGCATACCGACAATCCCTATCGCGATCCGGTGCCGACGCTGCAGATCCTCGCCTGCATCGAGAACACGGTCGAAGGCGGCGAGTCCAGCGTCATCGACGGGTTCGCGGTGGCTGCCGCACTTCAGTCGGAAAATCCGGATGGCTTCCGGCTGCTCTCTTCCTGTCCGGCGCGTTTCGAATATGCCGGCTCGTCGGGCGTGCGGCTGCAGTCCAAGCGGCCGATGATCGAGCTCGGGCCCGATGGGGAGCTCATCTGCATCCGCTTCAACAACCGCTCGCTGGCGCCGGCGGTCGACGTGCCCTTCGCCGACATGGAGAAATACTACGCGGCCTATCGCCGTTTCGCCGAGCTGATCGAGGATCCTGCCTTCGAGGTGACGTTCAAGCTCGAGGCGGGGCAATCCTTCATCGTCGACAACACCCGCGTCATGCATGCGCGCAAGGCGTTTTCCGGCAGCGGCAAGCGCTGGCTGCAGGGCTGCTACGCCGACAAGGACGGCGTGCTGTCGACGCTTGCGGCGATCGAGCATGGTTGCAAGGAGGCGGTGGAATGAAGCCCAACGAATTGAACGCAGGCAACATCGTCGAATTCATCGCCGATATTTTCGAGCGCCGCGGCGCCGAATCCTATCTCGGCGAGCCGGTCACCATGTCGGAGCATATGCTGCAGGGCGCGTGGCTGGCCGAACAGGACGGCGCGCCGGAGGAGCTTGTGGCGGCGGCGCTGCTGCACGACATCGGCCACTACACCAGCGAGTTCGGCACCTATTCGCCCGACGACGTCGAGGACAAGCACCATGACGAGGCGGGCGGTGAGGTGCTGGCGCCCTTCTTCCCGCCGCTCATCGTCGAATGCGTTAGGCTGCATGTCTCGGCCAAGCGCTATCTCTGCGCCACCGATCCGACCTATTTCAGCAAGCTGTCGCCGGCTTCGGTGCATACGCTGTCGCTGCAGGGCGGGCCGATGAGCGCGGAGGAGGTGGCTGAGTTCCGCAGCAATCCCTTCCACGAGGAAGCGGTGCGCGTGCGCATCTGGGACGAAAGCGGCAAAATCGCCGACATGAAGACGCGGGCCTTTCGCGACTACGTGCCGTTGCTCGAGCGGGTGGTGAAGAAGTTCGCGGCTGAAAACGCGGCTTAGATGATAGAAGCCCGGTTGGCCGGGCTTCTGCTTTCTGCGAGAGCGCCGTGCATCAGCTCTTGTGGTACACCTCCTGCAGCCCATAGACGGGCGTCGGCAGGCCGACCTGCCTGGCTTTGAGCTGCAGCGACAGATACTGCGAATAGTGGCGCGACTGGTGCAGGTTGCCGCCGTGGAACCAGAGCGCTTCCTGCTGCGTCGGCTTCCACATGTTGCGCTGCTCGCCCTCCCAGGGACCCGGATCCTTGGTGGTGGCGGAGCCGAGGCCCCAGACCTTGCCGACCTTGTCCGCCACCTCTTGCGAGATGAGGTCGGCGGCCCAGCCGTTCATCGAGCCGTAGCCGGTGGCATAGATCACCAAGTCAGCCGGCAATTCGGTGCCGTCAACGAACTTGACGCCGGTTTCGGTGAGTTCCTGCACCGCGGCGCCCGGTCCGCTCTTCAGCTTGATCGAGCCGTCGATGACGAGGTCGCAGGCGCCGACGTCAATGTAGTAGCCGGAGCCGCGGCGCAGATATTTCATGAACAGGCCCGAGCCGTCGTCGCCCCAGTCGAGCATGAAGCCGGTCCTTTCCAGGTCGTCGTAGAATTTCGCGTCGCGTTCCTTCATCTGCCGGTAAAGCGGGATCTGGAACTCATGCAAGATGCGGTAGGGCAATGAAGCGAAGATCATGTCGGCCTTGCCCGTCGTCATGCCGCTCTCCACCGCCTGCTCGGAGTAGAGCGCGCCAAGCCCGATATCCATCAGCGTGTCCGACTTGACGATGTGGGTCGACGAGCGCTGCACCATGGTCACGTCGGCGCCGCCTTCCCACAGCGCCGCGCAGATGTCGTGGGCCGAGTTGTTGGAGCCGATGACCACCACCTTCTTTCCGCGGTATTTGTCCGGTCCGGGATGGGTCGAGGAGTGCTGTTGCTCGCCCTTGAAGATGTCCTGGCCTTTGTATTTCGGCCAGTTCGCCTTGCCCGACATGCCGGTCGCCAGCACCAGTTGCTTCGGCTTGAGCACGATCTCCTTGCCGCCGCGCTCGACGACGATCGTCCATTCCTTGGCCTTCTCGTCGTATTTGGCGGATTTGGCGGTGGTGGAAGACCAATAGTTCAGCTCCATCACCTTGGTGTACATTTCCAGCCAGTCGCCGATCTTGTCCTTGGGCGCGAAGACCGGCCAGTTCTTCGGGAAGTCGATATAGGGCAGGTGATCGTACCAGACCGGGTCGTGCAGGCAGAGCGACTTGTAGCGCTTGCGCCAAGAGTCGCCCGGACGCTCGTTCTTCTCGACGATGATGGTAGGCACGCCGAGCTGTTTCAGCCGGGCGCCGAGCGCGATACCGCCCTGGCCTCCGCCGATGATCACGACATAGGGTTGCTTGGTGTGGCCGAGCTCGGCGATCTCGTCGTCGCGCTCCTCACGCCACGTCTTGCGGCCCTTGCCGTGGCCGTGCTTGGCGCCGAGAGGACGCGTGAAGCCGGCCTTCTCCTCATGGCCTTTCAGCTCCGCCATGGTGGTGAGCAGGGTCCAGATCAGGTCGCCCTTGAACCGCACGAGGCCAAAGCCGCGCGCCACGCTCGTCTCGAAGGTGATCCAGGCGGTGATGACGCCGCCGTCTTCGCTCGCTTCCTCGCCCTTGGCCACCGCCCATCCGGCCGGCTTGGTGCTGGCCAGCGTCGCCTGCAGCATGTCGCGGATCTGGTCCTGGCCCTCCATCGTCTTCAGATTCCAGGTGAAGGTGACGAGGTCGCGCCAGTAGCAATCGGCCTGGAAGCAGTTGACGGCGCTGTCGATGTCGCCGGCTTCCAGCGCCTTGCCGAACTTGTCGAGCAGCGCTTGCGCCTTGGTGGTGGGTGTTCTCTCGAGCATTTGTTCTCCTCCACTTTGCTAGAGTCCGGCATGAGCAGTAAGCAGCCTGCCAACCGCGATGCTCATGAGCGATTGCAATGAAATCAATCTGTTAGGACGATATGGGCTTGGATCGGCCGTGCCGGGTCGAGTCGACGGGTATCGATGCAGCGCAGCCAGGATTGAACTATGACATCGTCGCGAGACGATCGCACGCCGGACAGGACCTGCTCGATCTCGCGTATGTGCTCGCCAGCCATGCGTCCTCCTCGCACGTCTTTTGCCAGCGTATAGTGGTGCGTCGGAGAGCGACGCTCAACTGTACTATGGTAGCTGTGGGTGGTTGTGCGCAGGCGCCGTCTCTCACAGGCGAGTGAATTCGCGCTGGACCCCATTGACGAGCCCGCGTTTTGGCCCTTATTGTCCGCGCCCATGAAAACGGCACTCATTCTCGTAGGCTGGCGCGTGGGCAAGGCGGTGTAACCGCCGGGCGAAAACCTCCCATGCGCATCACACAGGCTCCCTCGGGGGCCTTTTTTATTGCCTTGAACACGACTAAACGACCAGCAAATCGCCAGGCGGCGAACATTACGGGACCAGACCGATGAGCAACGGACAGAACGAGCGGCGCGAAATGACGGGCGCTGAAATGGTGGTGCAGGCGCTGAAGGACAACGGCGTCAAGCATGTGTTCGGCTATCCGGGCGGCGCCGTGCTTCCGATCTATGACGAGATTTTCCAGCAGGACGAGGTCGAGCACATTCTGGTGCGGCACGAGCAGGGCGCCGGCCACGCGGCCGAAGGCTATGCCCGCTCGACCGGCAAGGCCGGCGTGCTTTTGGTGACGTCCGGCCCCGGCGCCACCAATGCGGTGACGCCGCTGCAGGACGCGCTGATGGATTCCATCCCGCTGGTCTGCCTGACCGGCCAGGTGCCGACCTCGCTGATCGGCTCCGACGCCTTCCAGGAATGCGACACGGTGGGCATCACGCGGCCCTGCACCAAGCACAACTGGCTGGTGAAGGACGTCAACCAGCTCGCCGCCACCATCCATGAGGCCTTCCATGTCGCGACGACGGGGCGTCCCGGCCCGGTCGTGGTCGACATCCCGAAGGACGTGCAGTTCGCCAAGGGCATCTACGTGCCGCCGCAGACGGCGCCGCGCACCAGCTACCAGCCGAAGGTCCAGGGCGATCTGGAGAAGGTGAAGGCCGCTGTGGAGCTGATGGCGGGCGCGAAGAGACCGATCATCTATTCGGGCGGCGGCGTCATCAATTCCGGTCCGGAAGCCAGCCATCTGCTGCGCGAGCTGGTCGATCTCACCGGTTTTCCGATCACCTCGACGCTGATGGGGCTCGGCGCCTATCCGGCGTCCGGCAAGAACTGGGTCGGCATGCTCGGCATGCACGGTACCTACGAAGCCAATATGGCGATGCATGATTGCGACGTGATGGTCTGCATCGGCGCGCGCTTCGACGACCGCATCACCGGCCGGCTCAGTGCGTTCTCGCCGAACTCGAAGAAGATCCACATCGACATCGATCCGTCCTCGATCAACAAGAACGTCCATGCCGATGTCGGGATCCTTGGCGATGTCGGCCGGGTGCTGGAGGATCTGGTGCGGCTGTGGCGGGCGACCGCCAAGGTCGACAAGAAGGCGCTCTATCCCTGGTGGGAGCAGATCGCGAAATGGCGGGCGCGGGATTCGCTCGCCTACAAGATGAACAACGACGTCATCATGCCGCAATACGCGATCCAGCGGCTCTACGAACTGACCAAAGATAAGGACACCTACATCACCACCGAGGTCGGCCAGCACCAGATGTGGGCGGCGCAGCACTATCATTTCGACAAGCCGAACCGTTGGATGACCTCGGGCGGGCTGGGCACGATGGGCTACGGCCTGCCGGCGGCGCTCGGTGTGCAGATCGCGCATCCCGACGCGCTGGTCATCGACATTGCCGGCGATGCTTCGGTGCAGATGACCATGCAGGAGATGAGCTCGGCGGTGCAATACGAGGCGCCGATCAAGATATTCATCCTCAACAACCAGTATATGGGCATGGTGCGCCAATGGCAGCAGCTGCTGCACGGCAACCGGCTGTCGCATTCCTACACCGAGGCGATGCCGGATTTCGTCAAGCTGGCGGAAGCCTATGGCGGCCACGGCATTCGCTGCGACAAGCCGGACGAGCTCGACGACGCGATCCGCGAGATGATCACGGTGAAGAAGCCGGTGCTGTTCGACTGCCGCGTGGCGACCTTGGCCAACTGCTTCCCGATGATCCCGTCGGGCAAGGCGCATAACGAGATGCTGCTGCCCGACGAGGCGACCGACGAGGCGGTGGCCAACGCCATCGACGCCAAGGGCAGGGAATTGGTTTAGAGCATGATGCCGAAAAGTGAGAAGCGGTTTTCGGGCAACATCATGCTCCATCCATAACACCAGCCATCAAGGCGGGGCTGTCGCAAGAAAGCCGTGCGCAAACAGAGAATTAGCTCAAAGTCTGAAATCGAGATTCACCTTATGAACGCACAGCACCTTCAACCGACCGGCTCCGCCTATTTTATCGCCAAGGAAACCGAAAAGCCGGAAACGCACACGCTTTCAGTGCTGGTCGACAATGAGCCGGGCGTGCTTGCCCGCGTCATCGGCCTGTTTTCCGGTCGGGGCTACAACATCGAAAGCCTTACCGTTTCAGAGACCGAGCATGAGAAGCATCTGTCGCGCATCACCATCGTGACGCGCGGCACGCCGCATGTGATGGAGCAGATCAAGCATCAGCTCGAGCGCATCGTGCCGGTGCACCGGGTGGTCGACCTGACCGTGCGCTCGCATGAGCTTGGGCAGGAGCGCCCGCTGGAACGTGAGCTCGCGTTGGTGAAGGTCGCCGGCACAGGCGACGCCCGGGTCGAGGCGCTGAGGCTCGCGGATGCTTTCCGCGCCTCGGTCATCGACGCCAACACCGAGCATTTCATCTTCGAGATCACCGGCAAGGGCTCCAAGCTCGACCAGTTCATCGCCATCATGAAGCCACTCGGCCTGGTCGAGATCTGCCGCACCGGCGTCGCCGCGATGAACCGCGGTCCGCAGGGAATGTGAACAGGACGACCGTCCTGTTTCAAAACTTTGGCCCGGCGGTTGCCCGTTTCTGGCTTTTGCGCATTTGCTAAAAGGACAGTAAGGCTGACATATCTGGGAGGATAACATGTCGCTCGACACATTCCTTGCCCTGTTGGTCTATGCCTTCGTGACTTCGATCACGCCGGGGCCGAACAACCTCATGCTGCTCGCTTCCGGCGTCAATTTCGGCATCGCCAGGACGGTTCCGCATATGCTGGGCATCAGCATCGGCTTTCTGGTCCTGCTGCTGGCCGTCGGCTTCGGGCTCGGCGCGGTGTTGACCGCGGTGCCGGCGCTGCATACGGCGCTGAAGATCGCCGGCGCCGCCTACCTGCTCTACCTCGCCTGGAAGATCGCCATGTCGCGCTCGATAAGCGACGGAAAGGGGGCGCAGGGACGGCCGATGCGCTTCATCGACGCCGCCGCATTCCAGTGGGTCAATCCCAAGGCATGGGTGATGGCGATCACCGCGATGGCCGTCTACACCAATGCCGATCACCCGTTCGTCTCGGTGGCGCTCATCTCGATCGCCTTCACCATCGTCAACCTGCCCAGCGTTTCGGTATGGGCCGGCTTCGGCACGGCGCTGCGCGGCTTCCTGTCGGATCCGGTGCGGCTGAAACGGTTCAACATCGCCATGGGCGTGCTCTTGGCGGCGACGCTGTGGCCGATGCTCCGTTAGATGTGCCGATATTCAGGTGAGGCCGGCCTGCAAACGCTGGCTTTCTGCGCTTCCGATGCTCACGTAGGAAAATACGCTCCGCTCCGGTTCTCGAAAACCATCGTTTTCGATTCGGCCTGACCTGAATCTCAACACATCTGACAGTTTTCGGACTGGTCGCAGAGGCGTTCGTTGGGTTCGTTTGCCGGCTGCTTAGCTATTGTGCAGTGCACATTAAATCTTCGTAATGCCCCGTTTTGGCCCTTTTCGGCCAAAGCCTTGTCCTATCTACTCCACGAAAATCGCGGCACGAGGCCGTGAAGCGAGCTAGAATGGACCACCGGGATCGGCGTGTCGGGTAGAAGGCTTATTTGTCGATGCGCGGAAAAATCGCCTTTGCAGTTGTTGCGGTCGCCTGCCTGGCGGGCGCCGGGCTTTATCTTTCGCCGACGACGTTGGCCAAGGTCCAACAGCTGATTTCGAGCAAGCAGGAAAGCGCGGCCGCGACGGACAAGACGGCGAGCGGCGATAAAGCGGCCGGTGCCCCGGACAATGCGAAAGGCGACAATGCGAAAGGCGGCGGTCCGCGTTCGGCCTCGATCGTCTCCGCCACCGCGACGACAGCCGATTTTCCGATCCGCCGCTATGCCATCGGCTTCGTCTCGTCACCGGAGGTGGTCAATATCAATGCCCGTGTTTCCAGCCAGATCGTGTCGATCGCGGTCAAGGACGGGCAGATGGTCAAGGCCGGCGATCTGCTCATTTCGCTCGATGACCGCGCACTGAAGGCGCAGCTCGCCAAGGATCAGGCGCAGCTCGCCAAGGACCAGGCGATGCTGGTGAGCGCCCAGGCCGATCTGCAGCGCGCCAAGGACCTCGTCGCCAAGCAGGCCGGCACGCAGCAGACCTACGATCAGGCGCTGGCGGCCCAGAAGGCCGCGGCCGCCACCATCGACGCCGACAAGGCGACCATTGATGCCGACACCGTGCAATTGAGCTATGCAACGATTACGGCGCCGATCTCGGGCCGGCTCGGCGCGGTCAACGTCTCGGTCGGCGATCTCGTCACCACCAGCAACGGCAACTCGAGCAGCTCGACGCCGCTGGTCACCATCACGCAGATGGATCCGCTGCAGGTGAACTTCACGCTGCCCGAGAGCAACCTTGCCCTTTTGCATAAGGCGCTAGCCGACCCGCAGCAAGGCGACGTGACGCTGACCAAGAGCGGCGATCCCACGCCGATCGGCAAGGGCACGCTCGATTTCGTCGATTCCAGCGTCGATACGGCCTCCGGCACCATCGCCACGCGGGCGAGCATACCGAATCCGGATCTTTCGCTGTGGCCTGGGCAATATGTGAACGTGGTGCTCGAGGCCGGCATGATGCCGCAGATGACCTCGGTGCCGACGGTCGCGGTGCAGCCCAGCCAGAAGGGGCCGTTCGTCTATGTCGTCAAGCCGGACAACACCGTCGAGATGCGGCCGGTGCAGGTGGCGCTGACGGAAGGCCAAAACAGCGCCATCAGCGACGGGCTCAAGAGCGGCGAGAAGGTCGTCGTCGAAGGCCAGACACGGTTGAAAAACGGCGCAGCAGTGCATGAAGGCAAAGCCGCCGCGGGATCCGGTGAACAGGCATCGCCCAAGGTCGCGGAGGCCGACAAGGCCGGCGGGGCGAGCCAATGATCTCCGAATTCTGCATCCGCAAGCCTGTCGCCACCCTTCTGATGTCGTTCGCCCTCATTCTGGGCGGTATTTTTGCCTACAAGTTCCTGCCGGTAGCGGCGCTGCCCAGCGCCGAATTTCCGGTGGTCAACGTTTCGGCCAGCCTTCCCGGCGCGTCGCCGGAGACGATGGCGACATCGGTGGCGACGCCGCTGATCAAGCAATTCGCGATGATCGCCGGCATCGATTCGATCTCGACCACCAATTCGCTCGGCCAGACCTCGATCGCCATCCAGTTCGTGCTCAACCGCGACATCGATGCCGCGGCGGCGGACGTCCAGGCGGCGATCGCGCGAACGCAAAGATCGCTGCCGCCGGAAATGACCTCGCCGCCAAGCTATCGCAAGGTCAATCCGGCCGACGCGCCGATCCTCCTGATGTCGCTGGTCAGCGACACGGTCCCGCTGACCGACCTCGACGCCTTCGCGGAAAACGTCATGTCACCGTCGCTGTCGACCATCGACGGCGTGGCCCAGGTCTCGATCTTCGGCCAGCAGAAATACGCCGTGCGCATCCAGATCGATCCGACCGCGCTCGCCGCGCGCGGAATCTCGATCGATCAGCTGCAGGCTGCGGTCACTTCGGCCAATAGCAACACTCCGCTCGGCGTGCTGCAGAACAACAAGCAGCAGCTGACGATTACCGCCAACACGCAGCTTACCGACGCCGCAGGCTTCTCCAACCTCATCATCGCCACCAAGAACGGCCGTCCGGTGCGGCTGGGCGACGTGACGCGGGTCGTCGATTCCGTGCAGACCACGACGACGGCGAGCTGGTATGACGGCACGCGCGCGATCATCATGGCCGTGCAGCGCCAGCCCGACGCCAATACCGTCGACGTCGTCGATAAGGTCAAGGCGATGCTGCCGTCCTTCCAGGACCAGATGCCGGGCGCCGCCCAGATCAAGCTGCTCAATGACCGCTCGACATCGATCCGCCAGGCCGTCGACGACGTCCAGTTCACGCTGCTCTTGACCATCGCGCTTGTGGTGCTGGTGATCTTCGTATTCCTGCGCCGGGTGACGGCGACGATCATCCCGGCGGTGGCGGTGCCGATCTCGCTGATCGCCACGCTTGGCGCGATGTTCCTGTTCGGCTTCTCGATCGACAATATCTCGCTGATGGGATTGACTTTGGCCGTCGGTCTTGTCGTCGACGACGCCATCGTCATGCTGGAAAACATCTTCCGCCATATGGAAGAGGACGGGTTGTCCGCCTTCGACGCTTCGTTGAAGGGAGCGCGCGAAATCGGCTTCACCATCATCTCGATCTCGATCTCGCTGGTGGCGGTGTTCATTCCCGTGCTTCTGATGGGCGGCGTCATCGGCCGCATCTTCAACGAATTCGCCGTCGTGGTGACCGTCGCCATCCTGGCCTCGATGTTCGTGTCACTGACGCTGACGCCGATGCTCTGCTCGCGTCTGTTGTCGGTGACCAAGGCCGATCGCGAAAAGCACGCCCCCGGCCATAAGCCGGACCTCATCACGCGCGGCTATGACCGGATCCTGGGCTTCTGCCTGCGAAACACTTTCCTGGTGTTCCTCGTCTTCATCGCGACCGCCGCGGCGTCGGTGTGGGTGATCCAGGTCTCCCCGAAGGGCTTCTTTCCGCAGGAGGATATCGGCCAGATATCGGTGACCACGATCGCGCGCCAGGACATCTCGTTCGACGCCATGGCGAAGCTGCAAGGGCAGGTGGCCAGCGTGTTTTCGAAGTCGCCCTATGTCGACCATGTGGCCTGGTCGGCGGGCAGCGGCAACAACGCGCTCAACCAGGGCCAGCTCTTCGTCCAGCTCAAGGGCAAGGATCAGCGGCCCAACATCGAGAAGGTGCTTTCGGATCTCAGACGCCAGCTGGCCGGCGTGGCGGGCATCGAGACCTACATGCAGCCCGTGCAGAACCTGCGGCTCGGCTCGCGGTCGTCGGCCAGCGCCTATCAGCTCGTGGTGCAGGGGCTCGACACCGGCCAGACCGACATCTGGGCGCAGAAGCTGAACGACGCGATGGCCGCGGACCATACGAAATTCACCGACGTCACTAGCGACCTGCAAAACAACGCATTGCAGGCCTCGCTGGTAATCGACCGCGACAAGGCCGCCCAACTCGGCATCGACACCGACACGCTGCGTTCCGCCCTCTATGGCGGCTTCGGCACCGACCAGGTTTCGACGATCTTCGGTTCGGCCGACAGCTATGAGGTCATCACCGAGCTTGATCCCAAGATCGAATGGTCGCCCGAGCGGATGCTCGCCATCCAGATGCGGACGGCGAGCGGCAGCCTGGTGCCTCTCGGCGCCTTCGCCCATGTCGACCGCACGGCCGGCGCGCTGACGATCAATCAGCTCGGTCAGCTTCCGGCGGTGACGATCTCCTACAACCTGCCGCAGGGCGTATCGCTCGGCGACACGGTGACCCGCATCGACCAGCTCAAAGACCAGATCGGCATGCCGAAGGAGATCTCGACGAGCTTTGCCGGCACCGCCAAGACCTTCCAGGATTCGCTTGCCAATCAGGGGCTGCTGATCGGCGGCGCGATCCTGACGATCTATATCGTGCTCGGCATGCTCTATGAGAGCTTCATCCACCCGCTCACCATCCTCACCGGCCTGCCGTCGGCGGTGCTGGGCGCCGTGGTGGCGCTGCGCTTCGCCGGCATGGATCTGTCGGTGATCGCGGTGATCGGCATCCTGATGCTGATCGGCATCGTCAAGAAGAACGGCATCATGATGGTCGACGTCGCGCTGGAGCTCAGGCGGCAGGGCATGTCGGCGAGGGACTCCATCCACAAAGCCTGCCTGATGCGCTTCCGGCCGATCATGATGACGACGCTTGCGGCGTTGATGGGCACGTTCCCGATCGCGCTCGGCACCGGCGCCAGCGCCGAATTGCGCCAGCCGCTCGGCGTTGCCGTGGTCGGCGGCCTGCTCGCCTCGCAGGCGCTGACGCTGTTCGTCACGCCGGTGATCTACGTCTATTTCGAGAATTTCTCGGGCTGGCTGCTCAGCTTCTCGTCGAAGAAGAGCCGGCCGGCGCTGCATGTGGTGGAAAGCGGCGAGCAAGCCTCGCTGTTCGACGGCGAACCCGAGCCGCAGAAGACGGCAGCCGAGTAGATCGCTCCGACTGGCCCAAGCCGTGGCGCTTGCGGCCGGCCGCAGCCGATCCTAGTCTGTGACCATGTCCCATGATCATGACCACGACAACGAGCTCGATCCGTTCGCGGCGCGCGTGCGCGCGCTGGAGACGATCCTGACCCAAAAGGGCCTGATCGACCCTGCGGCCATCGACGTCATCGTCGACACCTATGAGACGAAGATCGGCCCGCGCAACGGCGCGCGGGTGGTGGCGAAGGCCTGGAACGATCCTGACTATGCCGAATGGCTCAAGCGCGACGCGACCGCGGCGATCGCGTCGCTGGGCTACACCGGCCGGCAGGGCGAGCACATGCAGGCCGTGTTCAACACCGAGGAGACGCACAACCTCGTCGTTTGCACGCTCTGCTCCTGCTATCCGTGGTCGGTGCTCGGCCTGCCGCCGGTCTGGTACAAGGCGCCGCCTTACCGCTCGCGGGCGGTCATCGATCCGCGCGGGGTGCTGGAGGAGTTCGGACTGATACTGCCGGCGGAGAAGAAAATCCGCGTCTGGGATTCGACGGCAGAGCTTCGCTACCTGGTGGTGCCGATGCGTCCCAAGGGGACCGAGGGCTGGAGCGAAGAGCAGCTCGCCGGACTGGTCAGCCGCGATGCGATGATCGGCACCGCGCTTGCCAAAGAGCCGGAAGGGGAACCGGCATGAACGGACCGCAGGATCTCGGCGGTCAAATGGGTTTCGGGCCGGTCGCGCCCGAGAAGGACGAGCCCTATTTCCACGCGGCGTGGGAGCGGCGGGCGCTGGGCGTGACGCTCACCGCCGGCGGCATGGGCGCCTGGAATATCGACGAGAGCCGGCATGCGCGGGAATCGCTGCATCCCGCCGACTATTACTCATCGAGCTACTACCAGATCTGGATCAAGGCCCTGGAAACGCTCCTGAAACGCCACGGCTTCATCACCGAGCGCGACCTTGCCGCCGGCAAGGCCGTGGATGCGGCCACGGTGCCGAAAAGAGTGCTGAAGGCGGCGGATGTACCCGCAGTGCTCGCTAAGGGCGGGCCGTGCAACCGGCCGGTCGCCGCGCCGGCGCGTTTCCGCGCGGGCGATCGTGTGCGGACGAAGAATTTCAACCCGACCGGCCATACGCGCCTGCCGCGTTATGCGCGCGGCAAGAACGGCAGGATCGAGGCGGTGCGCGACGGCTTCGTCTTCCCCGACAGCAATGCGCACGGCAAGGGCGAGAACCCGCAATGGGTCTACACCGTGGTGTTCGACGGGGCCGAGATCTGGGGCGAAGGCGCCGATCCGACGCTCAGCGTCTCGATCGACGCCTGGGAGAGCTATCTTGAGCCGGCATGAAGGTGCGTTGCCGGCTGGTTTCGATGAGCCGGTCTTTGCCGAGCCGTGGCAGGCCGAAGCCTTCGCACTGACCGTTGCGCTGCACGGCAACGGCCTGTTTTCGTGGAGCGAATGGGCGGAGGCCTTAGCCGCCGAGGTGAAGCAGCCAGGCGCGGCAACGGACGGTCACGATTATTACGAGCATTGGCTGGCGGCGCTGGAGAAGCTGTTGTCGCGAAAAGGGGTCGCCGGCAAGGGTGAGGTGGATGAACTGGCCGCCGCTTGGGAACGTGCCGCGCACGCCACACCGCATGGCAAGCCGATCCTGCTGGAGAACGATCCAGGCTAAGGCCGATAGATCGTTTTGTTCTCTTTACGTTCCGATTGGCGACTGGTAGCCTGAGTTGTCGAGGCTAGCGCTAGCAGCCGGCAACGGTCGATATGGCGGCCAATCTTGTCTTTCGCCTGCGAATCCGGTCTGTCGCACTGATGGAATTTTCTCCCCAGCAGGATGAGGCTTTGAAAGCGGTCGGGCGTTGGCTCAAGGAGGGCCGGCCGCAGGTCTTTCGGCTGTTCGGCTATGCCGGCACCGGCAAGACGACGCTGGCGCGCTATTTCGCCGAGCATGTCGACGGCCAGGTGCAGTTCGCCGCCTTCACTGGCAAGGCGGCGCAGGTGCTGCGCTCGAAGGGCGCGACCAACGCCCGCACCATCCATTCGCTGATCTACAGGCCGAAGGGCGAGGAATCGGTCGAGGACGAGGTGACCGGCAAGACCTCGATGTCGCCGACCTTCTCGCTCAACCGGCAAAGCCCGATTTCGCGCGCCAAGCTTGTCGTCATCGACGAATGCTCGATGGTCGACGAGCAGCTCGGTCGCGACCTGCAGAGTTTCGGCACGCCGATCCTGGTGCTCGGCGACCCGGCGCAGCTGCCGCCGATCTCGGGCGGCGGCTTCTTCACCGAGCATGAGCCGGACGTTCTGTTGACCGAGATCCATCGCCAGGCGCGCGACAATCCGATCATCCGGCTGGCGCTCGACGTGCGCGAGGGCCGCGAATTCATGCATGGCGACTACGGCACGGCGCAGGTGATCGGCAGGGAAGCAGTCAACCAGGAGCTGGTGCTCAAGGCCGATCAGGTGCTGGTCGGCACCAACCGCACGCGCCGGCGCTACAATCAAAGGCTGCGCGAGCTGAAGGGGTTCAACGCCGACTTCCCGCAAGCCGGCGACAAGCTGGTCTGCCTGCGCAACGACCCGGCCAAGGGGCTGCTCAACGGTTCGCTGTGGAAGGTGATGACCTCGTCGCGCGAGACGGTGAAGCCCGGCATCAACCTTTTGGTCTCGCCGGAAGAGGACGACCCCGACCGCGGCGTCGCCAAGATCAAGCTGCTCAAGGCGGCATTCGAGGATCCGGATGCCGAGATCCCCTGGCAGCAGAAGAAGCGCTTCGACGATTTCGATTACGGCTATGCGCTGACCGTGCACAAGGCACAGGGCTCGCAGTGGAACGACGTGGTGCTGTTCGACGAGAGCTGGGCGTTCAAGGAGACCAGGCAGCGCTGGCTCTACACCGCCATCACCCGCGCCGCCGAGCGGCTGACGGTCGTGCGCTAGGGTTGTTGGCATTCAGGTGAGGCCGGCCTGCAAATGGCGGCTTCCTGCGCTTCCGGTGCTCACATACGTCAAGCACGCTCCGCTCCGGCCTTCGCCGGCCGAAGCTCTCATAAGCGTCTCCGCTCTAGGAAGGCTAAGGCCGGCGTAGGCCGGTTCCCGGAAACCATCCAGTTTGGTCGCTTCGCGCCCGTCTTCGACTCCGGCTCGGTCTGACCTGAATCTCAACAACCCTAGTCCGTTGGTCTTGCGCCAAGCCATTGCCAGGCGGCTTCCTCGTCGTCGACGCCAAAGCGCCTGAATTCGAAAGGCAGCGTCTTGGGGAAAAGGCCGGCGACGAGCGGGGCCCAGCTCGGCTCGCCGATGGCCGCGCAGCGCACGACATGTTGCATCGCGTCGGCCACGCCCTGCTTGAGCGTGTCTTGCTTGATATTGGCCCAGTCGACGCTTTCCTCGTCAGTCAACCTCACCAGCACGTCGATCCTGGGATGCAGCGCGTAGGCGGCCTCCAGCAGGCCGAACAGGTTTTCCGCATCGGCCGGCGAGACATCGCCGACGACTTCGATGGCGAAAAGCGCATCGCGATTGGTCTCGATGCGGCGGATCGCCGGCACGGCTTCGAGGAAATTCACTGGCAAATCCTTATCTTAGCCTCCATCTATCCCCTGGAACACGCGAAACCCTCTATCTGTTCCCGTCAAAGGCGCTATAGATGCGCGCCGATCCACTGGACCCCAGCTCATGCCCGCCAAGCTTTCGGTCAATCTCAACGCCGTCGCCATGCTGCGCAACCGTCGCGACCTGCCATGGCCGAGCGTGACCGGACTTGGCCGCATAGCGCTTGCCGCCGGCGCGCACGGGCTGACGGTCCATCCGCGCCCTGACGAGCGGCACACCAGGTATTCCGACCTGCCGGAGATCAGGGCGCTGATCGATGATGAGTTTCCGGGCGCGGAGTTCAACATCGAGGGCTACCCGACCGAGGATTTTCTGGCGCTTGTCGAAAAGAACCAGCCCGAGCAAGTGACGCTGGTGCCGGACGACCCTGCGCAGGCGACTTCTGACCATGGCTGGAACTTCGTCGCCCAGGCGGCGTTCCTCACTCCGATCGTCAAGCGGTTGAAGAAGGGCGGGTTTCGCGTGTCTTTGTTTTCCGACGCGGATCCGGACGCGGTCAGTGCGGCTCGCGACACCGGCGCCGACCGCATCGAGCTCTATACCGGGCCATATGGAGGTTACCATTCTGATTCCGCAAAGGCGGCGAAAGAACTGGAAAGGTTGGGAAAAACCGCTGATGCGGCGTTCGCGGCCGGGCTCGGTGTCAATGCCGGCCACGATCTGACCGTGAAGAACCTGCCGCCGCTGGCCAAACGCATTCCGGCATTAGCCGAAGTATCGATCGGACATGGGTTGACAGCGGATGCGCTGGAGTATGGCATGGCCGGCACTGTCGGGCGGTTCTTGAAGGCCTGCGGATGGTAGGGCGCCTTGCGTAACTCCGGCAGTTTCGGTGCGTCCCGCGCGTTGCGGCGACCTCGAAGCGTGGCGAATCTGATGAAATGGGGTTCATGGTGCTAGCCAACGCCAGCGAGACGGAATCCCTCGAACGCTCGGGCCATGCCGAAACCGAGCGGCAGCACAGCACCAAGGTTCTCATGCTTGGCGCGCTGGGCGTCGTCTACGGCGATATCGGCACGAGCCCGATCTACGCCTTCCGCGAGGCGCTGCATGCCTCGTCAAGCTCGGTCGCCCGCCATGACGTGCTCGGCGTGCTGTCGCTGATCGTCTGGGCGCTCACCATCATCGTCACGATCAAATATGTCGCCTTCGTGCTCAGGGCCGACAACAAGGGCGAAGGCGGCACGCTGTCGCTGATGTCGCTGGCGCGCAGCGCCTACCCCCCGGGCTCGCGTTTCATCCTGGTTATCGGCCTTTGCGGCGCGGCCTTGTTCTTCGGCGATTCGATCATCACGCCGGCGATCTCGGTGCTTTCGGCGGTTGAGGGCCTGAAAGTCGTCACCCCGGCGCTCGATGCCTATGTGGTCCCGATCACGCTGGTCATCCTGGCCGTGCTTTTCGCCGTGCAACGCTTCGGCACGGGCAAGGTGGCGGCGGTGTTCGGACCGGTGACGGCGACATGGTTCGTGGCCATCGGAGCGGCTGGGGTCTATCATATCGTCGACGACCCGTCCGTCTTCCTGGCGATCAATCCATATTACGCGATCTATTATCTCGCCACCACGCCGACGGGCGCCTTCGTCACGGTGGGTGCCGTGTTCCTGGCCGTCACCGGCGCCGAGGCGCTCTATGTCGACCTCGGCCATTTCGGCCGCAAGCCGATCGTGATGGCCTGGTTCGCAATCGTTTTCCCTTGCCTGCTCCTGAATTATTTCGGGCAGGGCGCCTTCGTGCTCTCGCATGGCGGCAAGCCCACCAACCCGTTCTTCCAGATGCTGCCCGAATGGGCGCTGATGCCGATGGTGGGCCTGGCGACCGCGGCCACCGTCATCGCCAGCCAGGCCGTCATTTCCGGCGCCTTCTCGCTGACAAGGCAGGCGGTGCAGCTCAACCTTCTGCCCCGTATCGAAGTGCAGCATACTTCCGAGATGCAGAGCGGCCAGATCTATATGCCGAGGGTCAATCTCCTGGTGGCACTCGGCGTGATGCTTCTGGTCGTCGGTTTCGGCAGCTCGAGCGCGCTCGCCTCGGCCTATGGCATTTCGGTGACCGGCGAGATGCTGATGACGACGATCCTTTTGTTCGTCGTCATGCGCTGGCTCTGGAAATGGCAGGTTGCGGCCGCACTGGCGCTGGCATTGCTGTTCGGCGTCATCGATCTCGGCTTCTTCTCGGCCAACGTTGTCAAGATCGTCGAAGGGGGCTGGGTGTCGATCACCGTCGCCTGCCTCATGGGCCTGATCATGTGGACCTGGATCCGCGGAACCCGCTACCTTTTCGACAAGACGCGGCGCAACGAGATCCCGCTCGATTTCCTGGCGGGAAACCTGTTGAAGAAGAAGCCGCAGCTGGTCTCGGGCACCGCCGTGTTCCTGACCAGCGATCCGCTGAGCGCCCCCACGGCGCTGATGCACAGCCTCAAGCACTACAAGGTGCTGCACGAAAAGAACGTCATCCTGTCGGTGGTGACGGCGCCGCAGCCGGTCGTGCCGGACAGCGAGCGCGTGAAGCTGGAGACGGTCAACGAGCTGTTCATGCGGGTGACGCTGACCTTCGGCTACATGGAGCAGCCCAACATTCCACGCGCCTTGGCCATCTGCCGCAAGCAGGGCTGGAAGTTCGACATCATGACGACGTCGTTCTTCCTGTCGCGTCGTTCGCTTAAGGCCTCGCCCAATTCCGGCATGCCGGTCTGGCAGGACCGGCTGTTCATCGGCCTTGCGCGGACGGCAGCGGATGCGACGGAGTATTTCCAAATTCCCACCGGACGCGTGGTCGAGATCGGCACGCAGGTCGCTATCTGACGAGGCCGTTTCTATCGGATGACGATGCAGGCGCGCTCCGTGCACAGTGAAGCCGTGCGTCGGCGGCATGGGAGCCCTCACGCTAGGGCACTTGATATTGCACTGCAGCAAGCGTAGAGCACCGCGCGTTTTATCGGAGTGTGGTCCATGGCCCTTGCCAATGGTGCTGAGGCAGAACCCGTCGACCAATCGAGCCATCCAGAGATCGAACAGCACAGCGCCAAGGTGTTGATGCTGGGGGCGCTCGGCGTCGTCTATGGCGATATCGGCACGAGCCCGATCTACGCCTTCCGCGAGGCGCTGCACGCCTCGTCGGGCGGCGACGTGGCCAACCGCGCCGACATTCTAGGCGTGCTGTCGCTGATTATCTGGTCGCTCACCATCACGGTCACGGTGAAATACATCATGTTCGTGCTGCGCGCCGACAACCGCGGCGAGGGCGGCGTGCTGTCGCTGATGGCGCTGGCGCGCGGCACTTTTCCGACACGCTCGGCGATCGTGCTCGGCATCGGCATCGTCGGCGCGTCGCTGTTCTTCGGCGATGCCGTCATCACGCCAGCCATCTCGGTGCTGTCGGCGGTCGAGGGCATGAACGTCGTCACACCCGCCTTCCAGCCCTATGTGGTGCCGCTGACATTGCTCATTCTCGCAGCCGTGTTTGCGGTGCAGCGTTTCGGCACGGGCGGTGTGGGCCTGGTGTTCGGGCCGGTCACCGCCATATGGTTCCTTGCCATCGGCGTTTCCGGGCTGAAGCACATCATCTCGGACCCGGAAATCCTGTGGGCCATAAGCCCGCACTACATCGTGGCCTTCTTCATCAATTCGCCCGACGTGTCCTTCGTCACGGTCGGCGCCGTCTTCCTGGCCGTCACCGGCGCCGAGGCGCTCTATGCCGACCTCGGCCATTTCGGCCGTAAGCCGATCGTGCTGGCCTGGCTTGCGATCGTGTTTCCCTGCCTGCTTTTGAACTACGCCGGGCAGGGCGCCTATGTGCTTGCCAAGGGGGGCACGGTCGGCCACCCGTTTTTCGAGATGAATGAGGGCTGGGCACTCATCCCCATGGTGGTCCTTGCGACCGCAGCGACCGTGATCGCCAGCCAGGCCGTCATCTCCGGCGCCTATTCGCTGACCAGACAGGCGGTGCAGCTCAACATGCTGCCGCGACTCGAAATCCTGCATACGTCGGAGAAGCAGTCCGGCCAGGTTTATATGCCGCGCGTCAACATGCTCCTGGCGCTGGTGGTGATGCTGTTGGTGGTTGGCTTCGGCGAATCCAGCAGGCTGGCCTCGGCCTATGGCATTTCCGTCACAGGCAACATGCTGGTGACGACGACGCTGCTGTTCATCGTCATGACACGCATCTGGAAGTGGAATATCTGGCCGGCGATCGGCCTGACGGCGGTGTTCGCCCTGATCGACATAGGCTTCTTCGCCTCCAACATCGTCAAGGTGTTCGAGGGGGGCTGGGCCTCTCTCGCGGTCGCCTTCGCCATCATCCTGGGCATGTGGACCTGGGTGCGCGGCAGCCGCTACCTCTTCGACAAGACGCGGCGCAACGAGATCCCGCTCGATTTCCTGGCGGGAAACCTGTTGAAGAAGAAGCCGCAGCTGGTCTCGGGCACCGCCGTGTTCCTGACCAGCGATCCGCTGAGCGCGCCGACGGCGCTGATGCACAGCCTCAAGCACTACAAGGTGCTGCACGAAAAGAACGTCATCCTGTCGGTGGTGACGGCGCCGCAGCCTGTGGTGCCCGACAGCGAGCGCGTCAAGCTGGAGACGGTCAACGAGCTTTTCATGCGCGTGACGCTGACCTTCGGCTACATGGAGCAGCCGAACATTCCGCGCGCCTTGGCCATCTGCCGCAAGCAGGGCTGGAAGTTCGACATCATGACGACGTCGTTCTTCCTGTCGCGGCGCTCGCTTAAGGCCTCGCCCAATTCCGGCATGCCGATCTGGCAGGATCGGCTGTTCATCGGCCTGGCGAAGACCGCGTCGGACGCGACGGAGTATTTCCAGATTCCCACCGGACGCGTGGTGGAGATTGGCACGCAGGTCGCGATCTGAGAGGCTGCGCCGTGCCGGTCGCGGCTGGACACCGCATCTCGGAAAGGCGCGCTTGTCGCGACCGCTGAGAGCCTGATCCGGCTCGGATCCCCAAGAAATCGAAGTGAAGCGCGCCGGGGGGACGACCTCCCAGGCGCGCCAGACTTCAGCCGAGCAATGCGGCCTTGTTCGCTTCGAGGAACTGTTTCAGCGTGCGCGGCTTGCGGCCTGAGAGCTTCTCGACCGCATCGGTCACCTCGCCTATGCGGCCGGCGCGGGTGTTGGCATCGAAGGAGACGATGATGCGGGCGAAGTCCTCGGGAACGCCCGCCGCTTTCACCCCTTCGGTCAGCGCCTCGTCCGGCAGTTGGATGACCTCCAGCGGCTTGCCGGTCACTTCGCTTACCAGCGCCGCAATTTCATTCGTGGTATAGGCCTGCGGGCCGGTCAGCGTGTAGATGTGGCTTTCCTTGGAGCCGGATGCGAGGCCGGCGGCGATGGCGGCCGCCATATCGTCGCGCGCGCCGTGAGCGATGCGGCCGTCGGCGGCCGAGCTGTACCACTTGCCCGACGAAATGGCATGCGGCAGCGACCTGAACAGGTTCTCCTGATACCAGCCGTTGCGGAAGATGGTGTAGGGGATGCCGCTCGCCTTGATCGCCTCTTCGGTGCCGTAATGGTCGCCGGCAAACAGCACCGGCGAGCCGGGCTCCGGATTGGGCATTGAGGTGTAGAGCAGATGCGAGACCTTGGCCGCCTTGGCGGCGGCCACCGCTGCCTGGTGCTGCTTCAGGCGCCGGTCGCTTTTCAGGTCGAGCTCGCCGGTCGAGATGACAAGCACCCGGTCGGCGCCCGTGAACGCTGCTTCCAGCGAAGCCTTATCGTCGAAGTCGGCGGCTCTCACAGCGACGCCCCGCGCAGCCAGATCGGCGAGATTTTCCGGGTTGCGTGTGGTGGCGATGATATTGGCTGGCGCGACTTTCCGTTCGCCAAGCAGATGATTGATGACGGCGCGGCCAAGATGGCCGGAAGCACCGGTTACGAGAAGGGTTTCGGTCATCGGGTATCCCTTGAAAATGCCAATGGCGGGTCTGATTGCTGGTCTCAAAAAGAGACCAGCGCTAAAATAGGAATTGACCGCAGGCCGTAAAGAAGGCAGTTTTTCGGGAGGTAGGCACTGCCAGGGAACCACCCCGGCCGGCCTAAAGCGCGTCGCGATCTTTCAGATTCGCTCCATGCGCTAGGTTTGATTTTACGCATGTCTTTATCCCGAAACCGGTTCCCACTTTCGGGAGACATGCTTTAGTTTCGATCAGCGGATGTCGTGATGGACAGCAAGATCTTCAATCTGAAAGCCAAGCTCGAGGTCTACAAGGCCATGACGAACGGCGCCAATTTCGCCGATTGTCCGGTCCGCGACGTGATCCAGGGCATCAGCGGCAAATGGAGTTCGCTGCTGGTGATGGCACTGGCCGAGAAGCCCTATCGCTTTGGCGAGCTGCGCCGGCTGGTTCCCGACATCTCGCAGCGCATGCTGACGCAGACGCTCCATGATCTGCAGCGGGACGGCTACGTGCACCGCGAGGTGTTTCCGACCAAGCCGCCGAGCGTCGAATACAGCCTGACCGATCTTGGACGTTCGATGTTCCTGCCTCTGCAACAGCTCGTTCAATGGGCCGAACTCAATCATGACGCGGTGCGCGATGCGCGCGCCGCCTTCGACACCGCCCAGGGCTGATCTCTCGACACAAGCGTCAAAGCGCCCGATTGATCCGGCGCGTTCCAAGCGGGATTGTCCCCGCAGGGTCGGGTTGGGGGACGATGGGCAAGTCTTACGAGATCGCGATTGCCGGCGCTGGTCCGGCCGGGCTGGCGGCAGCGCTTTACCTCAAGCGGGCCGGACACAAGGTCATCATTTTCGAGCGTTTCGACGCGCCGAGGCCTGTCGGCTCAGGCCTCATCCTGCAGCCGACCGGGCTGACCGTGCTCGCCGATCTCAGCCTGCTCGATGAGATCCTTTCACTTGGCAGCCGCATCGAGCGGCTGCACGGCACTGACGCCGGCAGCGGGCGCACGGTGCTCGAAGTCCGCTATGACGCGCGGCGCGGCCGCCGCTTCGGCCTCGCCGTGCATCGGGCGGCGCTGTTCGGGGTGCTCTACCGCGCCGCCTTGCGCGAAGCGATTGCCATCGAAACCGATGTCGAGGTCGAAACGCTGGAAGTCGGCGAGCGCGCGACGCTGGTCTGCGGCAACGGCAGGCGGCTAGGACCGTTCGACCTCATTGTCGATGCCAGCGGCGCGCGCTCGAAACTGCGGTCATATCTCGGCGATAACGCCATGCCACGGCCGCTCGCCTATGGCGCATTCTGGGCGTCGCTTGGATGGCGGGACGGCTTTGACAGAAGCGCGCTGCTGCAGCGCTATGACAAGGCGAGCGTCATGGTCGGCGTGCTGCCGATCGGCCGGCCGGAGCCCGGCGCGCAAGAGATGGCGGCCTTCTTCTGGAGCCTCAAGCCGGCCGATGCTGAACAGATAAAGGCGAAGGGACTCGATGCCTGGAAAGCGAGGGTGGTCTCTGTGTGGCCAGAGTGCGAGGCTTTCACCAGCCAGATCGACAGTTTCGAGCAGCTCTCGCTCGCCCGCTATGGCCACCACACGATGACGCTGCCCGCCAGCCGGCGGCTTGCCGTCATCGGCGATGCCGCGCATTCGACCAGCCCGCAGCTCGGGCAAGGCGCGAACATGGCGCTGCTCGACGCCGCGGCGCTCAGCCATGCGCTGGAGCACGCGAACGGCATAGATGAAGCGCTGGCGACCTATGTAAGTGCGCGCCGTTGGCATGTGCGCGTCTTCCAGGCGCTGTCACGGTCGCTGACGCCATTCTACCAGTCGGACTCCGCGGCCTTGCCCTTTGTCCGCGACCGTATGGTGGCGGCGCTGGCGAGAGTTCCGCCAGGGCCGCAATTCCTTGCGGCCATGGTTGCTGGTACGGTAGTCGACCCGTTCAGGCGGATCGGGCTTGCGGAGTTGCAATGGCCTGCAGCCGGATGATCTCGGACAGGTAAGATCCCTTTGCCCGCAGGAAGGCATGCAGCCGCTGCGGATAGTCCAGACCGACGGCTTCCTTCACCGATTTCCGTTTGCTCAAGGCCGCGCGCCATGCCTGGACGAGCGGCTTGCCGTCCAGAATGCCGAAGTCGCCGATGCGGTCGAACGTGTCGAAATAGCGGAAGACCGGTCCGTAGACGGCGTCGACCAGCGAGAAACGATCTCCGGCGAACCACGGACCGCTTTGCCTTGCCGCGAGTTCTGCTTCCACACGCGCGAACATCCCGGACAAACCTCCGCTTTCATGGAGAAAAGCGGCTTCATCGGCAGCGGAATAGAAACCGCCGATGGCATTGAGGATCGCCGAGCCGAATTCGATCCAGGCGCGATGCCTGGCCCGCAGCAGCGGATCGGCAGGGTGCAAGGGATTGGCCTCCGTCTCCTCGAGAAATTCGAGAATGACGGCGGATTCGAAAATGACTTCCTGCGCGTCGCCATGCCGGACGCGCAGCAGCGGCACCTTGCCGAGCGGCGAGACCGCCTTGAACCAGTCGGGCTTGTTGGCAAGGTCGACATCGACCCGTTCGAACGGCACGCCTTTCTCGGCAAGCGAGATCGCGGCGCGCTGGACGTAGGGGCAGAGGTGATGGCTGACGAGGGTGAGCCTGGCGGTCATCTCATTCCCCCCAGACATAGTTCAGCGCGCCGTCTTCGACGCGGGTCGACAGGAACATCAGGCGGGAGCCCTTCGGCGCCGGGCCTTCCAGGCGCTCGCCGCTTGCCATGTCGAATTTCGCGCCGTGCCATTGGCAGACAAGTGAGCCGTCCTTGCATTCCAGCGGCCCGCCGAAATGCAGGCAGGCATTGGCCGCGGCGCGGATGCGCTCGCCACTGCGCCAGACATGGACCTCGCGGCCGAAGAAGGGCGCGATCAGGCTGCCGGTTTGCGGGATATCGGCGATCTTGCAGATTTCATGTTTCATCGGAGAACTCCATATCGATGCGTTTGCATCTATATGAATGCATTTGCATCGATCGTCAAGCTTGATGCATTTGCATCTATCCGCTAGGCTGCGCCGATGACGAAGAAATCCCCATCGCCCGAAGCCGTCACCGCCTGGGCGCGCCTCATGCGCGTCTCGCGCCAACTGGTCGAAAAGACCGAGGACGCGCTGAAGGCCAGCGGGCTGCCGCCGCTAGGCTGGTATGATGTGCTGCACGAGCTGGCGGAAGCGGGCGAGGGAGGGCTGCGGCCGTTCGAGCTGATCGACCGCGTCTTGCTGGCGCAGTATAGCGTCTCCCGGCTGCTGGCCCGGCTGGAGGCGGACGGCCTGGTCGAAAAGCTGCCGGTCTCCGATGACGGCCGGGGCCAGACCGTGCGCATCACGCCAAGCGGTCGGGACATGCGCCGCCGCATCTGGGCCGTCTATGGCGCTTCGATCGCGCAACTGATGGGCGACAGGCTTCCGGCCCAGGACCTGAAGACATTGGCCAGCCTGCTCGGACGGCTTCGCGATCCACCGACGAGCGATTAGCTGCCGAGCTTTTCGCTGTTTCCGCCGGTCATTTTTCGCCGCGCCCCTTGCATCCAAAACCGGAATGCGCAATAAGCCGAACCGTAACGTACGGTACGCATCCGAGCGACCGGAAAAACAGGACAGAACGTGCTGCAGGCAGGCGCCGACATCGACAACAGCGAGACGCTCACCGAGCGCCAGCAGGCCGTTCTGGATGCGGCGCTTCGCCTGCTGGTCGAGGAGGGCGACAACCTGACGATGACCGCGGTGGCGCGGCGGGCAAGCTGCTCCAAGGAAACGCTCTACAAATGGTTCGGCGACCGCGACGGGCTGCTGACGGCGACAGTGCAGTGGCAGGCGTCCAAAGTGCGCGTGGCGCCGGTCGATCGCGAAGGGCTCGACCTTGCCTCGCTGACCGCGAGCCTCGAACGCTTCGCATCCGACTGGCTCAAGGTAATTTCCAGCGACACCTCGATTGCGCTCAACCGTGTCGCGGTCAGCCATGCCGGCTCGGGCAAGGACGATCTCGGCGCCGTCGTGCTGCAGAACGGCCGCTTTGCCTTGGCGAAGCGCCTGAAGCCTGTGCTCGAAGCCGGACGCCAGGCAGGACTGCTCGATTTCGAGGACGCCGAGACGGCGTTCCGGACCTTTTTCGGCCTGGTCGGCCGGGACGTGCAGATTCGTCTGCTGCTCGGCGATCGGGTGGATTTGACTGGGGCGACGATCGGCGGCGATGCCCGCCGCGCGACGCAACAGTTTCTCGCTCTTTTCGGAGCAAAAACCGGGCCGCAGGCCCTCTGATCTTCAAAACGGGAAGGAAGACCACAATGCGTGTCTATTACGATCGTGACGCCGATCTGAACCTCATCAAGGGCAAGAAGGTCGCCATCATCGGCTATGGCAGCCAGGGCCGGGCGCACGCGCTCAATCTCAAGGATTCCGGCGTCAAGGAGATCGCCATCGGCCTGAAGGCCGGCTCGGCGACCGCCAAGAAGGTCGAGGCCGACGGGCTCAAGGTGATGAGCGTGGCGGACGCCGCCAAATGGGCCGACCTGATGATGATGGCGACGCCCGACGAATTGCAGGCCGACATCTACAAAAACGAGATCGCGCCGAACATCCGCGACGGCGCCGCGATCGCCTTCGCGCACGGCCTCAACGTGCATTTCGGCCTGATCGAGCCGAAGGCTTCGGTCGACGTCGTCATGATCGCGCCGAAGGGCCCGGGCCACACGGTGCGCGGCGAATACCAGAAGGGCGGCGGCGTGCCGTGCCTGGTGGCCGTCAACCAGGACGCTTCGGGCAACGCGCTCGACCTCGCGCTCTCCTACGCCTGCGGCGTCGGCGGCGGCCGCTCGGGCATCATCGAGACCAATTTCCGCGAGGAATGCGAGACCGACCTGTTCGGCGAGCAGGTGGTGCTGTGCGGCGGCCTGGTCGAGTTGATCCGCGCTGGTTTCGAGACGCTGGTGGAAGCCGGCTACGCGCCGGAAATGGCCTATTTCGAGTGCCTGCACGAGGTGAAGCTGATCGTCGACCTGATCTATGAAGGCGGCATCGCCAACATGAACTACTCGATCTCGAACACCGCCGAATGGGGCGAATATGTCTCGGGTCCGCGCATCATCACCGCCGAGACCAAGGCCGAGATGAAGCGCATCCTGAAGGACATCCAGACCGGCAAGTTCACCTCGGAATGGATGCAGGAATATCGCGCCGGCCTGTCGCGCTTCAAGGGCATCCGCCGTGGCAACGACAGCCACCAGATCGAGGAAGTCGGCGCCAAGCTGCGCGCGATGATGCCGTGGATCGCCAAGAACAAGCTGGTCGACAAGGCGAAGAACTAAGGCGATCCACATCTTTTTGCCTGCGCGTCCTCGGGCTTCGCCCTGCGGTCGCGCGGGTGATCGCCAAGAACAAGCTGGTCGACAAGGCGAAGAACTGATCTTCGATTTCACCGTTGCATCCCATAGGCCGGCGGAGCGATCCGCCGGCCTTTCTTTGCCAAGCTAGCTGGTCGGGTCCGGGATCTAGCCGTAGTGCCAGTGCGGCTTGGGCTCGGTGCCGGTGAACTCGACGCCGATGCGGTCCTCGCGGCGCCAACGCACCACCGCCCTGTAGCCGATGCCGTCGATCGGCACATAGAGAAGGAATTCGTCCGGCACGCGCGCATCGATCGGCACTTTCAACTCTGCGCCGTTAGCATGCATGTTGCGCACCGTGCATCTGACCTCGGAATTGTTGATGCCGGTCAGGATCGCCGCGCCTTTGAGCACGCGTTGCCTGTGTTGGTTTCTGTGTTCGTTTTCGGCCATGGCGTGCACGTCTCGCACCCCGTTCGCGCGAATCGTCATATTGAGGGACAACGGCATGGATGAATAGCCGCCGCCGATGAATTTAGGGTTATCGGCCGATGGCGGACACAGGTTCGGCAAAATAAAACGGCGCCGCGAAGGGCGCCGTCTCATCCTTCCTGCCGAAGGGCTCAGATATAGGGCGATATGCACTGCCGGCGCGGGCCGTAATTGGGCTGGAACGTATTGTCCCAGGCCCGATAGGACCGGTAGCGGTCGTAGCACCATTGGACATGGGCCCTGGAAAGCCGCTCGGTCCGGTAGATGCGCCGCGGCTGAACGTAGCGCGGGTAGGGGTCGTAATAATATGGATCGTAGTAGTTGTTGTAGGCGAGGCTACCCAGGCCCAGGCCTAGCCCAAGCCCCAGAAGGGCGGCGTCACCATTGTCGAAGCGCCGATGATGGCGATGATGCCGCCAGCGCCAGTCGCCGCCATCCCAGTTGCGGGAGAAATGACGAGAGCGGAAGTCGTCGCCGCGCCATCTGAAATCCCGGCCCCGCCAGTCGCCACCGCGCCGCCAGCGCCAATCATACATCCCCCGCCGGTCATTGCCGCCGGCCCAGCTGTCGCGGATGGGTATGATGGTTGCCGCCGTGCTGGTTGCGGTCGACAGATCGGGTTGCAGGATCGGGCCGGCCACCGACGGTGCCGTCACGCCGGCAACGAAACCGAGGGCCAGGAGCCCGGATCGAAGGGAAGAGAAAAGCGGTTTCATTTCACTCTCCAAGGAGCAAAGGCCCCACGCCCAGCACACCCCGGGAAGAGGCCCATTGTTGGAACTTTCCGTCTGAACGGAGGATGAACGGAAAGGTTCCATCAACCATAACGAGCATCGGCCTGGCTCTTGTTTTCGTCCCCGCTTGCGGGCAAAGGTCACGGCCATGTCGCTTCGGCTTGCCACCTTCAACGTCGAGAACCTGATGAGCAGGTTCGATTTCTCGGGCTATCGCAACCAGCTCAATGAAGACCGCACGCTGGCGCTGTTCGATATCCAGAGCGAGGCCGAATACCGGGTTCTCGAGCAGGCCCGTGCCATCGCCCAGTCCGACGACACGCGCCAGCTGACGGCGCTCGCCATAGCAGCCACCCGCGCCGACATCATCTGCATGCAGGAGGTCGACAATATCGAGGCGCTGAAGGCTTTCGAATATGGCTATCTGTTCAAGATGATCGGCCAGGGCTACCGGCAGAAATACACCACCGCCGGCAACGATACGCGCGGCATCGATGTCGCGGTGATGATGCGCAACGAAACAGCGCAAGGGCAGCCGATCGACTTCGTGCGCATGACCAGCCACGCCTATGTCACCTTCGAGGAGTTCGGGCTGTTCACGCCGGAGCTCGCCGCGCTCGGCTATCTCGCCAATGAGCGTGTCTTTCGCCGCGACTGCCTGGAGATCGACCTGAGGGTCGGCGGCGTGCCGTTAACGCTCTATCTGGTGCATTTCAAATCGATGGGGCCGCCGCGCAACGGGCTGGATGGCCGCCAGGCGTCGATGCCGCTGCGCATCGCGGAAGCGCAAGCGGTGCGCCGAATCGTCGAGGAGCGTTTCGGCAAGGACCATGCCGCCGACAAACGCTGGGCGATCTGCGGCGACATGAACGATTACCGGCAACGCGTGAAGATCGATGGCGACGCCATCGACGGCTACCGTTTCGAGGTCATAGACGAAGCCCGGTCCTCGATCGATGTGCTCACCGCCGGCGGCTTTTGCGAGAATGTTGTCGAGCGGCGTCCGGAGATGGACCGCTGGAGCTTCTACCATACACGCGGCCCGGAGGAGCGGCACCTTTGCCAGCTCGACTATATCCTGCTGTCGAAGGGGCTGGCCGCGAAGAACGCCACCGCCGTTCCCGACATCATCCGCAACGGCCAGCCCTGGCGCACCATCTTTCCGCCCGGACAGGAGGTCGTACGTTTCCCGCGCGCGGGCTGGGACAGGCCGAAAGCGTCGGACCATTGCCCGGTGGCGATCACACTGGACATGGCATGACGCTGTTGAGTTTCGACCTGCCGCGCAACGTCATCCTTCCGGTCGATGCGGTCGACGTCCGCCTCGATCCCGGCCCACATCCCTTCGCGCTGAGCAATGCGGCAGCCATCGCCGAGAACTGGCGGCGGGAGATCGCCGCCAATCCGGCATTGTTCGACGGCGCTGTGGTGCTGCTTGCCGAGCTTGCCTACCGCGACGGTCGCCTCGTCGGCCGCTGCCACGCAGTCAACTATTCGACCTTCATGCTGTGGCGCAAGCGGCGCGAGAATTCCGGCGCCGAGCACGCCTACGCGCATGCCGTGTTGGTCGCCGGCGACAATGCGCTGGTCGCGATCCGCATGGGGCCGCATACGGTCAATGCCGGCCGCGTCTATTTCGCCGCCGGCTCGTTCGAGCCGATCGATTTCCGCGACGGACTGGTCGATGTCGACTTCAACATGATCCGCGAGGTGAGGGAGGAGACCGGCCTCGACCTTTCGACGGCTGAACGCGGACGGCGCTATCACGCGCTATCGACGGCAAGCGGTACGGTCATCTTCCGCCGCTACCGGGTCGCGGAGTCCGCCGACGAGTTGGCGCGCCGCATCAGCGCCTTCGTCGCTACCGAGACAGACCCGGAGATCGAAGGGCCGGTGATCATCCGCCACGCCGGCGATCTGCCCGCCGGCCTGATGCCGCACATGAAGCCGCTGGTCGAATGGCATTTCGGCGGCGATCGTTAGCGGCACCCCCCGCTCTTTCAGCGCCGCCTCACCGCAAGATCAGGGGGGCACAGGCGCGGAACGTTGTTTTCTGACTATTCGTGCCTGAGCGCGTCGATCGGGTCGAGCCTTGCGCCGCGCAGCGCCGGGAAGAAGCCGAACACCATGCCGATCAGCGCCGAGAAGCCGACGGCGAGCAGGATGACGGCGGGGCTTGGCGCGAAAGGTATCGTCAGCGTCATCGAGGCGAGGCCAGCCAGCGAAAGCCCGATCAGGATGCCGATGATGCCGCCAAAGAGCGACAGCACCGTCGCCTCGACCAGGAACTGGATGAGGATGTGTTTTTCATGCGCGCCGATGGCCAGCCTGATGCCGATCTCGCGCGTGCGTTCGGTGACCGAGACCAGCATGATGTTCATGATGCCAATGCCGCCGACCAGCAGGCTGACGCCGGCGACGGCGCCGAGCATGCCGGTCATGGTCGTGGTGGCGCTGGTCATCGCATCGGCGATCTGGGTCATGTCGCGGATGGCGAAATCGGGATCGCGGTCGGGCGTGATACGGCGTGTGTCGCGCAAAATGTCCTCGACGCGCGGCTGCAGCTCGGTGGTCGGGGTGCGGTCGTCGGCGGCGATATAGATGTTGTCGATGTCGCGGTTGCCGGCGATGCGCCGTTGATAGGCGTGCAGCGGCATCAGCACGACATTGTCCTGGTCCTGGCCGAAGCCGGTATAGCCCTTGGCCTCGAGCAGGCCGATGATCTTGCAGGAGGTGCGGTTGACGCGGATGACCTCACCCTCCGGATCGCCGGCGCCGAAGAATTGCTGGCGCACGGTTTCGCCGATCAGGCACACACCGGCGCCGGCGCGCGTTTCGGAATCGCTGAACGGGCGGCCTGACACCAGTTTCCAGTCGCGGGCGTCGAGATAGGCGCTGTCGGTGCCGGTCACGCCCGAGGTCAGGCTTTCGGTGCCGAAGATGACGCGGACCTGCTTTTGCGAGGCAGGCGAAATCGCGCGCGCGCCGCTCAGATGCGCGACGAGCGCGGCGACATCCTTTTCGGCCAGCGGCCGCACCGCCTGGTCGAGCCCTCCCGGTCCGCCGGGGCCTGCCGGCCGGCCGGCGCGGACGACGAGCAGGTTGCTGCCGAGCTTGGAAATATCGGCCTTGACCTTCTCCGTCGTGCCGGAGCCGATGGTGAGCATGGCGATGACGGCCGCGACCCCGATGACGATGCCAAGCAGCGTCAGGAACGAGCGCAATACGTTGCGGCGGATCGAGCGCAGCGAGAGGCGGACGGTCTCCCAGATCATGCCGCTTGCTCCGCTAAGGTGTCGGAGGCGACATGGCCGTCGAGGAAACGGACGGTGCGGCCGGCATAGTCCGCCACATCGGCCTCATGCGTGACCATGACGATGGAGAGCCCGAGTTCGGCGTTGAGCCTTGTCAGCAGTTCCATGATCTCGTGTGTGCGCGCCGTGTCGAGATTGCCGGTGGGCTCGTCGGCGACGAGTAGCGTCGGTCTGGTGACGATGGCGCGGGCTATCGCCACGCGCTGCTGCTGGCCGCCGGAAAGCTCGGCCGGCGTGTGGTGCTCGCGCCCGACCAGTCCGACCTCGGCCAGCGCCTGCATGGCGAGATCTCGGCGCTCACGCGCTGCAACGCCGCGATAGATCAGCGGCAGCTCGACATTTTCCGCGGCGGTGGTGCGCGGCAGCAGATTATAGCCTTGGAAGACGAAGCCGACATAGAGGTTGCGCAAAAGCGCGCGGCGGTTGCGGTCGAGGCGGCCCGCATCGATGCCCATGAAACAGTAGGTTCCGGCCGTCGGCGTATCGAGGCAACCGATGATGTTCATCGCCGTCGATTTGCCCGAGCCCGAGGGACCCATGATGGCGACGAATTCGCCGCGCCGGATGGCGAGATCGACGCCGGCCAGCGCCTGCACGCGAGCCTCGCCCTCGCCATAGGTTTTCCAGACCTGGTCGAAATCGATGAGCAGGGGAGCCGACATTTCGTCAGCTCCGCTGCTGCGCGCCGGTGATGACTTGCGCGCCTTCGTCGAGGCCGGAGGTGATCTCGGTCAGCTCGCCGTCGGTCGAGCCGATCCTGACGTTGACCGGACGTGGCCGGCCATTCTCCAGCACATAGAGCGTGCGCGAGCCGTCGGTCGGCGCCTTCGTTGCCTCGCGCTGCCGGTTGGGGCGGCCCACGCGGCCGGTGAAGAGGTCGCTAAGGCTCCAGCCGCGTGCCTGCTGTTGCATCGGGCGATAGCGGAAGGCGGTCGACGGGACGGTAAGCACGCTTTTGGCCTGCCGGGTCACGACCGAGACCGTGGCCGTCATACCGGGCCGCAAGAGAAGCTCGCCATTGTCGACTTCGAGGCGGGCATTGTAGGTGACGACGCCATCGGTGGTGACCGAGGCGTAGGAGATGTCGCGGATCTCGGCGTCGAAGGGTCGGTCCGGGAAAGCGTCGACGGTGAAGCGGGCATGCTGGCCGGGCTTGACCTGGCCGATATCGGCCTCGTCGACCGCGGCCTGCAATTCCATGTTGCGAAGGTCGGCGGCGATGACGAAGAGCACCGGCGCCTGCAGGGAGGACGCGACGGTCTGGCCGGGATCGACCGAGCGCGTCAGCACGATGCCGTCGATCGGCGCATAGATGGTGCTCTTGGCGAGATCGGTCTGCTGCGCCTTGAGATCTGCCTGGGCGATGGCGAGATTGGCTTCGGCGCTGTCGAGCGCCGCCTTCGAGCGGTCGCGCGTCGCCGTCGCCGCTTCGAGCGACTGGTCCGTCGCCATGCCGCGCTTGGTCAGCGCGTTTGCGCGCACAACCGCGTTCTCGTTTTCCTGCAAGGTCACCTTGGCGTCCTCGACGGCGGCCGACGCCGCCTTGGCGGAGGCGGTGGCGCGCTCGATCTGGACTTCGAGCTTGGCGGTGTCGAGCGTCGCCAGCACGTCGCCCTTCTTGACCTGCTGGTTTTCATTGGCCGCGACCGAGCGGACGATTCCGGAAAGCTCGCTGGAGATGTCGACCTGGGTCAGCGGCTGCAGCGTGCCGGTGGCCGATACCGCGACAGTGAGGTCGGCGATCGCCGCGGGCACGGTGGTGTATTCTATCCTGGGAGGTGCTGCGGCATACGACCGATAGAGGGCAATGCCGGCCGTGATGATCGCTATCGTCAGCAGCGCGTAGAACCAGAAGCGGCGACGCTTGCGGCTTACGCCCTTGCGGTCGAGCCTCTATGGAAGTACCGGATTCCGCGTTTGGCGGATTGACAAGCTGGTCCACGCCGGACCCCTATGCTGAAAATGGATGTCCCTATCCGTCCACAAATCAGGCCTTAAGGTTCGAATTTCAAATTAAATTTCCCTCATGTTTGGATTGAGGCAGAAATTCGGGGCGAGGCGAAAGGTTTTCTCCATGGCGCGCAATTACTTGCTTTACGATGTGTTTACCACCGAAAGGCTGGCTGGAAATCCGCTTGCGGTGGTGCTGGACAACGACGGGCTCGACACTGCCGGCATGCAGGCGATCGCACGTGAATTCAATCTGTCTGAGACAGTGTTCGTGCTGCCTCCCGACAATCCGAAGCATCGCAACCGCATACGCATCTTCACGCCCGACTATGAGATGCCTTTCGCGGGGCATCCGACGGTCGGCTCGGCGATCGCGCTGGCCGAACTCGCCGGCGAGGCCGCCGGCATTTTCGTGCTGGAGGAGAATATCGGGCCGGTGCGTTGCGCGGTGAGCAAGCATGACGGCTCGACATTCGCTGAGTTCGACCTGGCGAAACTGCCGGAACCGCTGGAGCTCAAGGCTGACCCGGACGCGATCGGCGCCGCGCTCGGCCTTGCCCCGCACGAGATCGGCTTCGAGAATCACCGCGTTGCCTTCTGGTCGGCCGGCGTGCCTTATGTGACGATTCCCGTTGCCGGCCTGGAGGAGGCGGCCAAGATCCGGCTCGACAACCAGGCGTGGTCGGAACTGGCGCCGCGCAAGAGCGAATGGGCCTTCGCCAGCCCCTATGTCTATTGCCGCGAGCGGGTCCATCACGACAGCGCCTTCCACGTGCGCATGATCGTGCCCGGCACGCCTTCCTATGAGGACCCGGCGACCGGTTCGGCCGCGGCCGCCTTTGCCGGCGCCGTCATGCATTTCGACGCCCCGACCGACGGCATCTCGCAGCTCTGGATCGAGCAGGGGCTGGAAATGGGCCGGCCGTCGCGCATCCGGCTCGAGCTCAATGTCGATGGCGGGAAACTGGCCTCCGCGCGCATTGGCGGCCACGCGGTCAAGGTGGCTGAAGGCAAGCTATTCGTGTGACACCTGCGGGCTTTTTTGGCAGGCATGATCTTTTCCCGAAAAACCGGAATCCACTTTTCGCGATCATGCCGTGTCGATTTGTCGGGAAATGATCCGGCAGGGCTGGACATGACCGAAAGCGGCGGCTATATGCGCCGCCGACGCTGAGTTTTCCGGCGGTGTGGGTGTGTAGCTCAGTTGGTAGAGCAGCTGACTCTTAATCAGCGGGTCCACAGTTCGATCCTGTGCACACCCACCATTTTTTCCGATGGTATTTCTCCTTTTTAGCCCGCCTTCGCGGCGGATTGAGCTGTTAAAGCTCAAGACCTGCAACGATCGCCCGTCAGACAGCTCTCATGACGACTGATGCCCAACCGGCGATCGCAGGATCAAGCCGCAAGTGCCAATGCCGCACTAGGCCACGGAAGATGTCCGCTACGCCTGGAAGAATTCCTCGATGTCATCCAGAACGGTGATGGTCGCAACGATGTCCAATGGGTTGTCCCAGTCGACATGAAGAAGGAATTCAACGCCTCCTGCTTCCCCGCCGGCCACGCCGTGGGGGCCAACATTGGTCACATAAACATTAGCGGAGCCAAGATTTGGGCGCCCAAGCGTCTTCGGTCCGCCACCAAAGCCACCGAAGGCAGGTATAAATTCCGCTGCTGTTATGATCACCACCGAGTCTAGGTTGATCGGGTCCCAATTGAAGTTCTGACGAATTGTACCTTTCATTCCCCGGTAGAGTACTCTAATTGAACGAGCCATGCCTTCCTCCTTTTCTGAAGAAACCTCAATTATGGGGTAATAACGAGGTATGATTTGGCATGGCGTCAGAGTTTTATCTGTGAGGATGATCACAAATCATTTGCAATTGTTGGTAAGAGGATCTTTAAGTGATCCGTGGTCAGATCAGTGCAGCCGTCAAATCCGCTAAGTTTAGATAATATTAAGCCGATTTGCAGAAACAGAAATTGCGTAAGCCGGACCAATCCCGTCACTTTTCAGAAACGCCGGCCTCGGCAAAGCTCGCCATCTTCGCGTGGCATTCCAGTGCCGAACGCACGATGTTGACGGCAAGGCAGGCGCCGGAGCCTTCGCCGAGCCGCATGCCGAGATCGAGCAGCGGCGGCAGGCCGAGCGCTTCGAGCAGGCGGCGGTGGCCGGCTTCGGCCGAGACATGGGCGGCGATGGTGTGGGCCAGCCCGGTCGGATGCAGCCTCGCCAGAGGTGCTGCGGCTGCGGTGCAGACGAAGCCGTCAAGCAGCACCGGCACGTTGTTCTTGCGCGCGGCGAGTGTGGCGCCGAGGATTGCCGCCAGCTCGCGCCCGCCAAGGGCGGCAGCGATCTTCAGCGGATCGGAGAGCGCATCGGCATGGCGCTTGAGGCCGGCCTCGATGGCCACGACCTTGCGCAGCAGCCCGGCATCGTCGACGCCGGTGCCGCGGCCGGTCCATTTTTCCGCGCCGCCGCCGAAAAGCGCCGTCGAGATCGCCGCCGCAGGCGTCGTGTTGCCGATGCCCATCTCGCCGAAGCAGACGAGGTCGAGATCCTTGGTTACCGTGTCGTAGCCGGCCGAGACGGCGGCGAGGAACGCCTTTTCGTCCATCGCCGGCACTTGCGTGAAATCGCCGGTCGGATGGTCGAGGTCGAGCGGAATGACGTCGAGCTTGGCGCCGGCGACGCGGGCAAGCTGGTTGATGGCCGCGCCGCCGCCGGCGAAATTCGCCACCATCTGTACCGTGACTTCCGAAGGATAGGCCGACACGCCCTGCGCGGTGACGCCGTGATTGCCGGCGAAGACGACAACCTTCACATGGTCGAGCTTCGGCATGTCGCGCGCCTGCCAGCGGCCGAGCCAGGCGGCGATCGCTTCCAGCCGGCCGAGACTGCCCTGCGGTTTGGTCAGCGTGTCCTGGCGCCTCGCGACGGCGCTGGCGGCCGCATCGCTGCCGGACGGGAGGTCGAGGCAGGCGGCGCGAAGGTCTTCGAGGGATTTGAAGCTCATGGGGGAAAGGTCTCCGAAAGTGAATCAGGAAAGGCAGATGGAAGCGACGAGCAGCACGGCGATCTCGCCGAGCTGCTGCAGCGCGCCGATCGTGTCGCCGGTCTGCCCGCCGATCTGGCTGAGGCAAAGAGCGCGGAACGCCATGAAGACCAGGCCGAGCAGGATGAGCGCCGCGATCGCGCCGCCAAGGCCGAGCGCCAGCAACACCACCGCGCCAAGCGCAGCACCTATGATGGCGGTCTCGCTTGTGACAGAGCCCGCATTCGCAGACAGGCCGTCGCTGCGGGCCGGTGGCAGAAGATGCATGAAGGCGCCGAACAGGCCGCGCGAGCCGGCATGCGCGGCAAGCAGGGCCAGGAATACGTGGCCCGGACCGGCGAGCTCGGACAGCGCGCTCCAGCGGATGAGCAGCGACAGCCCAAGCGCGGCCGCGCCATAGGCGCCGATGCGGCTGTCGCGCATGATCTCCAGCTTCCTGTCGCGCGTCCTGCCGCCCCAAAAGCCGTCGGCGATATCGGAAAGTCCGTCCTCATGCAGGCAGCCGGTAACGAGCATCGTCGCGGCGAGGGTGAGCGCCGCGGCCGGGCCGCTGGCAAGACCCAAACTGTAGGCGATGGCGTAGACGAGTGCGCCGATGATCGCCACCGCGAGGCCGGCAAAGGGCGCCGCCCAGATCGCATCCGCCAGGCTGCGGCCGCCGAAATCGCTCGAGGGCAACCGCAGGCGGGTGAAGAAGACGAGGCTGAGGCCGATATCGTCAAGCACTTGCCGGGGCGCGGAAGGGCCGCTCATGCGCCCCTCGCAATGGCATGGAAGAAGGTGCCGCTGACATGGCCGCGCCGGTAGCCTGAGGCGCCGAGCGGATTGCCCTGGCCGTCGGCGAGGTCGGCCAAGGGCTCGTCATTGCCGGCAGCAAGCATCTGCGCGTAGTGGAATTCGTGACCGCGGATCAGCGTGCCCTCCGGTCCCAACGGACAGGCGGCGCGCAGCCGCGCCTCGCGATAGCCGAGGTTCATCTTGCGTTTGGCGAAGCTGGTCGAATGGCCAAGCAGGCCAAGCATTTTGTGGCTCTCGCCCTCTGCGTCTTCCAGCACTTCGCCCAGCACCATGAAGCCGCCGCACTCGCCGTGAACCGGCTTCGCCGCCGCGAAGCGCGCCATTCCTGACTGGAAGTTGGTCGCGGCCGCGAGCTTGCCGGCATGGAGCTCGGGATAGCCGCCGGGCAGCCAGCAGACATCGCAGTCCGGCGAGGGCGCCTCGTCGGCAAGCGGCGAGAAAGGCACGATCTCGGCGCCTGCCTTGCGCCAATGCGAGGCGACATGTGGATAGAGGAAGGTGAAGGCCGCGTCTTCCGCCAGCGCGATACGCTGCCCGGGCGGCCGCAAGGCATCGCCAAAATCGCCGGCCGCGGGTTGCAGCGGGGTCGCCAGCGCCAGGATGGCGTCGATGTCGAGCGACTTCTCGACCATGTCGGCCAGCCGGTCGAGATGCGCCATCAGGTTCTCGTGCTCGCCGGCCTGGACGAGGCCGAGATGCCGCTCCGGCAAGTTCAGCGTCGGATCGCGCAGGATGGCGCCGACCACGGGCAGGCCGATTGCCTCGATCGCGTCGCCGGAAAGCCGCCGGTGGCGTTCGCTGCCCAAGCGGTTGAGAATGACGCCGGCCATGCGCACGTCCGGGTCGTAGGTGGCAAACCCCTTGGCCACTGCCGCCGCCGTGGTCGACTGCCCGGAAACGTCGAGCACCAGAAGTACAGGCAGGCCGTAGAGGCGGGCGAGATCGGCAGCCGAGCCGGAGCGGCCTTGCGGCGCGGGGATGCCGTCGAACAGGCCCATCGCGCTTTCAAGGATAATGTATTCGGCGTCGTCCGCGGCTTCGGCCGCTAGCGCATTGAGCAGAGAAGGCGACATCGCCCAGCTGTCGAGGTTGACGCCTGACAGGCCGGTCGCGGCGGCGTGGAAGCCCGGGTCGATATAGTCCGGTCCGGACTTCGCGCCGCGCACTTTCAGCCCGCGCCGCGCAAGCGCACGCAACAGGCCGATGGTGACGCTGGTCTTGCCCGAGCCGGAGCGCGGCGCGCCGATGATGATTGCGCGCGCCGTCATGCGCCGCCCGTCAGTGCCGCGCGCATGGCGACGATGCCGCCGACAACGATCAGCGCCGGCGAAGCGAGCCCGGCGGCCGCGGCCTCGTCAGCGATGTTGGCGAGCGTGGCGACCACGATGCGCTCCTGCGGAGTGGTTGCCGCCACGATCACGGCGGCCGGGGTCGATGGCGCGAGGCCGCCCTCGAGCAGCTTTGCCGCGATCACCGGCAAATTGGCCATGCCCATATAGACGACGACCGGCTGTCCGGTGCGGGCGATCGCCAACCAGTCGATGTCGTCATCGGTGCCGGCGCCGTGGCCGGTGGCGAGGATCACGGCCTTGTTGATGCCGCGCATGGTGGCGGGAATGCCGGTGGCGGCCAGCGCGCTGAGGCCCGAGGTCAGGCCGGAGAGCACCCGGAACGGAATTCTTTCGCCCGCGAGCGCCAGAGCCTCTTCGCCGCCACGGCCGAAAATATAGGGGTCGCCGCCCTTCAAGCGCACGACTCGACGGCCTTCGCGGGCCAGCCGCACCAGCAGGGTGTTGATGTCGTCCTGTTTCATCGAGGGCTGGCCGCCGCGTTTTCCGGCGTAGAAAAGCTCGGCACCCTGGGCTACCGCGACGACATCGGGCGAAACCAGCGCGTCATAGACCAGCGCATCGCATTGCCCAAGTGCCGCCAGCACCTCCAGCGTCAGGCAGCCGGGGTCGCCGGGGCCGGCGCCGGCCAGCCAGACATGGCCTGGCTCAAGCTCGCGCGGCTTGAAGTTCAGCCGCGCCAGCGCCTGCTCCACATTAGCCCGTCCGT
This sequence comes from Mesorhizobium sp. CA10, assembly GCF_020165285.1. Taxonomy (NCBI): domain Bacteria; kingdom Pseudomonadati; phylum Pseudomonadota; class Alphaproteobacteria; order Hyphomicrobiales; family Phyllobacteriaceae; genus Mesorhizobium; species Mesorhizobium sp. CA10. The sequence continues at coordinate 54,134 of NZ_JAIUHV010000017.1, forward strand.
TCGTATTGGCGCTGCCGTTCACAATCCATCCCGTCCGCGAAAACGCCGCTGGTAGTGGGCGTCGTACAATGAGCTTTCGCCGAAATCCTGCGCGGCGAGAGCGCTGCCGACGAAGATGATCGCCGTGCGTTCCATCGGGTTTTCCGCCAATTGCGCTTCGATGGTGCCCAGCGTGCCGGTCAGGATGCGCTCGTCCGGCCAGGAGGCGCGGAAGACGACCGCGACCGGACATTCGGCGCCGTAAAGCGGCGTCAGATCCGCGACGATGCGCTCGATGGCATGGATGGCGAGATGAATGGCAAGCGTGGCGCCAGTGCGGCCGAAGCCGGCCAGCGTCTCGCCCGGCGGCATTTTCGAGGCGCGGCCGGAGACGCGGGTCAGCACCAGGCTTTGCGCGAGTTCGGGAATGGTGAGCTCGCGGCGAAGTGCGGCCGCTGCCGCCGCGAAGGAGGGAACGCCAGGTGTCAATGTGTAGGGGATGCCGTGCTTTTCCAGCCGCCTGATCTGTTCGGCCACCGCGCTCCACACCGAAAGGTCGCCGGAATGCAGGCGCGAGACGTCCTGCCCAGCCTTGTGCGCGGCGACATATTCGGCCTCGATCTCGTCAAGCGACATCGGCGCGGTGTCGATCAATTTGGTGCCTGGCGCGCAATGCTCGAGCAGTTCCGGCGCGACGATCGAGCCGGCATAGAGGCAGACCGGGCAACTGGCCAGCAGCCGGGCGCCGCGCAGCGTGATGAGATCGGCCGCACCTGGACCGGCGCCGATGAAATGGACGGTCATGGCGCATCTCCGCTGATGGCGATGGCGCAGGTCACCGGACCGAGCACGATGCGCGGTCCAAGCAGGTTCGCACCTTTTCCGGCCGCGGCCAGGGCCGAGGCTTCCGAAACCGAAGGCGTGCCGGCCTGGGCCTGCGACGCGTCGGAGCGACTGACTGTGCCGGACGAGACGGATTGCAGTGCGGCGTCGGAGATGACGAGCACGGGGAGGTCGAGGTCTCGGGCGGCAAGGAAGATCGCCGGCTCATCGCGCTTGATTTCACCCGTCGCCAATGCAGAAAGCGCCGTCATCGTAAGCCCATGCGCCTCAAGCGCGGTCTCGATCGCGGCGCGAACGTCGCCCGCCGTCACACCTTTGCGGCTGCCGATACCTGCGACCATCATGGCTTGACCCAGCTCCACTGCGTGACCGGCATGGCCGGTCGCCACGCCTGCATCGAGCCGACAGGCGCCGCGCGCGACAGGGCGATGCGGGTCAGGTCGCCGCCGCGTCTGTTGTGCTGGTCGAGCAGCAGCACCTCCATCTCCAGCGTCACCGCATTGGCGACGAGCCGGCCGCCGGGACGCAGCGCCTTGATTGCCTTCTCCAGCACGCCGGCATCGCTGCCGCCGCCGCCGATGAAGATGGCATCGGGCGTCTCCAATTTTGCCAGCGCCTTAGGCGCGGCTCCTTCGATCACGACGAGGCCGGGCACGCCGCAATGCGCGGCGTTGCGGTGGATACGGGCGGCGCGCTCGCTATTGGCTTCGATGGCGATGGCGCGCATAGAGGAATGAGCCAGCATCCACTCGATGCCGATCGAGCCGGAACCGGCGCCGATGTCCCACAGCAACTCACCGCGCCGGGGCGCCAGCGCCGACAGCGTGATCGCGCGAATCTCGCGCTTGGTGATCTGACCGTCATGCTCGAACAGGTGATCGGCAAGGCCGACGGTCAGAGGCAGGACGCGGGCATCCGGTGTTGATTCAATTTCAATCGCCAGCACGTTGAGCGGATTGACGTTTTCGAGATCGAAGGCTTCGGCGCGAGCGGTGCGGCGTGCCTCATCCTGCCCACCGAGTGCTTCGAGGACCGTCAGTCGCGAAGGGCCGAAACCGAGCTCGTCGAGCAGTGCGGCGATGGCCGCCGGCGCGTCGGCGTCGGAGGTGAGCGCCAGGATACGCGCGCCGGAATGGAGCAGAGGCCGGATCAGGTCGATCGAATGGCCGTGCAGCGAGATTGTCTCCACGTCCTGCAATGCCCAGCCGAGACGGGGCGCGGCCAGCGACAGAGACGAGGGCGCCGGCAGGACGAGCATCTCATCCGGATTGACCTTGCGCGCCAGCGTGGCGCCGACACCATGGAAAAACGGGTCGCCGGACGCGAGCACGCATATTTTTTTGCCCGCGACCGCCAGCACGTCGCGCATTTCGGCATCGAAGGGCGTCGGCCACGGGCGCGCTTTCCCCTTGGCCAGCGACGCGACAAGGCCGAGATGCCGCTTCCCGCCGAAGACGATCTCGGCCTCGGCAATCCGCTGCTTGGCCTCGTCGCCGAGACCCGCTACACCGTCCTCGCCGATGCCGACGATCGTGAGCCATTTTGAGGCTGGCTTGGCGGCGCGCGGACCCTTAGCAGGCATGATGACCCACCATATCCTGATCCTCGGCGGAACGACGGAAGCCCGGCAATTGGCCGGGAAGCTCGCCCGTCGCGACGATTTTTCGGTCACGCTGTCGCTGGCCGGCCGCACTGAAAGCCCGGTCGCGCAAGGCGTGCCGGTGCGTGTCGGCGGCTTTGGCGGCGCAGATGGGCTGGCTGCCTATCTTCGGGAAGAACACGTCGATCTGCTGATCGACGCCACGCATCCATACGCCGCGCGTATCTCGGCCAACGTCGCAGAAGCGGCTGCGCAGGCTGGCGTGCCGGTCCTTGCGCTGCGGCGTCCTGGATGGGAGCCCGTGGCCGGTGATCGCTGGACGCTGGTCGACAGCGTCACTGAGGCGGCGAAGGCGCTTGGCGAGGCGCCGCGCCGCGTTTTCCTGGCGATCGGCCGTCAGGAGGCCGGCGCCTTCGAAGTCGCTCCGCAGCACCGCTACCTGATCCGCAGCGTCGACCCGGTCGAGCCGAAGCTTGCCGTGCCCGATGCACTTTACCTTTTGGCGCGCGGACCGTTTCCGGAAGCGGATGAACGGGCGTTGCTCGAAAAATACGGTATCGATGCCGTCGTTTCGAAGAACAGCGGCGGCGAGGCGAGCTATGGCAAGATCGCCGCTGCGCGGGCGCTTGGTATCGAAGTGATCCTGATCCGCCGACCGCGTTTGCCGGACGTTCCTTCGACTGAGACCGTCGATGCGCTGGCGGCAAAGGTCGATCATCATTTCGATCCCGTTGCAGAACGCGGCGTGTAGACCAGCGCTGGTTTTTCGCCGCGCTTGATGATGCGGGTCTCCGGCGAGCCGATGATGATGCAGGTCGCCATGTCGGCCTTTTCGGCGTCGGCGTCCGCCAGCAGAGAGACTTCGATGCGCTCGTCGGGCCGGCCGGCAGCCCGGCCGAAGATCACTGGCGTGGTGCCGGGCAGGATCGCCTTCAGGCATTCGAAGGCGCGGCCAAGCTGCCAGGGGCGAGCCTTGCTGATGGGATTGTAGAGCGCGACGACGAAGCCGGCGCCGGCCGCTGCCAGCAGGCGCAATTCGATCAGCTCCCACGGCTTCAAATTGTCGGAGAGCGAGATGGCGCAGAAATCATGGCCGAGTGGCGCGCCGATGCGGGCGGCGACGGCAAGCATTGCAGTCACACCCGGGACAACCGAGACGTCGATGGCACGCCATTCTTCAGGGCCGGCTTCGATCGCCTCGCAGACGGCGGCGGCCATGGCGAAGACGCCGGGATCGCCGCCGGAAACGACGGCGACATTGTGGCCTTCTGCGGCCTTGGCCAGCGCTTCGTTGGAGCGGGCGAGCTCCTCGCGGTTGTCGGAGGCGATGCGGGTCTGGTCCGGCCGCAGTTCCAGCCGGTCGAGATAGGGCTTGTAGCCATAGAAGAAGGAAGCCTCGGCCACGGCATTGGCAGCCTGCGGCGTGACCTGGTCGGCATTGCCGGGCCCGAGACCGATGACGGTAAGACGGCCGCTCATGATTTTGCTCCGGCGGCCCCCGGGCGGGCCGACCAGCCGGCAACCAGCACGATGGCGAAATAGGGCGCCTTGTCGTCCGGCTTTTCGGCAAGCCGCATCGAGACGCTGCCCGGCATGGTGCCGCGCTCGACATAGACGGCCTTCGCCAGCTTGCCGGTCGCTTCCAGCGCGCGGCGGATTTTTGGCAGGTTGCGGCCGACCTTCATGATGACGGCGGCATCTGTGTCGGCGAGGCGGCGGGTCAGCTCGAATTCGCTCATCGTGCCGGGCAGCACACTCAGCACGTCGTCGCCCTGGACGATCGGCAGGCCGGTGGCGGACCAGCAGCCGGACATGGCGGTGATGCCGGGGATGACTTCCGTAGAGAAGCGGTGCGCAAGCCGCACATGCAGATGCATGTAGGAGCCGTAGAAGAGCGGATCGCCCTCCGACAGCACCGCCACCATCCTGCCGGCGCCGAGATGCTCGGCCACCTGTTCGGCCGATTGCTCGTAGAAATCGGCGATCTGCGCGCGGTAGTCGTCGTGATCCTTGTCGATCTCCGTCGTCACCGGATAGAGCAGCGGCAGCTCGATCATGTCCGGCCGGAAGCGCGCCTCGACGATGGCACGCGCATTGCTGTTGTTGCCGCGCTTGGCGAAATAGGCGACGACGTCCGCCTCTGCCAACGCGCGCGCCGCCTTCAGTGTCAGAAGCTCCGGATCTCCGGGGCCGGTGCCGACGCCGACCAGACGGCCTTCCACGATCGCGTTCACAGGCCGGGCCTCGCCAGAGAGTTGAGCGCGGCGGCGGTCATGGCGCTGCCGCCCAGCCTGCCGCGCACGATGGCATAAGGCACGCCGTAGGAATTGTCGGCCAGCGCATCCTTGGATTCGGCGGCACCCACGAAGCCCACAGGCATGCCGATGATCGCGGCCGGCCTCGGCGCGCCGTCGCGCAGCTTCTCAAGCAGATAGAAGAGCGCGGTCGGCGCGTTGCCGATGGCGACGACAGAGCCGGCCATGCGCTCGCCCCAGAGGTCGATCGCCGCGGCCGAGCGGGTGTTGCCGATTTGCCTGGCGATGTCGTGCGTGCGCGGTTCGCGCAGCGTGCATATCACCTCATTGCCGGCCGGCAGACGGGCGCGGGTGACGCCGTGCGCCACCATCTCGGCATCGCAGAAGATCGGCGCGCCGGCGGCGAGCGCCGTGCGGGCGGCGGCTACGAAATCGTTCGAGAAGACGAAATGGCTGGCGACTTCGACCTGGCCGCAGGCATGGATCATGCGGATCGCGACATCGGCCTCCGCCTCCGAGAAGCGAGACAGGTCCGCCTCGGCGCGGATGATGGCGAAAGAGCGCTCGTAGATCGCCGTTCCGTCATGGATATAGTCGTAGGCGGCCATTCACTGGTTCCGTCGATAGAGTTCGGCGATGCCGGCCGCGCCAAGTCTTTTCAGGCAGGCGGCGGCGGTTTCGCGCTGATGTCTTCCGTCGCGGATCGCGGCAAGGATGCCGGCGACCCCGCGCGCGGCGTCATAGCCCGGCCTGTACGCGGCAGGAAGAGCCTTCGCAGTCCCGTCCACGACAAGTCCGGCTCCGTTTTCGTCGCCGACCAGGGTGAGCGCAGCGGTGCCGGGATGCGCGCAGCCCTTGGCGCAGCCGGAGATGTGGAGAGACAGCGAGGCGTCGAGAAGGTCCGCGCTTTCTTTTGCGATCGTTTCGGCGATGGCACGGGTGGCGATGCGGCCGGACGCGCAGGCCGGCGCGCCTGGGCAGGCGGCGATGCGGGTGCGCGGGTCGGCGGGGTCGGTGACGAAGCCGAGAGCGGCGGCGGAGGATTGGAGCGTGGAGGGGGCGGAGAGACCGAGGAAGAGCAGGGCTCGGCCTGGGGCGAGGCGGATTTCGGAGGCGCCGAGGTTCGCGGCTTGGGTGGCGAGATCGATGAGGTTTTGCGCCGGCATGCTGCCGTAGGGCAGGGCGATGCCTAGGGCGGTGTTGTTTCCTAGATTGAATAGGCCAATGGGACTTCTCGCGGGCTGGCGTTCCTGCGCCCCCCTCTCTGTCCTGCCGGACATCTCCCCCTCAAGGGGGGAGATTGCCTTGTCACCGCGGCTTTCGCCAATCTCCAACGCGGAAAGTGGAGAGCCGGTGCGGGAACTGCCAATCTCCCCCCTAGAGGGGGAGATGTCCGGCAGGACAGAGGGGGGCGCGACGGAATGCCAGCCTGCGAGAGAAGCCAACTGTCTCTCCGAAAGATCCCGGGTGTGCGCCTCGCGACCTTTTTCGGCGACCATCCGAAGAGCCGCGACTGCAATGTCGCGTGCGCCATCAGCATCGACCGCCGCGAGCGGCTTCGCACTCCGCCCGTCGCCGGCAATCGACACGCTCCACCAGATGCCCGCCGCAGCCTGCATCGCCTTCAGCCGCACATCGGCCGTCACGGCATCCATCGTCAGCTGTCCGCCGCCATCGACAACCACCGACACCTTCGGCCCCAGCCGCGGCGTCAACCCGGCCTTTTCAATCGCCGCCCTGATCCGCTCCGCCACCGGCCGCGGATCGGCGTTCTCTTCCGGATCGATTCCCGCCAGCGGCCCCGTCTCGACCGGAACGCCACTGCGCACCGCGATGCCCAGCGCATCCACTTCGTCCGCCAGCAACCGGGCGCTTTCGGCCGTCAAACCACGAATCTGCAGGTTGCCGCGCGCCGTCACCTCCATGATGCCGTTGCCGTGACGCAAGGCGGATTCGCCGAGCCCGATCAGCGACTTCGGCGAAATTCCTCCAGCGACTGGGTTGAGCCGCACCAGCAGCCCGTCGCCGGTCTGCATCGGCGCGCTTAGAGCAGGGCAAGCGCCACGGCGCGAGAATGCGTTCATGCCGCCACCTCGCTTGCCTGGGCCTCGGCGAACAAGGCCGCGAGATCGTCGTCGATGGAATTCCTGAGCGGATGCCAAAGGCCGCGTCGCCGCGCGGCGAGGAACCGTTCGGCGATGACCTTGGCAGCCGCCGGGTTCTCGCGCAGCAGGAAGGCGCGGACGTCCGGGTCGCCAACATAGGCGTCATGAACGGCCTCGATCAGCGCGCCCGAAATGGCATGGGTGGTTTCGGCGAAGCCGACCAGACGGTCGACGGTCTCGGCGAATTCCGAGGCGCCGCGCGGGCCGTGGCGCATCTGGCCGGCAATGAAGCGCGGGTTGACGGCACGGGCGCGGACCACGCGCGATACCGCTTCGCCGACCGAACGCGGCTTCGGCTTTTTCGGGTCGGTCGTGTCGAGCACGATGACGTCGGCATTCCTGCCGAGCGCGGCAAGGGCGGCCGAAAAGCCGCCGATGAAGGCGACGTCGGCCGAACCTTCAAGGATGTCGCGGCCAGGGTCATCGCCGGTGTGGACGAGGAGATCGGCTTCGGCGATGCGGCCTTCGAAAGCGCCGGGCGCCGAGATCGCTTCGCCTTCGGCGCCGCCATAGGCGTGCGAGGTGGCGTCGAGATAGGCACGGCCGATCTCTTCGCGCGCGCCCCATTCGCCGCGCGACAGCAAGTCCTCGACGCCGGCGCCATAAGTTCCCGGTGAGGTGCCGAAAATGCGCGGGCTGATCTTCCCCTGAGCGCGCGTCGCTGCGGCGAGCGGGTTCTCGGTATCGTCCTCGTCGCGGCTGGCGACCGCGTTGGCAGCGGCGTCGATCAATGCGATCTGGGTCGGGAACATGTCGCGGAACAGGCCGGAGATGCGCCAGGTGACGTCGACGCGCGGGCGGCCGAGCGTGGCCGGCGGCAGCACCTCGATACCGGTGACGCGGCCCGTCGCGGCATCCCATTGCGGCCGGCAGCCCATCAGCGCCAGACCTTGCGCGATCTCCTCGCCCCCGGTGCGCAACGAGGCGGAACCCCAGAGGTCGATGACCAGCGAGCGCGGCCAGTCGCCATGGCTTTGCATATAGCTGCGCAACACTTCCTCCGCCGCCGCCTGGCCGAGGTCATAGGCGGTTGGCGTCGGCATTGTGCGCGGATCGGAGGTGAAGAGGTTGCGGCCGGTGGGCAGCACATCGGAGCGACCGCGCGCCGGGGCGCCGGCAGGGCCGGCCTTGACGTGACGGCCATCGAGCGCGGCGAGCAGGTTGGCTATTTCGGCCGCCGCGCTTTGCCGGCGCAGCGGGTCGACTTCATCTTCCGGTGCGCGGCCATAGACATGCAGCCCGTCCTTGACGGCGAAATCCTTGAGGTCGCAGAGCCAGGCGTCGATGCGGCGCAGCGCTTCGTCCGGAGCGTCTGTGCCGGCAACGCCGGCTTCGGAAGCAAGGCCAGTCTTTTGCGCCGTCTCGACAATCAATTTGGCCAGACGGTCGCGGCGGCGGCGGTCGAGGCCGTCGGCCTGCGCATATTCGTCGACCAACCGCTCGAGTTTCAGTTGCGCCTCGTCGAGGCCGGCGCCGGTCAGCGGCGGCGGCAGATGGCCGAGGGTGACGGCCGAAATGCGGCGCTTGGCCTGCGCCGCCTCGCCCGGATTGGAGACGATGAATGGATAGATGACGGGCAGCGATCCGGTGACGATCTCCGGGAAGCAGGTTCCGGAGAGGGCCACCGTCTTGCCCGGCAGCCATTCCAGCGTGCCATGCGCGCCGACATGGATGATGGCATGCACGCCGAGCGATTTCTGCAGCCAGAGGCCGAAAGCGATCAGCTCGTGGCGCGGCGGCAGCGTCGGGTCGTGATAGTCGGCGCGGCGGTCGGCCGAGCGGCCGCGGTCGGGTGCCCGCGCCACGGTGACGTTGCCGAAGGTCGCGGCGCGGAAGGGGAAGGTTGTTTCACCTGCTAGCTGCCAAGGCTGGCGTTCTGTCGCGCCCCCCTCTGTCCTGCCGGACATCTCCCCCTCTAGGGGGGAGATTGGCAGTTCGGGCGCCGGCGCTCCACCTGCAACACTGCCGATTGGCGAAAGCGGTAGTGACAGGGCAATCTCCCTCCCTGAGGGGGAGATGTCCGGCAGGACAGAGGGGGGTGCCTCGCGCGAACCTATCCCTTTTGCCTTGCCCCACGCGGCCTCTACTGCATCGCGCGCTTCCCTCGGGAGTTCGACCGAAAAGGCGGAGTAGTCCCCTAAGGAGAGGCCAAGCCCGCCCACTTCCAGCACATCCAGCAAGGCCCGCGGCGATTGCGGAATCCCCTCAACCGCATAGCCCTGTTCCTTCAGGTCATGCAGCATCGCAAGCACACTGGAGGGCACATCAAGCCCAACGGCGTAACCGGTTCGCCCTGGCGCGCTCGGATAATCCGGGATCAGGATCGCCAGCTTGCGCTCGGCCCGCTCCATCCGCTGCAGGCGGATGAACGCCGCGATCCGCTTGGCAACTTGCGCCACGCGGTCCACCTCGGGCCGGTTGGCCAAGGCGCGGAAGGCCAGCGCCGGATCGGTCTCGACCTCGCCCTTGAAGGAGATGGCGCCGGCCAGGATGCGGCCGTCGAGCTCGGGCAGGACGACATGCATGGCAAGGTCGGCAGGCGCCAGGCCGCGCTGGTTCTTTTCCCAGACCTCGCGCCTGGTGGTGGCGACGATGACCTGGAACACCGGTACGCCCGCGCGGTCGAAGAGGGTCTCGGCACCGGGTTCCGCGCCGGAGGCGAAGGCGGTGGCGGTGACGATAGCGGAGGGGTTCAGGGAGGTGAGGGCGGTTTCGACGAAGGCCAGGGATGCCGCGTCTTTGAGGCTGGAGACGAAGATCGGCACAGGCGCTAGGCCTTGCGAACACAGGGCGTCAACGAGTGCGTCGATCGGTGCCACGTCGGCGGCAAGCAGCATCGAGCGGTAGAAGAGGATGGGGATGACCGGGGCGCTGAAGTTGGTAGCGTCGAGTTCTGTCGCCCCCCCCTCTGTCCTGCCGGACATCTCCCCCTCAAGGGGGGAGATTGCTCTGTGGTCGACGGTTTCGCCAACTGTAGATGTTTCAGCTAGCTCGATATTTGACGAAGCAGAGATAGAGCCGGCTTGGGTGACAGCTGATCTCCCCCCTTGAGGGGGAGATGTCCGGCAGGACAGAGGGGGGGGCGAAGGATCGCCGACGCTCGACAGGACTGGCTTTTCGACAACTCCCAGCCCAGGCTGATAATATCCCGCCTTCGGCACGCTGACCGGTTCGGCCACGGCCGCATCCGACCCGGCGAGCCTTGCCAGCCTTTGCACCAGCGCGTTCATATTGGCCGGACCGCCTTCGCGGAAATAGCCGAGCAACGCGTCCAGCTCGGCGCGCGGCAGGGTCGAGGCTTCGATCAGGCGCTGGTCCTCGTCATGGCTTTCGCCGGGCAGCAATGCCAGCTTGATGCCGCGTTCGCGCGCCAGGGCGGCGAGCTGGTCACAGCCGTAGCGCCACCAGTCATAGCCGCCGAGGATGCGGACGAGGATGACCCTGGCGTGGCGGGTGACGCTGTCGATCCACAGGTCCACCGACATCGGGTGGCGAAGGTCGCGCAGCGCCGCAAGCCGCATCGACGGCAGCCGCTCCGCATCCGCCTTCCAGGCAGCGGCCAGGCCGGAGAGATCGCTGTCGGTGAAGGACAGGGCCACGACATCCGCAGGCGTCTGCCTGAGGTCGATCGGCTCGGCGAGATCGTCGAGCGAAGCGGATGTGGTGGCGAGGATGTGCATCGCGGTCCGGATTGCCTCAGCCGGCGAGGATACGCTCGATCGCCGGGCGGTTCAGCCCCTTGAGGCCGATGACAACGAGCCGCGAGCGGCGATCGTCCTCAGCCGTCCAGGCGCGGTCGTAGTAATGATTGACGCGCGGGCCGACAGCCTGCAGCAGGAGCCGCATCGGCTTGCCGCCGACCTCGACGAAGCCTTTGACGCGCAAGACGTTCTCCTGCTCTGCGGCAAGGGCGACGCGCTTGGCCAGCTCGTCGGGGTTGGCGATCGACGGGATGTCGATGACGAAGGAATCGAAATCGTCGTGCTCGTGATCGAGCTCGTCGTCGTGATGGGTCTTGCGGTTCTCGATGTCGTCCTCCACCGCAAGACCAAGGCCGAGCAGCACGGCCGAATCGACCTTGCCCTGCGCTGTCGGCACGACCTTGACGGCGCGCGCGACATGCTCGCCGATGACGGCGTTGGCACGGGCGGAGCCTGCCGCATCCATCAGGTCGCTTTTCGACAGGATGATCAGGTCGGCGCAGGCGATCTGGTCCTCGAACACCTCTTCGACCGGATCGTCATGGTCGAGGGAATCGTCCGCCGCACGCTGCGCCTGCAGGGCATCTACATCGGAAGCGACGCGGCCGTCGGCGAGCGCCGGGCCGTCGACCACGGCGATGACGCCATCGACCGTGACGCGGCTCTTCACGCTCGGCCACTGGAACGCCTGCACCAGCGGCTTCGGCAGAGCGAGGCCCGAGGTCTCGATCAGGATGTGATCGACCTTGGGGTTGAGCGACAGGATCTGGTCGAGCGCCGGCACGAAATCGTCGGCAACGGTGCAGCAGATGCAGCCATTGGCGAGCTCGACGATGTTTTCTTCAGGGCAAGAGTCGACGCCGCAGCCCTTGAGGATCTCGCCGTCGATGCCGACATCGCCGAACTCGTTGACGATGATCGCCAGCCGCTTGCCCTTGGCGTTCTCGAGCAGGTTGCGGATCAGCGTCGTCTTGCCGGCGCCGAGAAAGCCGGTGACGACGGTGCAGGGCACGCGGGAAACGGATGCGTTCATGGTCGGTCCTTCAGCATGTCGAGGGGAGGGATGCGGGCAACCAGGCCGCGCTTGAGAGAATCGGGCCGGCCGCGCCAGGGGATGAGGCCGTCGGTCGAGGTGGCGAAGAGCTTTGCGCCGGCGACGAGATCGGCGCCGCTGGTCGTGTCCAGATCGCCGAAGACGTAGCTCCAGCAGCCGTCGCGCAGCAGCGCGGCGCTTAGCCGGCGCTTGCAGTTGCCGAGGCATTCGACGGTACGGATGTCGATCTTTTCGCCGCAAGCAGCCCGACGCGTGTCTTCGGCAAGCAGCGCGCCGGCGCGCGGATGCGCATCCGACCCGGTCTCGTCGCGGCAGGATGAGCAGACGATGACGGTGACGCCAGCCAAAGCATCGGGCTCGGACGGAATGTCCGCACTGTTTGCCGGGAAACTGCCGTTGCGATCCAAAACCATGCTCCTTGCCCGGAAAACCCGCCGGGCATTCGGATACTTAAAGTCTCAGACGGCAGGTCTCCTGGCTCGCGGGTCGTCACCCTGAATGCCGCCTTCCCGGGAACATCCCAGTGGTTTTCGGCAGAGGCTCGTCGCTTACAGTTGCGGGGACAGCCGCGGATTTGGGTGTTGGCCCGCACCGCATTCCCTCTTGGCTCCTCCCTTTGCCGGGAGAAGACCGTCTGGGTCAGGATTTAGGCTTACGGCTAGGTCCCTGTCAACGCGCAGCTACGACACCGCGATGTCGGCCAGCGCCGGCCCGAGGTCGCCGGCCGGCGTCACTTCGATCGCCTCCAGGCCGAGCCAGCCCTGCATCTGCTTCAACTCGTCGAAGAGCTGGGCGGCCGTTTCGGGTGGGGCGCCGGCCTCGGCGTAGGCGGCGTGGACGCGCAAGATGCTGGCCGGGCGGTCAGCTTTCAGATCGACGCGGGCGACGATCCGATCGCCGAGCAGGAAGGGCAGCACGTAGTAGCCATATTGGCGTTTCTCGGCCGGCGTGTAGATCTCGATGCGGTAGCGGAAATCGAAGAGTTTCTCCGTCCTGGTGCGTTCGAAGACGACGGGATCGAAAGGGGCGAGCAGGGCGCGCGCCTCTATCCGGCGCGGGAAACGGGCGTCCTTGTGGAGATAGGCGGTCTTGTCCCAACCTTCGACCTTCACCGGCAGCAATTCGCCGGCATCGACCAGTTCCTCGATGCGATCCTTCGTGTCGCCCGGCGCGAGACGAAAATAGTCGCGCAGGTCGCCATAGGTGGCGATGCCATGGGCGCGGGCGGAAATGCGCAGCAATTCGCGATGCGCGTCCTCGACCGAGGGAATGGGAAGGTCGAGGACCGCCTGCGGCAAAACGCGCTCGGGCAGGTCGTAATAGCGTTCGAAGCCGCGGCGGTAGGCGGTGGTGATGCGCCCGGCCCAGAACAGCCATTCGAAAGCGTGCTTGGCCTCGCTCCAGCCCCACCAGCCGCCATTGCCCTTGTGGCCTTCGATGTCGGACGCGGCGATCGGACCGCGATCGGCGACCTCTCTATATATCTCGTCGATCATTTCCTTGCGTTCACGGCCCCATTTCGCCAGGCCGAGATACATCTCGTCGCCCTGCTCGGCGCGCTGCATGCGCCAGCGCATCAGCGGGTACGTCTCCACGGGCAGGAACGACGCCTCATGCGCCCAGTATTCGAACACGGCGCGCTTGCGGGTGACTGCGGCATTGTCGAGCAGCGTAAGCGGGTAGGGGCCGAGGCGCGAATAGAGCGGCATATAATGCGCCCGCACCACCGCGCTCACGGAATCGATCTGCAGAAGGCCGGTTCGCGAAAGCACCCGGGCGAGGTGCCGACGATCCGGAACTCCTGCGGGGCGAGGGTCGTTGAACCCTTGCGCGCCCAGCGCGACGCGCCTCGCCATGGCCAGCGAAATCTTGTCCTTCATCAGGTGTCCTTGCCCCGATCGTCCGTTGGATTTTTAGCCGGTGATTCCGGCCATGCTAGCAGGCAAATGGCGGTAGATATGTCAGGAGAGAAAACTGGAGTAAAAACTGAAGGAAATCAAACAGGAGCGGATCGGACCAGTTTCTTCCGATAAGGCGTCCAGAGCCGCGATTTGAACAACGTTTGACTTGCGTCACCGAAACCGCTGCGCTAACCCTCGCCGCGTTGCAGCATGGGCCCCTTAAAACGGTTCAGCGGTTAATCTGTCACGCTTCCGCATTAGAGTTCGTTGCTGTAATCAAAATGAACTGCCCCCGCCGAAGGAAAGTCGCCGCATGAGCGCACTCCTAAGTTCGTACCTGCCTATCGTGCTGTTCATCGCCGTGGCGATGATCGTCGGTCTGGCGCTCATCATCGCTCCGTTCCTTGTGGCCTACCGCAATCCCGACCCGGAAAAGCTTTCCGCCTATGAATGCGGGTTCAACTCGTTCGACGACGCCCGCATGAAGTTCGACATCCGCTTCTACCTGGTGTCGATCCTGTTCATCATCTTCGATCTCGAGGTCGCCTTCCTGTTCCCGTGGGCGGTGTCCTTCTCGAAGCTCGGCATGCTCGGCTTCTGGTCGATGATGGTGTTCCTGGCGGTGCTGACCATCGGTTTTGCCTATGAATGGAAAAAAGGAGCGCTGGAATGGGATTGAACGAGAGTTCAGGCACCCTCGTCGCGCCGAAGCCCAAGGGCATCATCGACCCCAACACCGGCAGGCCGGTGGGGGAGGACGATCCCTTCTTCCTCGAAATCAACAATGAGCTGGCCGACAAGGGCTTTCTCGTCACCTCGACCGAGGCGCTGATCACCTGGGCGCGCAGCGGCTCGCTGATGTTCATGACCTTCGGCCTCGCCTGCTGCGCGGTCGAGATGATCCACACCTCGATGCCGCGCTATGACTCGGAGCGTTTCGGCGTCGCGCCGCGCGCGTCGCCGCGCCAGTCCGACATTATGATCGTCGCCGGCACGCTGACCAACAAGATGGCGCCGGCGCTGCGCAAGGTCTACGACCAGATGCCGGAGCCGCGCTACGTCATCTCGATGGGCTCCTGCGCCAATGGCGGCGGCTACTACCACTATTCCTATTCGGTGGTGCGCGGCTGCGACCGCGTCGTGCCGGTCGACATTTATGTGCCCGGCTGCCCGCCGAGCGCGGAGGCGCTGCTCTACGGCATTCTCCTTCTGCAGAAGAAGATCCGCCGCACCGGCACGATCGAACGGTGAGCCGATGACCCTGGCGTTGAACGAACTCTCCACCTATCTCGGCGAGAAGCTCTCCGGCCGCATCGGCGAAGCCGTGCTTGCCTATGGTGAGCTCACGGTTTCAGTTGAACCGGGCAACCTGATCGAGGTCGCGACCTTCCTGCGCGACGATCCGCGCTGCCAGTTCATCTCGATCATCGATGTCTGCGGAGCGGACTACCCGTCGCGCGCCAGGCGCTTCGACGTCGTCTATCACCTATTGTCGCCGAAGCAGAATGTCCGCATCAGGCTCAAGGTCCAGGCCGACGAGGAGACGCTGGTGCCGTCGCTGACCGGCGTCTATCCGGGTGCCGACTGGTTCGAGCGCGAGACCTACGACCTTTACGGCGTGCTGTTCTCGGGCCATCCGGACCTGCGCCGCATTCTCACCGACTATGGTTTCGAGGGGCATCCGCTGCGCAAGGATTTCCCGCTGACCGGTTTCGTCGAGGTGCGCTACGACGACGAGGCCAAGCGGGTGATCTACGAGCCGGTGGAATTGAAGCAGGAATTCAGAAATTTCGACTTCTTGAGCCCGTGGGAAGGAACGGATTACGTCCTTCCCGGGGATGAGAAGGCGAAACAGTGAGTAGGAAGTAGTGAGTAGTGAGTAGTGAGTAGTGAGTAGTGAGTAGTCAGTAGGGAAGGAATTGGAAAAGCGGATCGAATCTTATCGCGACCTGATGGTGTGGCAATCGGCGATGGTCCTTGCCGAAGATTGTTATCGCGTCACCAAAGGTTTTCCGAAGGACGAGATCTATGGAATGACCTCCCAGATGCGCCGCTCGGCGGCATCTATCGCCGCCAATATCGCTGAGGGGTATGGTCGTGAGAACAGAGGTTCATTCGTTCAATTTCTGCGCATGGCGCAGGGTTCGTTGAAGGAACTGGAAACGCACATACTCCTGGCATGCCGGGTTGGCTTGTTAGAAAAAGACAATGAGATTGAACTGCTGGTGCGATGCGAAGAGATTGGAAAGATGACGAGATCTCTCATTCGGACGGTGCAGGCCAAGCAGGCGGAATGAAGCAGGCATTGAGATTGATGAATACTACTCACTACTCACTACTGACTCGTCGCCAGAGGCGCCACGATGGCTGAAACCTCCGTCCGCAACTTCAACATCAACTTCGGCCCGCAGCATCCTGCGGCGCATGGCGTTTTGCGCCTGGTGCTGGAGCTGGACGGCGAGGTGGTCGACCGCGTCGATCCGCATATCGGTCTGCTGCATCGCGGCACCGAGAAGCTGATCGAGGCCAAGACCTATCTGCAGGCCGTGCCCTATCTCGACCGGCTCGACTATTGCGCGCCGATGAACCAGGAGCATGCCTTCGCGCTCGCGGCCGAGCGCCTGCTCGGCATCGAGGTGCCGAAGCGGGGTCAGCTGATCCGTGTGCTCTATTCCGAGATGGGTCGCATCATGTCGCACATCTTGAATGTGACGACGCAGGCCATGGATGTCGGCGCGCTGACGCCGCCGCTGTGGGGCTTCGTCGAGCGCGAAAAGCTGATGGTGTTCTATGAGCGCGCTAGCGGTTCGCGCATGCATGCGGCCTATTTCCGGCCGGGCGGCGTCCATCAGGACCTGCCGCAGAAGCTGGTCGAGGACATCGGCAAGTGGATCGACCCGTTCCTGAAGTCGGTCGACGATCTCGACGCGCTCTTGACCGGCAACCGCATCTTCAAGCAGCGCAATGTCGATATCGGCACGGTGTCGCTGGCCGACGCCTGGGCCTGGGGCTTTTCTGGCGTGATGGTGCGCGGCTCGGGCGCCGCCTGGGACCTGCGCAAATCGCAGCCCTATGAATGCTATTCCGAGATGGATTTCGACATTCCGATCGGCAAGAACGGCGACTGCTACGACCGTTATCTTGTGCGCATGGAAGAGATGCGCCAGTCGGCCAGGATCATGCGCCAATGCGTCGATCTCTTGCTCGGCAAGGAAAGCGCCGGCCCGGTGTCGAACCTCGACGGCAAGGTTGTGCCGCCGAAGCGCGCCGCGATGAAGCGCTCGATGGAAGCGCTGATCCATCACTTCAAGCTCTATACCGAGGGCTACCGCGTGCCGGCCGGCGAGGTCTATGCGGCCGTCGAGGCGCCGAAGGGCGAATTCGGCGTCTACCTGGTCTCCGACGGCACCAACAAGCCCTATCGCTGCAAGCTGCGCGCGCCCGGTTTCGCGCATCTGCAAGCCATGGATTTCCTGTGCCGCGGCCACATGCTGGCCGACGTCACTGCCGTGCTTGGCTCCCTCGACATCGTGTTTGGTGAGGTCGATCGCTAAATGTCAGTCCGCCGTCTCGCAGAAGCCAGCGTCCAGCCCGCCACCTTCGCCTTCAACGAGGCGAACGCGGCAGCCGCCCAGCAGTGGATCGCCAAATACCCAAAGGGTCGCGAGCAGTCGGCCATCATCCCGCTGCTGATGATCGCGCAGGAGCAGGAAGGCTGGGTCACCAAGGCGGCGATCGAGACGATCTCCGACATGCTCGGCATGCCGCGCATCCGTGGCCTCGAAGTCGCGACTTTCTACACGCAGTACCAGCTCAATCCGGTCGGCACGCGCGCCCATATCCAGGTCTGCGGCACCACGCCCTGCATGCTGCGCGGCTCGGAAGCGCTGATGGATGTGTGCCGTTCGAAAATCCATCACGACCAGTTCCATACCAACGACAAGGGCACGCTGTCGTGGGAGGAGGTCGAATGCCTCGGCGCCTGCGTCAACGCGCCGATGGTCATGATCTTCAAGGACACTTTCGAGGACCTGACGCCCGAGCGGCTGGCCGAGATCATCGATCTCTACGACGCCGGCAAGGGCGCCGAGGTGAAGCCTGGTCCGCAGAACGGCCGCCACGGGTCCGAGCCGGCTACCGGGCTGACGACGCTGACCAGCGAAAAGGCGATCCTGAAGTCGACGCGCGACAAGGAAGCCAGGGCGGCGGCGAAAGCCGCCAAGGAAGCTCTCGCGTCGGCGCCGCCTGCAGCTTCCGCCGCAGCCCCGGCACCCGCTGCGCCGGTAAGCTCGGCGCCAGCTCCGGCCGCCTCTGGCCCGGTTGGACCGTCAAAATCCAGCAAGCCGAAGACCCATGCGGCTGAAACCAGCCCGGCGCTCAACACGCCGTCGCCGGTCAAGGTCGCCCCGGCCACCGAGAATGGCGCCAGCGTCAGGGCGCCGCGCCATTCGGCCGCCAACGCCAATCAGGCTTCTCCGGAAGTCGAGGCCGTTTCCAAGCCGCGCAGCGGGCCGAAGACCAAGGCCGAGCCGGCCACGGCTTTCAAGGCGCCGGAGACCAAGCAGCCTGTCGCCAAGACGACGAAGCCTTCGCTCGATGACAAGAACCGGCCGGCCGGCATCGAGCGCCCGGCAACGGTCGACGATCTCAAGCTGATCTCCGGCGTCGGCCCGAAGATAGAAGGCACCCTGCATTCGCTGGGCATCTACACCTTCGCGCAGGTCGCCGCCTGGAAGACGGCCGAGCGCGAATGGGTCGACGGCTATCTCAATTTCCGCGGCCGCATCGAGCGCGACGACTGGGTGAAGCAGGCCAAGGCGCTCGCCAAGGGCGGCGTCGCCGAATACATCCGCGTCTTCGGCAAGAAGCCGGTCTGAGGGACGACAAATGCTTCAGGACAAAGACCGCATCTTCACCAACATCTACGGCCTGTTCGACAAGTCGCTGGCCGGCGCGCAGTCGCGCGGCATCTGGGACGACACGCCAGGCCTCGTCGCCAAGGGGCGCGACTGGATCATCAACGAGATGAAGGCGTCGGGCCTGCGCGGCCGTGGCGGCGCCGGCTTCCCGACGGGGTTGAAGTGGTCGTTCATGCCCAAGCAGAGCGACGGACGGCCGAGCTATCTGGTCATCAACGCCGACGAATCCGAGCCCGGCACCTGCAAAGACCGCGATATCCTGCGCAACGATCCGCACACGCTGGTCGAGGGCGCGCTGGTCGCCGGCTTCGCGATGGGCGCGATCGCCGCCTACATCTATGTGCGCGGCGAGTTCATCCGCGAGCGTGAGGCGCTGCAGCGCGCCATCGACGAGGCTTACGCGGCCAAGCTGATCGGCAAGAACAACACATCCGGCTACGACTTCGATATCTACATGCATCATGGCGCCGGCGCCTATATCTGCGGCGAGGAGACGGCGCTGCTCGAAAGCCTGGAAGGCAAGAAGGGCCAGCCGCGGCTGAAGCCGCCATTCCCGGCCAATGTCGGCCTCTATGGCTGCCCGACCACCGTCAACAACGTCGAATCGATCGCGGTGGCGCCGACCATCCTGCGCCGGGGCGCCGCCTGGTTCTCGTCCTTCGGTCGCCCGAACAATGCCGGCACCAAGCTGTTCTGCGTGTCCGGCCACGTCAACAATCCGTGCACTTTCGAAGAAGCGATGTCGATCCCGTTCCGCGAGCTGATCGAGACGCATTGCGGCGGCATCCGCGGCGGCTGGGACAATCTGCTCGCGGTCATTCCGGGCGGCGCTTCAGTGCCGCTGGTGCCGGCCGAGCAGATCATCGATGCGCCGATGGATTTCGACGCGCTGCGCGACCTGAAATCCGGCCTCGGCACGGCCGCCGTCATCGTCATGGACAAGTCGACGGATATCGTGAAGGCGATCGCCAGGCTTTCCTACTTCTACAAGCATGAGAGCTGCGGCCAGTGCACGCCGTGCCGCGAAGGCACCGGCTGGATGTGGCGGGTGATGGAGCGGCTGGTGCGCGGCGAGGCGCAGAAGCGCGAGATCGACATGCTGCTCGACGTCACCAAGCAGGTTGAGGGCCACACGATCTGCGCGCTGGGCGACGCGGCCGCCTGGCCGATCCAGGGCCTGATGCGGCATTTCCGCGGCGAGGTGGAACGCCGCATCGACGAGTTTTCGCGCAACGCGCACCGGGTCGAGCCGGTAATGGTGGCGGCGGAATAAGACTACGAAATACGGGCTTGGCCCGAAGACTGAAAAACTGGGGCGGGCATACGAAGAAACGACCAGGAGATCTCTATGGCGCCGTATTCGATACCCTATCCGTTCGTGCCTGATTTGGACCAACTCGAGAAGATGAACCAGGACCTGACCAAGATGATGCCGAAGGAGATGGCCAGCGCCGTCAACCTTCTGGCGCATCCAGTCGCGGGCGCCGCCGCGATGTCGGCGCTCAGCATCGGTCTGGCCAACCACGCCGTCGGCATGTGGATGGGCGCGTTCACCGGCGCGCTGGAGGCTTCGCAGCGCATGTTCCAGCCTTTCCTCGACGATCTCGAGGCGCAGCATGAAGCGGCCGCCAACGCCTCCAAGGCGCGCAAGGCGACCGAGACGTTGATCGCCAGGGCTCAGACCTTCGCCCAGGATGTGACCGACATAGCGGCGAACGCGACCGAGAAAGCGCTCGACGCGACCGGGGCCGATATTGTCGCCCAACCGGCCGCAACGGGGCTGATGCCTGAGGATTTCAGGCAGCCTAAGGCCGTCGACAAGCCGGCAAATCCGTCGGACCTGAAGGCGATTTCGGGTGTCGGACCGAAGCTGGAAAAGGTGCTCAACGGTCTCGGCATCTGGACCTATGGCCAGATCGCCGCCTGGACCTCGGAAGAGATCGCCTGGGTGGAAGATTACCTGTCGCTCGCCGGCCGTATCGGCCGCGACAACTGGACTGCCCAGGCCGCGGCGCTCGCCGCGAAGAAGTGAATTGAAATGCCGGGCGCGGCTTCAGTCGCGCCCGGAAGGATAGATTGCGGGACATCCGCAGAGGTTTGAGGCGAATGGCAAAGCTAAAGGTCGACGGGAAAGAGATCACGGTACCCGACCATTACACGCTGCTGCAGGCGGCCGAGGACGCCGGCGCGGAAGTGCCGCGCTTCTGCTTCCACGAGCGGCTGTCGATCGCTGGCAATTGCCGCATGTGCCTGATCGAGGTGAAGGGCGGTCCGCCCAAGCCGCAGGCCTCCTGCGCCATGGGCGTGCGCGACCTGCGCCCGGGCCCGAATGGCGAGCCGCCGGAAATCTTCACCAACACGCCGATGGTCAAGAAGGCCCGCGAAGGCGTGATGGAGTTCCTGCTGATCAACCATCCGCTCGATTGCCCGATCTGCGACCAGGGCGGCGAATGCGATCTGCAGGATCAGGCAATGGCCTTCGGCGTCGATTCCTCGCGCTATCATGAGAACAAGCGCGCGGTCGAGGACAAGTATATCGGCCCGCTGGTCAAGACGGTGATGAACCGCTGCATCCATTGCACGCGCTGCGTCCGCTTCACCACCGAGGTCGCCGGCATTTCCGAGCTCGGCCTGATCGGCCGCGGCGAGGATGCCGAGATCACCACCTATCTCGAACAGGCGATGACGTCGGAGTTGCAGGGCAACGTCATCGATTTGTGCCCGGTCGGCGCGCTGACCTCCAAGCCGTTCGCCTTCCAGGCGCGGCCGTGGGAACTGACCAAGACGGAATCGATCGACGTCATGGACGCGGTCGGCTCGGCGATCCGCGTCGACTCCAGAGGCCGTGAAGTGATGCGCATCCTGCCGCGCGTCAACGAGGCGGTGAACGAGGAGTGGATATCCGACAAGACCCGTTTCATCTGGGACGGCCTGCGCACGCAGCGCCTAGACCGCCCTTACGTGCGCAAGAATGGCAGGCTCGTTTCGACAAGCTGGGCGGAAGCCTTCGCCGCGATCAAGGACGAGGTTGCAAAGACCGCGCCCGAGCGGATCGGCGCCATCGCCGGCGATCTCGCCGCGGTCGAGGAAATCTACGCGCTGAAGCTGCTGATGGCCGCGCTCGGCTCGAAGAACATCGACTGCCGCCAGGATGGCGCAGCGCTCGATCCGTCGCTCGGCCGCGCCAGCTATATCTTCAACCCGACCATCGAAGGCATCGAGCGGGCCGATGCGGTGCTGATCATCGGCGCCAATCCGCGCTTCGAGGCCTCGGTGCTCAACGCCCGCATCCGCAAGCGCTGGCGCGTCGGCAATCTGCCGGTCGGCGTCATCGGCGAGATCGGCGATACACGCTACGACTATGAGCTGATCGGCGCCGGCCCGGAATCGCTCAAGGACCTTGCCGACGGCAACGGCAAGTTCTTCGAGGTGCTGAGCAAGGCCACGCATCCGCTGATCATCGTGGGCCAGGGCGCGCTGGCGCGCACCGACGGCGCAGCGGTGCTCGGCCAGGCAGCCAGGCTCGCGGCTGCCGTCAACGCGGTCACAGCCGAGTGGAACGGCTTTGCGGTGCTGCACAACGCAGCGGCAAGAGTCGGCGGCCTCGATGTCGGCTTCGTGCCGGGCGAGGGCGGCAAGAACGTCGCCGGCATGTTGGGCGAGACCGATGTGCTCTTCCTGCTCGGCGCCGACGAGATCGACATGGCCAAGACCGGCGGCGCCTTCGTCGTCTATATCGGCACGCATGGCGATGCCGGCGCGCACCGCGCCAATGTCATCCTGCCGGCCGCGGCCTATACCGAGAAGTCGGGCACCTATGTCAACACGGAAGGCCGTGTGCAGCAGACCAACCGCGCCGGCTTCGCCCCTGGCGAGGCGCGCGAGGACTGGGCGATCCTGCGGGCGCTCTCCGACGTGCTCGGCAAGAAGCTGCCCTTCGATTCGCTGGCGCAGCTGCGTGCCAAACTCTATGGCGAATTCCCGCATCTCGCCCGCATCGACCAGGTGCAGGCGGGCAGCGGCGATGACATCGCCAAAGTGGCGAAGCTCGGCGGCCGGCTTAACAAGGGCACCTTCACCTCGCCGGTGAAGGACTTCTATCTCACCAACCCGATCGCGCGGGCGTCGGCCGTGATGGCCGAATGCTCGGCGCTGGCCAAGAGCGGCTTCAAGCAGGCGGCGGAATAAGCATGGACACCTTCTTCTCCTTCTACGTGCTGCCGACGCTGCTGATCCTGTTGAAGTCGGTCGTGCTGATCGTCGTGCTTCTGATCGGCGTCGCCTATCTGCTTTATGCCGACCGCAAGATCTGGGCGGCGGTGCAATTGCGGCGTGGGCCGAACGTCGTCGGTCCATGGGGAACGCTGCAGGCCTTTGCCGACCTTCTGAAATTCGTTTTCAAGGAGCCGGTGATCCCGTCGGGCGCCAACAAGGGCGTGTTCCTTCTGGCGCCGCTGGTCTCGGCGGTGCTGGCGATTTCGGCCTGGGCTGTCATTCCGGTCAATGAGGGCTGGGCGATCGCCAACATCAATGTCGGCATCCTTTATGTCTTCGCCATCTCCTCGCTCGAGGTCTATGGCGTGATCATGGGCGGCTGGGCATCGAACTCGAAATACCCGTTCCTCGGCGCGCTGCGCTCGGCCGCGCAGATGGTGTCCTACGAAGTCTCGATCGGCTTCGTCATCGTCACCGTGCTGCTCACCGTCGGCTCGCTCAACCTCTCCGACATTGTCATGTCGCAGCAGGACGGTCTCGGCACGCGGCTCGGCCTGCCCAACACCTTCCTCGACTGGCACTGGCTGTCGCTGTTGCCGATGTTCGTGGTGTTCTTCATTTCCGCGCTTGCCGAGACGAACCGTCCGCCCTTCGACCTGGTGGAAGCGGAATCGGAGCTCGTCGCCGGCCACATGGTCGAATATTCGTCGACGCCGTTCCTGCTCTTCTTCCTCGGCGAGTATGTCGCCGTCGTCCTGATGTGCGCGCTGGCGACCATCCTGTTTCTCGGCGGCTGGCTGCCGCCGTTCAACTTCGCGCCCTTCACCTGGATACCTGGGGTGATCTGGTTCGTGCTGAAGATCTGCCTGATGTTCTTCATGTTCTCCATGGTGAAGGCTTTTGTGCCGCGCTACCGCTACGACCAGCTGATGCGGCTGGGCTGGAAAGTCTTCCTGCCGATCTCGCTGTTCATGGTCGTCGCCACCGCGGCCTTCCTCAAGATCACGGGGTTTGCGTGATGTCCGCTCTGGCCCAGGCCGCAAAATCGCTGCTGCTGAAGGATTTCGTCAGCGCCTTCTTCCTGTCGATGCGCCAATTCTTCGCGCCGAAGGAAACGATCAACTATCCGCATGAGAAGGGGCCGATCAGTCCGCGCTTCCGCGGCGAGCATGCGCTGCGCCGCTATCCGAACGGCGAGGAACGCTGCATCGCGTGCAAGCTTTGCGAGGCGATCTGTCCGGCGCAGGCCATCACCATCGAGGCCGGCCCGCGCCGCAATGACGGCACGCGCCGCACCGTGCGCTACGACATCGACATGGTGAAGTGCATCTATTGCGGCTTCTGCCAGGAAGCCTGCCCGGTCGACGCCATCGTCGAAGGGCCGAATTTCGAATTCGCGACCGAGACGCGCGAGGAGCTCTACTACAACAAGGAAAAGCTGCTCGCGAACGGCGATCGCTGGGAGCGGGAGCTGGCGCGCAACATCGCGCTGGATGCGCCCTATAGGTGATTAGCGTGCTTCTCCCTGTTTACGGGAGAAGATGCCGGCAGGCAGATGAGGGGCGGCGCCAGCGTCTGGAAACTTGCTGTGCCCCTTATCCGGCCCTTCGGGCCACCTTCTCCCCGCAAACGGGGAGAAGGAACAAGAAAGTGGACGGCGCAACGTCGTCCGTCTAAGGAACACGCGGTTTCGAACCGGAGGCGGGTCGGAGTCGGAATTTGGAACCCGGGGGAACCCATGCTGAGTGGACTAGAGGCGGCCTTTTTCTACCTCTTCGCCTTTATCGCCGTGGCGTCGGCCTTCATGGTCATTTCGTCGCGCAACCCCGTGCATTCGGTGCTCTTCCTGATCCTCACCTTCTTCAACGCCGCGGGTCTGTTCATGCTGACCGGCGCCGAGTTCCTGGCGATGATCCTGCTGGTCGTCTATGTCGGCGCGGTTATGGTGCTGTTCCTGTTCGTCGTCATGATGCTCGACGTCGACTTTGCCGAGATGAAAGAGGGCGCGCTGCAATACGCGCCGATCGGCGCGCTGGTCGGGCTGATCCTGGCGGCGGAGCTGATCGTCGTGCTCGGCGGCTACACATTTGCGCCGCAGCTCGCCTCGACGGTCGCCAAGGCGACGCCGGATCTCGCCACGCGCTCCAACACGGCGGCGCTCGGCGACATCCTCTACACGGACTACCTCTATTATTTCCAGATTTCCGGCCTTGTGCTGCTGGTCGCCATGATCGGCGCCATCGTCTTGACGCTGCGCCATAAGGAAGGCGTCAAGCGGCAGTCGATCGCCGCGCAGGTCGCCCGCACGCCGGCGACGGGCATGGAAATCCGCAAGGTCAAATCGGGCGAGGGCATCTGAGATGGTCGTCGGCATTGCACACTACCTGACGGTATCGGCGATCCTGTTCACGCTCGGCGTGTTCGGCATCTTCCTGAACCGCCGCAACATCATCGTCATCCTGATGTCGATCGAGCTCATCCTGCTTGCGGTCAACATCAACTTCGTCGCTTTCTCGGCGGCGCTGCATGACCTTGTCGGACAGGTCTTTGCCCTGTTCGTGCTGACGGTCGCAGCCGCTGAAGCCGCGATCGGACTTGCCATTCTTGTCGTCTTCTTCCGCAACCGCGGCTCGATCGCGGTCGAAGACGTGAGCGCGATGAAGGGTTGACGGGAACCATCATGTATCAGGCTATCGTCTTCCTTCCGCTGCTCGGCTTCCTGATCGTCGGCCTGTTCGGCAATTCGCTCGGCGCCAAGGCTTCCGAATACATCACCTCCGGCTTCCTGGTGATCGCGGCGGTGCTGTCGTGGGTTGCCTTCTTCACCGTCGGCTTCGGCCATGGCGAGGTGTTCACCGTGCCGGTGCTGCGCTGGATCCAGTCGGGCGGCATCGACGCCTCCTGGGCGCTCAGGATCGACACGCTGACGGTGGTTATGCTGGTCGTCGTCAACACCGTGTCGGCGCTGGTCCATATCTACTCGATCGGCTACATGCACTACGATCCGAACCGGCCGCGTTTCTTCGCCTATCTGTCGCTGTTCACCTTCGCGATGCTGATGCTGGTGACGGCCGACAACCTCATCCAGATGTTCTTCGGCTGGGAGGGCGTCGGTCTCGCCTCGTATCTGCTGATCGGCTTCTGGTACAAGAAGCCGTCGGCCAATGCCGCCGCCATCAAGGCTTTTGTCGTCAACCGCGTCGGCGACTTCGGCTTCGCGCTCGGCATCTTCGGCGTGTTCGTGCTGTTCGGTTCGGTCAATCTGAGCACCGTGTTCGCCAATGCCGCATCCTTCCTGCCGGCCGAAGGCGCGCCGGCGGGTGCTGCCGTGCTCACCTTCCTCGGCCAAGCGCTCGACAAGCAGACGGCGCTGACGGTGGTCTGCCTGCTGCTCTTCATGGGCGCCATGGGCAAGTCGGCGCAGGTGCCGCTGCACACTTGGCTGCCGGACGCGATGGAAGGCCCGACGCCGGTCTCCGCGCTCATCCACGCGGCGACCATGGTGACCGCCGGCGTGTTCATGCTGGCGAGGCTTTCGCCGCTGTTCGAGCTTTCGCATTCGGCGCTGACCGTCGTCACTTTCATCGGCGCATTCACCGCCTTCTTCGCGGCGACCGTCGGCCTCGTCCAGAACGACATCAAGCGCGTCATCGCCTATTCGACCTGCTCGCAGCTCGGCTACATGTTCGTGGCGCTAGGCGTCGGCGCTTATGGCGCGGCGATCTTCCACCTTTTCACGCACGCCTTCTTCAAGGCGCTGCTGTTTCTCGGCTCCGGCTCGGTCATCCATGCCGTGTCCGACGAGCAGGACATGCGCAAGATGGGCGGCCTGCGCAGGCTGATCCCGGCGACCTACTGGATGATGATCGTCGGCACGCTGGCGCTGACCGGCGTCGGCATTCCGGCAACGGTGATCGGCACTGCCGGCTTCTTCTCCAAGGACGCCATCATCGCGACCTCCTTCGCCAGCCACAATGCGGTCGCCGGCTTCGCCTTTATCCTGCTGGTGGTCGCCGCCTGCTTCACCAGCTTCTATTCCTGGCGACTGATCTTCATGACCTTCCACGGCGAGCCGCGCGCCAGCCATGAGGTCATGCACCATGTCCACGAATCGCCGCCGGTGATGCTGGTGCCGCTCTATGTGCTGGCCGCCGGCGCGCTGTTTGCCGGTATCATCTTCCACGGCGCCTTCATCGGCGAGGGTTACGCCGAATTCTGGAAGGCTTCGCTGTTCACGCTGCCGGAAAACCACATCCTGCATGAGATCCATGAATTGCCGCTCTGGGTAGAGCTCGCCCCGTTCGTCGCCATGCTGATCGGCCTCGCGGTGGCCTGGAAATTCTATATTCGCTCGCCGGAACTTCCCCGAAGCGTCGCCGCCAATCATCGCCTGCTTTATGGGTTCCTGCTCAACAAGTGGTATTTCGACGAGCTCTACGACTTCCTGTTCGTGCGGCCGGCGAAGCGCCTCGGCAGGTTCCTGTGGAAGACCGGAGACGGCGCCGTCATCGACGGCCTCGGCCCCGACGGCATCTCGGCGCGCGTCGTCGACGTCACCAACAGGGTCGTCAAGCTGCAGACCGGCTATCTCTATCACTATGCCTTCGCCATGCTGATCGGCGTGGCC
Source organism: Mesorhizobium sp. CA10 (assembly GCF_020165285.1). NCBI lineage: Bacteria > Pseudomonadati > Pseudomonadota > Alphaproteobacteria > Hyphomicrobiales > Phyllobacteriaceae > Mesorhizobium > Mesorhizobium sp. CA10. The sequence continues at coordinate 81,393 of NZ_JAIUHV010000017.1, forward strand.
GCTCTCGTCACCTGGATGATGCTCTGATGACCGACTGGCCAATCCTCTCGCTGGTCACCTTCCTGCCGCTGGTTGGTGTTCTGCTCATCCTATTCATCAGCGACGACAGCGAAAACGCGCGCCGCAACATCCGCGCCATCGCATTCATCACGACGGCGTTCACCTTCGTGATCTCGCTGTTCATCTGGACGGGCTTCGACAATTCGCAGGCCGGCTTCCAGTTCGTCGAGAAGCACGCCTGGCTGGATTCGGGCATTTCCTACCACATGGGCGTCGACGGCATCTCGATGCTGTTCGTCATCCTGACCACCTTCCTGATGCCGCTTTGCATACTGGCCTCCTGGGATGCGATCGAGAAGCGGGTCAAGGCCTATATGATCGCCTTCCTGATCCTCGAGACGCTGATGATCGGCGTGTTCTGCGCGCTCGACATCGTGCTGTTCTACGTCTTCTTCGAGGCTGGCCTGATTCCGATGTTCATCATCATCGGCGTCTGGGGCGGCAAGCGGCGCGTCTATGCCTCGTTCAAGTTCTTCCTCTACACGCTCGCCGGCTCGGTGCTGATGCTGCTCGCCATCATGGCGATGTTCTTCCAGTCGGGCACCACCGACATTCCGACGCTTCTGACGCATAATTTCCCGGCCAACATGCAGACTTGGCTGTGGCTCGCCTTCTTCGCCTCCTTCGCGGTGAAGATGCCGATGTGGCCGGTGCATACCTGGCTGCCGGACGCCCACGTCGAGGCGCCGACCGCCGGTTCGGTGATCCTGGCCGGCATCCTGCTGAAGATGGGCGGGTACGGCTTCCTGCGCTTCTCGCTGCCGATGTTCCCGGAGGCGTCGGCGATGTTCGCGCCGCTGGTGTTCACGCTCTCGGTCGTCGCCATCATCTACACCTCGCTGGTGGCGCTGATGCAGGAGGACATGAAGAAGCTGATCGCCTATTCGTCGGTCGCCCATATGGGCTTCGTCACCATGGGCATCTTCGCGATGAACCAGGAAGGCGTGCAGGGCGCGATCTTCCAGATGCTCAGCCACGGCCTCGTCTCGGGCGCGCTGTTCCTGTGCGTCGGCGTCATCTACGACCGCATGCATACGCGCGAGATCGATGCCTATGGCGGTCTGGTCAACAACATGCCGAAATACGCCACCGTGTTCATGATCTTCACCATGGCCAATGTCGGCCTTCCCGGCACCAGCGGCTTCGTCGGCGAGTTCCTGACCATGCTCGGCGTGTTCAAGGTCAACACCTGGGTGGCGTTCTTCGCCGCCACCGGCGTCATCCTGTCGGCGGCCTACGCGCTGTGGCTCTATCGCCGGGTGATCTTCGGCGCGCTGACCAAGGACAGCCTGAAAAACCTGCTCGACCTTTCGCCGCGTGAGAAGGCGATCGTCTACCCGCTGGTGGTGCTGGTCATCTTCTTCGGCGTCTACCCGGCGCCGGTGTTCGACGCGACGGCCCAGTCGGTCAAGACGCTCGTCACCAACGTCACCGCATCCATCAATTCCGCGCAGACCGCGGCGGCGAACTGACTGGGGAATAGACCATGACGCCGGACCTTCTCTCCAGCCTTTCGCTCTCGACGCCGGAACTGATCCTCGCCGTCGGTGCGCTGGCGCTCCTGATGATCGGGGCCTATTCGCGCTCCAACAGCACCATGACCGTGACCGGCCTGGCCGTCCTCGTGCTGGTGGTGGCCGGACTGTGGCTTGCCTTCGCCGGCGGGCAGGGCTCAGCCTATGGCGGCGCCTTCGTGCAGGATGCCTTCAGCGCCTTCATGAAGATGCTGGCGCTGATCGGCTCAGCGGTGACGCTGGTCATGTCGATGCGCTTCGCGCGCCAGGAACATTTCGACAAGTTCGAATTCCCGGTGCTGGTGCTGCTCTGCACGCTGGGCATGATGTTGATGATCTCGGCCAACGGCATGATAGGGCTTTATCTCGGGCTCGAGCTGCAGTCGCTGGCGATCTATGTGCTGGCGGCGATCAACCGCGACAATCTGCGCTCGACCGAAGCCGGCCTGAAATACTTCGTCCTCGGCGCGCTGTCGTCGGGCATGCTGCTCTACGGCATCAGCCTCGTTTACGGCTACACCGGCAATACCGGTTTCCAGGAAATCGCGACGGCGCTTGGCAGCGGCGAGCGCCAGCTCGGCCTCGTCTTCGGCCTGGTGTTCGTGTTGGCAGGCCTCGCCTTCAAGATCTCGGCCGTGCCGTTCCATATGTGGACGCCGGACGTCTATGAGGGGGCGCCGACGCCGATCACCGCGTTCCTGGCAGCCGCCCCGAAGATGGCGGCGATGGCGCTGATCGTGCGCGTCACCATGGGCGCCTTCAAGCCGATTGCCTCGGACTGGCAGCAGATCGTCGTCTTCATCTCGATCGCCTCGATGGCGCTTGGCGCTTTCGCGGCCATCGGCCAGACCAACATCAAGCGCCTGATGGCCTATTCCTCGATCGGCCATATGGGCTACGCGCTGGTCGGCCTTGCCGCCAACAGCCAGGCCGGCGTGCGCGGCGTCGCCATCTACATGCTGATCTATCTGGTGATGACGCTCGGCACTTTCGCCTTCATCCTCGCCATGCGGCGCAAGGAAGGCAATGTCGAGCAGATCAGCGATCTTTCCGGTCTCGCCTCGACCAACCCGATCATGGCCACAATCCTCACAATCCTGATGTTCTCGCTGGCCGGCATTCCGCCGCTCGCCGGCTTCTGGGGGAAGTGGTACGTGTTCCTCGCCGCCATTAACGCGCATCTCTACGCGCTGGCGATTATCGGCGTGCTGGCCTCGGTGGTGGGCGCCTATTATTACCTGCGCATCATCAAGATCATGTGGTTCGACGAGCCGGTCGGCGGCTTCGTGCCGATGGCCAGCGAGCTGCGCCTCGTGCTCGGCGTCAGCGGCGCCTTCGTGCTGTTCTATGTGCTGATCGGCGGGCCGATCGGCAATTATGCCGAAGCCGCTGCGAAGACCTTCTTCTGACGGGATGGCATTTCGGCTGGCTCCAACCGCGGCGTCGGAGGGGTTCCGGCTCGAGGCGCATGACAGCGTCGGCTCGACCAACGCGCTGGCGCTGGAACACGCGCGCGCCGGCGATCCCGGCAAGCTCTGGGTCGTTTCGAAGAAGCAGGAGAGCGGCCGCGGCCGGCGTGGCCGCGCCTGGGCAACGCCAGAAGGCAATCTCGCGGCGACGCTGCTTCTGGTTCCGGGCGGCGAGCTCCGGCTTGCCGCGACGCTCGGCTTCGTCGCGGGGCTTGCGCTGGCCGACGCGCTCGACGCCGTCGTGCCGAAGGGCCGGATCGCCGTCGCCGTCGACGGCGCGAGCCAGGGCCGCAACCGCTTCGAATTGAAATGGCCGAACGACGTGCTGGCGTCGGGCGCCAAGCTTGCTGGCATCCTGTTGGAATCGGCGATGCTCGATGGCGGCCGCTTTGCCGTCGCCATCGGTATCGGCGTCAATGTCGTGGCTTACCCTGAGGATTTGCCTTATCCGGCGACGTCGCTGCAGGCGCTGGGCGCGACTTGCGATGCCGAAACGCTGTTCCTGGCGCTTTCGGATGCCTGGAGCGAGTATGCCAGGCTGTGGGATGACGGGCGCGGGCTCGATGCTATCAGGAAGCGCTGGCTTGCCCGCGCGGCAGGGCTCGGCGGCGAGGTTGCTGTCAGAATTGACGGCAATGTGGTGCGCGGCGTCTTCGAAACCATTGACGAGGACTGCCGTTTTGTGATCCGCGACGATGAGGGATCGGTTCTGACGATCGCGGCCGGCGACGTGCATTTCGGCGCGGTCGCCTCGGCCCGGGTATAATTTTGTTTTTGTGCAATTCCGGACGAAAAGCTGTGACACGCTTTTCCCGAAATTGCGCCAACGACTTGGCCAAAGCGGCCAGGAAGGAAAGAATTGATGGCGAATAGAGAAAACGCCGAGCTCGTCTTCGCGCCGCTGGGCGGCGTCGGCGAGATCGGCATGAACTTCGCCCTTTACGGCTATGGGCCCGCCGACGCGCGCGAATGGATCATCGTCGATGTCGGCGTCACCTTTCCGGACTCGGCACATCCCGGCGTTGATCTCATCCTGCCCGATACGCGTTTCATCGAGGAGAATATCGACGGCCTGCGCGGCATCGTCATCACCCATGCGCATGAGGATCATTACGGGGCGCTGCTCGATATCTGGCCGAAGCTTAAAGTCCCGGTCTGGATGACGCCGTTCACCGCCGGCCTGCTCGAGGCCAAGCGGCAGGGCGAGCAGGGCGCGCCGAAGATCCCGGCGTCGATCTACCGGGCAGGCGAGAAATTCACCATCGGACCTTTCGAGATCGAGGCCATTCCAGTGGCGCATTCGATTCCCGAGCCGATGTCGCTGGCGATCACCACACCCGCCGGCACCGTGATCCACACCGGCGACTGGAAGATAGACCCGGCGCCGACGATCGGCCCGAAGACCGACGAGGCGCGTTTCCGCGCCTATGGCGACAAGGGCGTGCTGGCGCTGATCTGCGATTCCACCAACGCGCTGAGGGAAGGGGAGTCGCCGTCGGAAGTCGCTGTCGGCGAAGGCCTCAAGGGTGTCATCGAGAGCGCGAAGGGGCGCGTCGCGGTCACGACCTTCTCCTCCAATGTCGGGCGTATCGTCTCGATCGCCAAGGCGGCACGCGATGCCGGCCGGCAATGCCTTGTGCTCGGCCGATCGCTGAAGCGTGTTATCGATGTGGCGGGCGAGCTCGGCTACATGGACGGGCTGCCGGAGTTCATCGCCGAGGAGGACTATGGCTATATCCCGCGCGAGAACCTGGTGATCATCTGCACCGGCAGCCAGGGCGAGCCGCTGGCGGCGCTGGCAAAGCTTTCACGCGACGAGATGAAGTCGGTGGCGCTGACGGCCGGCGACACGGTGGTGTTTTCCTCGCGCACCATTCCCGGCAACGAAAAGGGAATTCTCGAGATCAAGAACCGGCTGATCGATCTCGGCATGAAGATCATCGAGGACGGCGACGCGCTGGTGCATGTCTCCGGCCACCCGCGCCGCAGCGAATTGCGCAAGATGTATGAATGGGTGCGGCCACAGATCGGCGTCCCCGTGCATGGCGAGGCGGCGCATCTGGTGGCGCAGGGCTCGCTGATGTCGATGTCGGGCATCGGCCAGGTGGCGCAGGTGCGCGACGGCGACATGCTGAGGCTCTGGCCAGGGCCGGCGACGATCATCGATCAGGTGCCGTTCGGGCGGCTCTACAAGGATGGCTCGCTGATCGGCACCGACCAGGCGATGGGCATACGCGACCGTCGCAAGCTTTCCTTCGCCGGGCATGTCGCGGTCAATGTCGTGCTCGACGACAAATATGAGCTTGCCGGCGACCCCGACCTGGTGGCGATCGGCGTCGCCGAAGCGGATGCCCGCGGCGAGACGCTGGAGGATCTGATGCTCGATGCGGCAATCGGCGCGGTGGACTCCATTCCGCGTCAGCGCCGAAAAGACCTCGACCTGGTGCAGGAGGCGGTGCGCCGCGCAGTGCGCGGCGCCGCCAACGAAGCCTGGGGCAAGAAGCCGCTGGTGACGGTGTTCGTCACGCGGTGACGAACAAGGGAGTAGGGGAGTAAGGCAGTAGGGCAGTAGGGAAAAGGCGATAGATTTGTATACGCCGAGATTTTTTCCCTACTCCCTTACTGCCCTACTCCCTTAGTCCCCTAAAAGCGGAGCGCTTTATGCTTGGACGCCTGAACCATGTCGCGCTTGCTGTGCCGGATCTGGCCGCGGCAATGGCCGCCTATCGCGATACGCTGGGCGCGCGAGTGGGCGAGCCGCAGGCGCTGCCGGAGCATGGCGTGACCGTGGCGTTCATCGATGTCGGCAACACCAAGATCGAGCTGCTGGAGCCGCTGGGCGAGACGTCGCCCATAGCGGCATTCTTGGAGAAGAACCCTTCGGGCGGCATGCATCACGTCTGCTATGAGGTCGACGATATCATGGCTGCCCGCGACCATTTGAAGGTAAGCGGCGCGCGTGTGCTTGGCGACGGCAATCCGAAGATCGGCGCGCATGGCAAGCCGGTGCTGTTCCTGCATCCCAAGGATTTCTTCGGCACGCTGGTCGAACTGGAGCAGGCATGAATTGGATACTGTTCGCCGCGCTGTTCTTCGTCACCTGGTGGCTGGTGCTGTTCGTTGTTCTTCCGTTCAGCCTGCGCACCCAGGACGACGACCAGGATGTCACGCTTGGCACCGTTTCCAGCGCACCGCGCGGCCCGCACATGCTGCGCGCCTTCGTTCGCGCGACGATCGTAACGGTGGTCGTGATGGGCATTCTCTACGGCCTGACGATGGGCCTGGGATTCAGCTTCGACGATATCATGCGTTTCATGCCGGACTTCACGCCAGACGCCAGTCACTGAGACCGTCATTATAGTTTCCGCAAGTAATGAGCAGCATACGCGCGCCAAGGTTGAATTCGGAAGCCGGCTTCCGAATTCGGCGGCCAACCGTGGCTGACGCCGTTTGGCAGATGATCGCGCTAAGCAGATGATTGCACAAAAAAAATGCAAGGCACAAGGCCTTGCAATTTAAACGCGTCCGATCCGTTTCCGGTGTCCGGCGGCAGCGAGTTACCGCGCCTAGATCGCATCCTCCCAAGACTTTGACCGCGTAGGAGAGCAGATTTTTCTCCGCCCTCTCGGTTATCGGCGCACACTAGACCAAGGCAGGTGAAAATGTCACGAAGAATTTTGCCTCGAAACAGGCAATATCGTGCTGCACTGCACAATAGTGCGGCAGGGCTTGCTTGTGAATCGATCAAAAAGCCATTTGCGGCACTTTGCAGCCAAAATCGCCTTTTTGGTAAGGTGCAGAAGGCCCGATACTTTGGGGCACTCGGGTTTCCATTCGGCCATGAAATGGCTATGAAGCCCGGGCAAGCAGCCTCGGTTGCGCCGATTCCCCGCGCCGCCATTTTCACTCACGGACCAGTCCATGCGTTTGTCGCGCTATTTCCTGCCCATTCTCAAAGAAAATCCCCGCGAGGCCGAGATCGTCTCGCACCGGCTGATGCTGCGCGCCGGCATGATCCGCCAGCAGGGGCAGGGCAGCTTTTCGTGGCTGCCATTGGGCAAGCGCGTGCTGGACAAGGTCTGCCAGATCATCCGCGAGGAACAGAACCGCGCCGGCGCGCTGGAAATCCTGATGCCGACCATCCAGTCGGCGGATCTGTGGCGCGAAAGCGGCCGTTACAACGACTACGGCAAGGAGATGCTGCGCATCAAGGACCGCCAGGACCGCGACATGCTCTACGGGCCGACCAACGAAGAGATGGTCACCGAGATTTTTCGCGCCTATGTGAAGTCCTACAAGGACCTGCCGCTCAACCTCTACCATATCCAGTGGAAGTTCCGCGACGAGGTGCGCCCTCGCTTCGGCGTCATGCGCAGCAGAGAGTTCCTGATGAAGGACGCCTATTCGTTCGATCTCGATTTCGAGGGCGCCAAGGCCGCCTACAACCGCATGTTCGTCTCCTACCTCAGGACCTTCACACGCATGGGCCTGCAGGCCATTCCGATGCGCGCCGACACCGGTCCGATCGGCGGCGACCTCAGCCATGAGTTCATCATCCTGGCCGAGACCGGTGAGAGCCAGGTGTTCTGCGACCGCGCTTATTTGACGCTCGACGTGCCGGGCGCCGGCACCAACTTCTCCGACGATGCAGAGATCGGCGACATCGTGAAGAAGTGGACGACGCCTTATGCCGCCACCGACGAGATGCATGACGAGGCGGCCTGGGCGAACGTTCCGCCAAGCGAGCAGGTCTCGGCGCGCGGCATAGAGGTCGGCCACATCTTCCACTTCGGCGAGAAATACTCCAAGCCGATGAACGCCAAGGTGACCGGCCCCGACGGCAAGGACCATTACGCCTCGGGCGGCTCCTACGGCATCGGTCCGTCGCGCCTGGTCGCGGCGATCATCGAGGCCAGCCATGACGAGAACGGCATCATCTGGCCGGAAGCGGTGGCGCCCTTCGATATCGGCCTGATCAACATGAAGGTCGGCGACGGCGAATGCGACCGCGTCTGCGCCGAGCTCTATGCGGCGCTTAACGCAGCCGGCAAGGACGTGCTTTATGACGACACCGATCAGCGTCCCGGCGGCAAATTCGCCACCGCCGACCTGATTGGCCTGCCCTGGCAGGTGATCGTCGGTCCGCGCGGCGTGGCCGCCGGCGAGATCGAGATCAAGAACCGCAGGTCGGGCGAGCGCGAGACGCTGCCGATCGCCGAGGCCAAGAAACGCCTGGGTATCGCCGCATGAACGAGGCGGCGGCAGCGGCCAGGTCAGCGGCGGGCGCTTTCTCCGGCTTCGAGCGCATGGTGGCGTGGCGCTATCTGCGATCGCGCCGCAAGGAGACGGTGATCTCGGTCATCGCCTCGATCTCCTTTCTCGGCATCATGCTCGGAGTCGCGACGTTGATCGTCGTCATGGCCGTGATGAACGGTTTCCGCGCCGAATTGCTGACCCGCATCCTCGGCGTCAACGGCCATCTCATCGTGCAGCCGCTCGATTCGCCGCTGGAGGACTACGCCCAGGTGGCGAGCCGCATCAACGGTGTTTCGGGCGTCAAATACGCCATCCCGCTGATCGACGGCCAGGTCCTGGCGCAAGGCAATGTCGGCGGCGGCACGGGCGCCCTGGTGCGCGGCATCCGCGGCGAGGACCTCGGCAAGATTTCGATCGTCGCCAGCAACATCAAGCAGGGCACGCTCGACGGTTTCGACACCGGCGACGGCGTGGCGATCGGCAAGCGCATGGCCGAAAGCCTCGGGCTAGTGCTCGGCGACACCATCACGCTGATCTCGCCGGACGGCGATGTGACGCCGCTCGGCACCACGCCGCGCATGAAGGGCTACAAGGTGGCGGCGATCTTCGAGGTCGGCATGTCGGAATATGACAGCTCGATCGTCTACATGCCGTTCTCGGAAGCGCAGCTCTATTTCAACATGGACGGGCGAGCCCAGACCATCGAGATCTATGTCGACAATCCCGACAATGTCGACGCGCTGAAGCCGCTGGTCGAGCAGGCGGCGCAGCGGCCGGTCGACCTCGTCGACTGGCGCCAGCGCAACGAGACCTTCTTCTCGGCGCTGCAGGTCGAGCGCAACGTCATGTTCATGATTCTCACGCTGATCGTGCTGGTGGCGGCGCTCAACATCATTTCCGGCCTCATCATGCTGGTGAAGGACAAGGGCCACGACATCGCCATCCTGCGCACGATGGGCGCCTCGCGCGGCGCGATCCTGCGCATCTTCCTGATGACGGGCGCGGCGATCGGCGTCACCGGCACGATCGCCGGCGTGCTGCTCGGCGTCGTCATCTGCCTCAACATCGAATCGATCCGCCAGTTCTTCTCCTGGATGACCGGCAGGATCCTGTTCAATCCCGAGCTCTATTTCCTCAGCCAGCTGCCGGCAAAGATGGATCCGCGCGAGACCACCTATGTCGTCATCATGGCGCTTGGCCTGTCGTTCCTCGCGACGGTGTTCCCGGCCTGGCGGGCCGCCCGGCTCGATCCCGTCGAAGCCTTGAGGTACGAATGATGGCCGAGGCCATTATCGAGTTGAAGGGCGTCGAGCGGCACTATGTCCAGGGGCCGCGCAAGCTCACCATTTTGAATGGCGCCGACTTTTCGCTCAGGCGCGGCGAGATGGTGGCGCTGGTGGCGCCGTCGGGCACCGGCAAGTCGACGCTTTTGCACACGGCGGGGCTGCTGGAGCGGCCCGACGCGGGCGACGTGATCCTCGCCGGCCGTGCGTGCGGCCGGCTGTCGGACGAGGAGCGCACCGCGATCCGCCGCAACGATGTCGGCTTCGTTTATCAATTCCATCATTTGCTGCCGGAGTTCTCCGCGCTCGAGAACATCATGATGCCGCAGCTGATCAAGGGGCTCGGCCGCAAGGAAGCATCCGAGCGCGCGGCGCAGCTCCTCGACTATATGCAGATCGGCAAGCGCGCGCAGCACCGGCCGGCCGAGCTTTCCGGCGGCGAGCAGCAGCGCGTCGCCATTGCCCGCGCCGTCGCCAACGCGCCGCTGGTGCTGCTGGCCGACGAGCCGACCGGCAATCTCGATCCGGTCACCGCCTCCTATGTGTTCGATGCGCTGGAGGCGCTGGTCAGGCAATCGGGCCTCGCGGCGCTGATCGCCACCCACAACCATGAGCTCGCCGGACGCATGGACCGGCGCGTGACGTTGGCCGAGGGTAAGGTCGTGCCGCTATAGGCCCAATGTCGTCATCCTAGGGCAAAGCTCCGCGAAGCGGAGCGAAGACCCTAGGATCCATTCCGTTACCTCTGCCGAAGAATGCGACGCCGCAGAGGGGGCAGAGGGTGGCTTTTAGAAGCCTTGTTCCGCACCGTAGCGAAGCATCAATCTCACGGAATGGCAACTGTGTTCACGCGAATGCGGTTTTGTCGCGAATGATAGCGTTGAGGACGACCAGGAGCTTCCTTGCGACG
>NZ_JAIUHV010000018.1:0-74926 GCF_020165285.1 Mesorhizobium sp. CA10
CCTTCTCCCGGTTCGCCGTTCTCGCGAACTTTCGGGCTGCTAATTTGTTCCCGGCATCAATCACTTCGCCGTGGCATTACACAAATTGGGAAAGGGCGCGCCACATGGCCATACTGCCGGATGGGCAAGCCCGGCGCGCTGGCCGACGATCCGCCGATCCTTCTGATGGACGAACCGCTGTCGGCCCTGGACAAGAAGCTGCGCGAGGAGATCCAGCCGAGATCCGACGCATCCATCGCGAAACCGGCGTCACCATCCTCTACGTCACCCACGATCAGGAAGAAGCGCTGCACCTGTTGGACCGCAATCGCTCTCTTCAAGGATGCCGTCGGCCTTTGTCTCGGACTGGACGCGAAACACGCTGGAGCAGGGCGCCATCCACCGCCGCCTGGCGGGATTGGGAGTGGGTATCGTCCTTAACAGGACCGTCACGAACATCGCTTCAGGCGGCGTCGTGACAGCCTGCGTCTATACCGGCGCGAAACAGGAGCTGGCCGCCGATGCCATCGTCCTGGTCACGTCACGCAATCAGGACGATGCCGTTTGGCGCGCGCTGAAAGCCCGGGAAAACGAGTGGGCCGGCAACGGCATTCGTTCGATCAAGGTCATTGGCGATGCGGAAGCGCCGGGGCCGATCGCCTGGGCAACCTATGCCGGCCACCGCTTCGCCCGCGAGCTGAACGAACCCGATATCGGTGACGCGCAGCCATTTCGACGCGAAGTGACGGCGCTGGCGGTGCAATAGGATAGAAGAGGGGAGCCGCAACTTCCCTTCCACTCTATTCTGCCCGCAAGCGGAGCGCGTATTTCTAGCAGGTATCAGCCAACAGATGCTGCCGACCAACAGGCGGGGGAGCTTCGCGTTGAGGAGCTCGATTGCCTCTTCCGGTGGCGACTTCTTCCGCCGACGTTCGCTTCAGTTAGAACATGGCTTGTAGCGGTACGAAGCGTGACGTGCCTGCGCGCTGTTCTGTTGATCCCGACCCACACTTCCGCGGCGTTGCCCTCGTTCCTCGACCGGCCGATCGAAGGCGACTGGCCATACCTGTGGATCGATCCCACCTAACTGAAGGTGCTCCGGCGCCACGCGCGGGCCGCTCGGGATCCTACTTGCACTTTCCTGCCGCACCGGTCGTCTCGCAAACCGATCCGTCGAATCTGGGCCCGCTTACCACTCGGCGAACGAACCGTCCTTGTGGCGCCAGACCGGGTTGCGCCAGCGGTGTCCCTCCCGGGCGCGCTCCTTCACATACTCTTCGTCGATCTCGACGCCGAGGCCCGGGCCATCGGGAATGGCGACATAGCCATCCTGGTAGCGGAATACGTCCTTGTTGGCGGCGTAGTCGAGCAGGTCGTTGCCGGCATTGTAGTGGATGCCTAGGCTCTGCTCCTGGATGAAGCAATTGTAGCTCACGGCGTCGAGCTGCAGGCATGCGGCGAGCGCGATCGGCCCGAGCGGACAGTGCGGCGCCACAGCCACGTCATAGGCCTCAGCCATCGCCGCGATCTTGCGGCATTCGGTGATGCCGCCGGCGTGCGAGAGATCCGGCTGGATGATGTCGACGACCGCATCCTCGAACACCGATTTGAAATCCCAGCGGCTGTAGAGCCGTTCGCCAAGCGCGATCGGCGTCGAGCCGAGTGCGGCGATCTCCTTCAGAGCCTCGCGGTTTTCGCTGAGCACCGGCTCTTCGATGAACATCAGCCGGTAGGGCTCAAGCTCCTTGACCAGGATGCGCGCCATCGGGCGGTGCACGCGGCCGTGGAAATCGACGGCGATGCCGATATTCGGCCCGACCGCCTCGCGCACCGTGGCGACGCGCTCTATAGCCGCGTCTATCTTGTCGTGGCTGTCGACGATCTGCAGTTCCTCGGTGCCGTTCATCTTGAGCGCTAGGAATCCGCGCGCCACCATATCCCTGGCGCCGGCCGCCACTTCCGCCGGCCGGTCGCCGCCGATCCAGGAATAGACCTTGACCGTTTCGCGCAGCCTGCCGCCGAGCAATTCATGGACCGGCACGCCGAGCGCCTTGCCCTTGATGTCCCACAGCGCCTGGTCGATGCCGGCGATAGCGCTCATCAGGATCGGCCCGCCGCGATAGAAGCCGCCGCGATGCATCACCGTCCAATGATCCTCTATCAAACGCGGATCCTTGCCGATCAGATAATCGGCCAGTTCCCTGACCGCCGCTTCGACCGTCAGCGCCTTGCCTTCGACCACCGGCTCGCCCCAGCCGCTGATGCCGGCATCGGTTTCGATCTTGAGGAACAGCCAGCGCGGCGGAACGATATAGGTGGTCAGAGCGGTGATCTTCATGCGGCCGGCCGGTCTCAGTTGTTTTTCAGTTTCTTGGCGCTGACGAGGTCGCGCGCGGCAAGGTCGAGGATCTTGTTTGCCGCATTGCGCGCGGCGACGGCGTCGCGCATGCGCAAGGCCTCGACCACCTCGCCATGCGCCGCCGCCGCTTCCCTGCGCCTGACCGGCGAGATGGTCGCGGTGGCTTCCAGCGAAAACAACAGCGCCGTGTCGATCAGCTTGCCGATCTGACGGAAGATCGGGTTGTGGCTCGCGCCATAGACGATCTGGTGAAAGACGATGTCGGAGCGCGAGAACTGCGTCAGGTCCTCGCCGGCACCCGCCATGCCTTGCCAGGCTACTTCGAGATCAGCGATCTCCTGCAGCGTCGCGCGCGTTGCCGCGAGTTCGGCGACCAGCGGCTCGATGGCGCGGCGGGTTTCCAGGATCGCGTCGAACAGCTTGTCGTCCAGCGCATGCGGCGCATGCCAGGCCAGCACCTGCGGGTCGATGATGTTCCAGTTGTCCTGGTCGCACACCACCGTGCCGACGCGTGGCCGGGACAGTACCAGCCCCTTGGCCGCCAGCACTTTCAGCGCTTCGCGGATGACGGTGCGGCTGACGCCATATTCGATGCCGAGATCGTTCTCGGTCGGCAGCGACGACCCGGCCGGATATCGTCCGGAGAATATGTCGGAGGCGATCGCCTTGGTCACGTCGGGCATGACGCGCGGACGGCGCGCCGTCTCGCGCGTTTGCGTGTCTTCGTCAGCCTTCTTCGGTGTTTCGTTCACCTCAGCCCCTCCTCCAAGGCAGCGAACCGTTCGGTTTGCGCGCAATTGGTCCGGCCTTAGCGGATGCGAGTGATTTGCGCCAGCGACTACTTATCGGACTACCTATCTCATTTATCATACCAGATCAATTGACGGGTATGATAAAATTGATTACACACGACCAATCCGGGCTGAGCGCCTGGCTGTTTGCTGGGAGGTAATCATGCGACTTTTGAAAACCGCGCTTGTCGCGGGTGCTCTCGCCGTCTTGTCGGTCACCACGATCGCGTCGGCCTACGCTCAGGACACCAAGATCGGCTTCATCGTCAAGCAGCCCGAGGAACCCTGGTTCCAGGACGAATGGAAGTTCGCCGACCAGGCCGCCAAGGAGAAGGGTTTCACTCTCGTCAAGATCGGCGCCGAGGACGGCGAGAAGCTGATGTCGGCGATCGACAATCTGGGCGCTCAAGGAGCGCAAGGCTTCGTCGTCTGCACGCCGGATGTGAAGCTCGGCCCCGGCATCGTCGCCAAGGCCGCCGCCAACAATCTCAAGCTGATGACGGTCGACGACCGCCTCGTCGGCGCCGACGGCAAGCCGCTGGAAGACGTCCCGCATATGGGCATTTCCGCCACCAAGATCGGCGAGGCCGTGGGTCAGGCCATCATCGACGAGATGAAGGCGCGCGGCTGGAAGATGGACGAGGTCGGCGCGATCCGCGTTTCCTACGACCAGCTGCCGACCGCCGTCGATCGTGTCGAAGGCGCGATCTCGGTGCTGAAGGCCGCCGGCTTCAAGGCCGAAAACATCTTCGACGCGCCGCAGGCCAAGACCGACACGGAAGCCGCGCTCAATGCCGCGACCGTGGTGCTCAACGCCCATGCCGACATCAAGAAGTGGATTGCCTTCGGCCTCAATGACGAGGCGGTGCTGGGCGCAGTGCGCGCTTCTGAAAGCGTCGGCATTCCGGCGGACGGCATGATCGGCGTCGGCATCGGCGGCGCGGAATCGGCGATCAACGAGTTCAAGAAACCCGCCGCCACCGGCTTCGTCGGCACGGTGATCATCTCGCCCAAGCGCCACGGCTACGAGACGGCGCTCGACATGTATGACTGGATCGCCAACAACAAGGAGCCGGCGAAGCTGACGCTGACCGCCGGCGCGCTGGCCAAGCGCGACGATTACCAGAAGGTGCGCAAGGACCTCGGTATCGAATAGTCCTCCCTGTACAAACAGGCGGCGGCTTGATGCCGCCGCCTGTTTGGCATGCTCAAGAAGGATCGAAGCCCCGTGTCCTTTCTCGAATTCTCCAACATCACCAAGACCTATCCGGGCGTCAGGGCTCTGTCCGATGTGTCGTTCGGCGTCGAAAAGGGCGCCGTGCACGGATTGATGGGTGAGAACGGCGCCGGCAAATCGACGCTCATCAAGATCCTGTCCGGCGACCAGCATGCCGATGCCGGCGAGATAAGCATCGACGGCAAGGTCCAGGCCTATGCCTCGACCAGAAATGCCTTCGACAATGGCGTCATTGTCATCCACCAGGAATTGCAGCTGGTGCCCGAGCTGAGCGTCGCCGAGAATCTCAGCCTCGGACGCTTTCCGGCAAGCGCCGGCGTCATCGCCCGCCGCCGCATGCTCGACGACGTCGGCGCCAAGCTGAAATCGGCCGGCATCGATATCGACATGCGCCGCAAGGTCAAGACGCTCTCGATCGGCGAGCGCCAGATGGTTGAGATCGCCAAGGCGGTGATGCTCGACGCCCGCGTCATCGCGCTCGACGAGCCGACCTCGTCGCTCTCCTCGCGCGAAAGCGAGATCCTGTTTAAACTGATCGGCCGGCTGCGCGGCGAGAAGGTCATCATCTATGTCTCGCACCGCCTCGACGAGGTGTTCCGGCTCTGCGACAGCCTGACGGTGCTGCGCGACGGCAAGCTCGCCGCGCATCATCAATCGCTGAAGGATGTCACCCGCGATCAGGTCGTGGCCGAAATGGTCGGCCGCGAGATTTCCGACATCTGGGGTTTTCGGCCGCGCAAGAGGGGAGAGGTTCGCCTCAAGGTCGACAATCTGAGCGGCGCCAGGCTGCGCACGCCGGCAAGCTTCGAAGCCCGCGCCGGCGAGATCGTCGGCTTCTTCGGCCTCATCGGCGCCGGCCGATCCGAACTGATGCGGCTGGTCTTCGGCGCCGATCCGCGTTCGGGCGGCACGATCATGGTCGACGGCAAGACGGTTGCCGCCGCCAGCCCGCATGACGCAATCAGGGCCGGCATCGTGCTGTGCTCGGAAGACCGCAAGCATGACGGCATCATCCAGGGCCGCTCGATCGAGGAGAACATCAACATCTCCTCGCGCCGCCATCACACGCGCTTCGGCGTGCTGAACCGCGCCAGCGAGATCACGACGGCCGAAACCTTCATCAAGAAGCTCAAGGTGCGCACGCCGTCGCGCAAGCAGGACATCATCAATCTTTCCGGCGGCAACCAGCAGAAGGTCATCCTCGGCCGCTGGCTGTCGGAGCAGAACATCCGCGTGCTGATCGTCGATGAGCCGACGCGCGGCATCGATGTCGGCGCCAAATCGGAGATCTACGAGCTGCTCTACCAGCTGGCCGAGGAGGGCATGGCGATCGTCGTCGTCTCCTCCGAGCTGCCGGAAGCGATGGGCATTTGCGACCGCATCCTGGTGATGTGCGGCGGGCGCATCAGCGCCGAGCTCGCGCGCGACCAGTTCGCCGAAAAGGCGATCCTGGCCGCGGCGCTCCCCGACAAGAAAACCCCCGACGCGATCGCATCCTGAGGCTTCCAATGACCAGTCGGCTGAAGAAGATCCTGCTCGGCGAACAAGGCCTCGTCGTCATCTTCATCGTCGCCTTCGCGCTGGTGTCGCTGCTCGTGCCGAACTTCCTCACCGACCGCAACATGCTCGGCCTGCTTCAGTCCGTGGTCACCGTCGGCATCGTTGCCTGCACGATGATGTTCTGCCTCGCTGCGCGCGACTTCGATCTGTCGGTCGGCTCCATCGTCGCCTTCGCCGGCATGGTCGCGGTGATGGCCTCGAACGCCACCGGCTCGATCCTGCTTGGCCTGGTTGCGGCGATCGCCTGCGGCGCCGTCGTTGGCCTCGTCAACGGCGTCGTCATTGCCAAGTTCCGCATCAACGCGCTGATCACCACTCTGGCCACCATGCAGATCGTGCGCGGTTTCGCGCTGATCTCGTCGGACGGTCGCGCCGTCGGCATCAACAGCCCGGACTTCTACCAGCTGGCCCTCTCGAAGCTGCTCGGCATACCGACGCCGATCTGGGTGCTGGCGGTGCTCTTCGCCATTTTCGGATTTGTGCTCAACAGCACCGTCTTCGGCAAGAATACGCTCGCCATCGGCGGCAACCCGGAAGCTTCGCGCCTGGCCGGCGTCAACGTCGATCGAACGCGCATCTGGATTTTTACCCTGCAGGGCGTGGTGTGTGGCATCGCCGGCATCCTGCTTGCCTCGCGCATCACCTCCGGCCAGCCTAACGCCGCGGTGGGCTTGGAGCTTTCGGTGATCTCCGCCTGCGTGCTCGGCGGCGTCTCGCTTGCCGGCGGCAGGGCGACGATGTCGGGCGTCATCGTCGGCGTGCTGATCATGGGCATCGCCGAAAACGCCATGAACCTGCTCAACATTCCAGCCTTCTATCAATACATCGTCAGAGGCGTGATCCTGCTCCTGGCCGTGCTCCTCGACAATCTGCGTTCTTCGGCATTGGGGCGGCGCTGATGGGACGCCTCTCCGGAAAACGCATCTTCCTCACCGGCGCCGCGCAAGGCATCGGCTACGCCATGGCCGAGGCCTGTCTGCGCGAGGAGGCCGGGCTGTTCCTGGTCGACCGCGACGCGGACATTCTCGTCGAAAGCGCTGCACGTTTGGGCGACGTCGCGCATGCCGCAGCCGACATCGCTGATGCCAAGGCAATCGAGGCCGCAATGGCGGCGGCGACGAAGGCCATCGGCCCGATCAACACCGTCATCAACAATGCCGGCATGAACGTCTTCTCGACGCCGCTTGAAGCCACCGAGGACGACTGGACGCGCAATCTTGACGTCAATGTGAAAGGCGCCTGGCACTGTGCCAAGGCGGCGCTGCCGGGGATGATCGGGCAGGGCGGCGGCGTGATCCTCAACATCGCCTCCACGCACGCCTTCACCATCATCCCGCACACCTTTCCCTATCCCGTCGCCAAGCATGCTCTGCTTGGCCTGACCAAATCGCTGGCGATCGAATATGCCGGCGGCAATATCCGCGTGAACGCGCTGGCGCCCGGTTATGTCGCCACCCAGAAGGTCATCGACTACTGGAACAGCTTCGACGATCCGGGGGCCGCGCGCGCCAAGACGCTGGCGCTGCATCCGGGCGGGCGGATCGCCACGCCTGAGGAGATCGCCATGGCGGCGGTCTTTCTCGTCTCCGACGAATGCCCCTTCATCAACGCCGCCTGCCTCGTCGCGGATGGCGGGTTGAGCGTGCTTCACCACCCCTGACACACAAGCCATAATGGGAGGAAACCATGGCAAATGATGTCTTCGCGAAATCCCTGCTGACACGCCGGCAAGCGCTTGCGCTTGGTGCAAGTGCTGCGCTGGCGGGCGCGTTGCCGCGCGGCGCCTTCGCCGCGGACGAGAAGGTGACGCTCTGGCATGGCTGGACCGGCGCCGACAACACCACCGCGCTCAACGGCGTCATCGACACCTTCAACAAGGGCGGCAAGGGCGTCATCGTCGAGCCGACCGGCTATGACTGGGACACCTTATTTTCCAAATGGGTGGTCTCCTCGGCCGGCGGTCGTGCGCCGGACCTGGTGCTCTTCCACATCACCGAGCTGCCGGAATTCGCCACGCGCAAGGTCATCCGGCCGATCGACGACGTCGTCGCTTCGTCCGGTCTCGACCTGTCGCAGGTTCCGGATGCCGGCCGCGCCGGCGTGACCTTCGACGGCAAGGTCTATGCCGCGCCGCTCGACGTGCATCCGCTCGGCTTCTATTACAACGTCGATATGGTGCAGGAGGCGGGGCTCGATCCGGCCAAGCCGCCGAAGACCGGCGAGGAATTCCTCGAATGGGCAAAGAAGCTGACGGTCAAGGACGGCAGCGGCAAGGTCACGCGTTACGGCTTCGAATTGCCGAACACCTGGGCGACAGCGCGCTGGATCTGGTTCAGCCTGATGTACCAGTTCGGCGGCACCTTCCTTGACGACAAGGGCCTGGCCGCGGTTGACAGCGAGGCCTCGCAGAAGGCGTTGCAATATCTCGTCGACCTGATCAACGTGCATGGCGTGACCAATCCCGAGGTCGGCGGCAACAAGGGCGAGGACGCCTTTGCTTCCAAGCAGGTCGCGATGAAGTTCATCGGCCCCTGGGAGGTCAATCTGCGCATGGCGCAGAAGATGAATTTCATGACCGCGCAATTGCCGGTGTTTGGCCAGAAGGCGGCCGTCTGGGCGAACTCGCATTGCATGGCGGTGTCGAAGCAGAAAAGCGACGACAAGCTCGCCGCCGATGGCACTTTCATGAAGTGGTTCTTCGACAACTTTGCCGCGCCCGCCACCACCGTCGGCATCATCCCGCAGAGCAAGGCGGTGCGTGAAAGCGCTGCCTTCACAGGCACCGAGCAGTACAAATATTTCAAGTCCTTCGTCGACGACCTGCCCAACATCGTCTACGAGCCGCTGATCCCGCAATATCTCTCGGTCTTCTCTTTCGACAAGCCGACGCCGCTGGTCACCAACCTGCAGGCCGCGCTCAGCGGCTCCAAGCCAGTTCCGGACGCCTTGAAGGCGATGAAGGAAGGTCTCGACGCGCAGCTGAAGAAGGGCTGATGACATCGCTGGCATCACACCCGGCGGGCCGCTCCAGGGCCCGCCGCGCATCGGCGCAGGAGGGAGGGGCGGTGCGCAGCGGCATGACGCTTGCCGCCTATCTCTTCCTGTCGCCCTATCTGGCGCTGTTCATCGCCTTCATGCTTTTGCCGACGCTGGCCGCCATCGGCATCAGCTTCATGCGCTGGGATATCCTCGGCGCGCCGGAATTCATCGGGCTCGACAATTACCGGCAGATCTTCGCCGATCCGCTGTTCCTGACCGCGATCAGGAACACCTTCTACTTTGTCTTCCTGACGGCGATCCCGATGGTCGTGCTCGGCCTGGCTTTGGCTATGCTGCTCGACCAGAAGCTCAAGGGCACCGCTTTCGTGAGGACGGTGGTGTTCCTTCCCTATGTCGTCATGGTCTCGACCGTCGGCATCCTGTGGGGTTGGCTGTTCGACAAGGGCACCGGCCTCGTCAACTATTACCTCACCACGATCGGCATCGAGCCCATTGCCTGGCTCAAGGACCCGCACTGGTCGATGCCGGCTTTGGCCATCACCACCATCTGGTGGACCGTCAACACCAACATGATCATCTTCCTGGCGGCGCTGCAGGACATTTCCGAGGAATTGCATGATGCCGCCACGCTCGACGGCGCCGGCCCCTGGCAGCGCTTCGTCTACATCACCTTGCCTTTGCTGCGGCCGGCCATGGCGCTGGTCACCGCGCTCACCATCATCAATGGCTGGCGCGTCTTCGGCCAGGCCTATGTGATGACGCAGGGCGGGCCGGAGGCGAGCACCTTCGTCATCGTGCAATATATCTACCTCACCGCCTTCCAGAATTTCGAGATGGGTCCGGCTGCCGCCGCGGGCGTGGTGCTGCTTTTAATCACGCTGCTCTTCTCGCTCGCCCAGATGAAGCTGATGAAGGCGATCTGATGCAGGACCAGCGCTCCAATCGTGCCGGAAAATCGCTTGGCGGGCGCTCGCTCGCCTATGTGCTGATGATCGTCGTGACGGCGCTCTGGGGCGCGCCGATCCTGTGGATGCTGGTCACTTCGGTCAAGCCGGAAAGCGAGATCTACGCTTATCCGCCCACCTGGATCCCGGATACGCCGACGCTGGAAGCCTATGGCGCGCTGTTTCAGCGCTTCCCCATGCTGACCTGGTTTCGCAACTCGGCCGTTGTCGGCATTCTCACCACCGCGCTGACCCTGGCCGTCGATGCCTTGGCGGCCTATCCGCTGGCGCGCATGCAGTTCCCTGGCCGCCGCGTCGTCATGGGCGTGATCTTCGCGACCTTCCTGCTGCCCTATGAACTCCTCTTCGTGCCGCTGTTCCTTGGCCTGAATAGCTACGGCCTGGTCGACAGCATTTTCAGCCTGACCGTGCCGGCATCGGCCAACGCCTTCGGCGTTTTCCTGCTGACTCAGTTCTTCCAGGCCGTGCCGCGCGAACTGGAGGATGCCGCCATCATGGATGGCTGTGGCCGTTTCGGCTTCTTCTGGCGCATCCTCTTGCCGCTCACAAAACCGGGGCTTGCCACCGTGGCGATCTTCACCTTCGTCGCCAGCTGGAACAATTTCTTCTGGCCCCTGATTGCCACCAATTCCGACGAGACGCGCACGCTTCCCGTCGGGTTGGCAACGCTGGTGGGCGGCGCCGGCATGTCGATGAAGCAGAGCGTGCTGATGGCGTCTGCCGTCGTGGCGACGCTGCCGACGGCACTCTTCTTTCTCGCCTTGCAGCGACACTTCGTGCGCGGCATCGCCGCGACCGGCATCAAGGGCTGACGATGGCCGATATCGAGATCGCCAGCCACCGTCTTCGCTGCGTGCTCTCGACGCAAGGCGGGTTGGTCTGGCGGCTGGAGGCCAAGCCTGGCGATGCCTGGCAAGCGCTGCTGCGCCCGCCGCCAGACGGTTCGGATCGCGATCCGCTGAAGGCCGGTTGTTTTCCGCTCGTCCCGTTCAGCAACAGGGTCGAAGGCAACCGTTTTCTGTTCGATCGGACCGAGTATCGTCTGAAGCCCAACACACCCTGGGACAAGCACTACCTCCACGGCGATGGCTGGCTTGGCGACTGGACTGTCGAGGATCGCGGCGACGCCGAGGCATCGCTGTCGTTCGAATTTCAGGGAGAACCTTATCGCTATCGCGCCACGCAACGCTTCAAATGCGAAGGGGTGAGCTTCCGGGCGATCCTTGGCGTGACGAATCTCGGTGAGCGGCCGATGCCGTTCGGACTCGGCTGGCATCCCTATTTTCCGCTGACGCCGACAACCACGCTTGCAGCGCCGGCGACGGCTTATTGGACGGAAAAAGCGGGCTGGCTTCCGGACACCTGCACCTCAGTGCCCGAGGCACTTGATTTCAAGTACCCGAGAGCGCTGCCGCGCCGTTGGGTCAACAACGGTTTTGAAGGCTGGGACGGCGCGGCCTCCATCGTCTGGCCTGAACAGCGCATGCGGCTCAGCATCGAAACCGCGCCGGCGCTGTCGCGCTATTTCCTTTTCGTCTCCGACACGCATTTCGATCCGCATTACCGCGAGGACTTCTTCTGCTTCGAGCCGATGAGCCACTCGGCTAACGGCCACAACCTGCCGGATTTGGGTGGCCTGACGGTACTTGCGCCGGGGCAGGGGACCGAGACTTCCATGGCATTTTTGTGTGGCGCGGCAGAGGATGGGGGATGAGCAGCGTCACGGAAGTCTTCCGCTCGCGCGACAAGCTTGGCGAGGTTCCGGTCTGGGATGTGGCCGAGCAGGCGCTCTATTGGGTCGATATCGAGAGCAAGCGGCTGCGCCGCTTCGACCATGCCACCGGTCAGGTTCGCGAATGGCACTTCCCCGAGCGCATTGGCTCTTTCGCACTGCGCGAAAGAGGCGGACTGGTCTGTGCCTTCGAAAGCGGGTTGGCCTTCTTCGATCCGGCTACCAAAAACATCGACTGGATCGCCAGACCCGAAGCGCACATCCCCACCAACCGCTTCAACGACGGCAAATGCGACCGCAAAGGCCGATTCTGGGCCGGCACCATGGACGACAAGCTCAAGGACCACAGCGCGTCGCTTTATCGGCTTGATCCCGACTTGCAGGTGACGCGGCTGGCGGGGGGAATCTGCATCTCCAATTCGTTGGTCTGGAGCCTCGACAACAGCATTTTCTATTTCGCCGATACGCCGGATAACGCGATCTACGCTTACGATTACGATCACAACGCTGGGACCATCGCCAATCGCCGGCTCTTCGCCTCGACCGCCGAGCAGCCCGGAACGCCTGACGGCTCGACGATCGACGAACATGGCTATCTGTGGAACGCGCAATGGGGCGGCTGGCGCCTGGTACGCTATGCGCCGGACGGCTCGATCGACCGCATCGTCGAACTGCCGGTGCAGCGTCCATCGAGCTGCATGTTCGGCGGCCCGGACCTTGCGACGCTCTATGTCACCACCGCCATCTGGGATTCCAACCAGGCCGACCTGCGGGCTCAGCCGCTGGCCGGCTCGCTGCTGGCGCTCGACGTCGGCGTGCGCGGCGTGCCGGAGCCGCGCTTCGCCGGCTGACAGGAAGCAGGAATTCTCCGGCGAGATCATCTCGCTCCAGAGTCCAGGCCAAGGGCATGGTCGGTGGTCGACCGGCACACCGGGGAGCCCGCTGAGCCGGAGGGTCGCCCTGCTGTTGGCCTTGAGCTGACCTATGCGACCGACCTCGCGATCCTCCTCAACGCCTCCGACATGAAGCGCAGGATGATCCGAAATCACACCGTGTGAACCTCAACTGGTTCTCCCCACCAGTTCCCATCAAGGCCCGCGTCGGGTTGACCCTGAACGTCTCCAACGTCCAGGCAGCCGGCACGGAGCTGCTGAGGTTCACTGAGAAGGGCCGACACTGGCGGAGGGCGGTTGAATGTGTGGTCGCTTTCGGTGAAGGTCAGGCCTCCGTAACCGACGTGAGGCGCACCTTTAGGCTGGCCGCTAAGGAGAAAGGGGGCCTGATGCCCGAATAACAATGTCGGGAACCTGTCAGGCGTTCGTCCGTTGCGTGGGGCAAACAGGTTTAGCTGCCATCATGACGTCACGCGCCGTGCTTGTGGTCGAGGACGAATCAGTCATCCTTCTCGATATTGAACACTCTCTTGAAGAAGCGGGGTTTGAGGTGGTCACCTCCTATCGGGGGGAGGATGCAATTTCAGTCTTTGATGACGATCCCGAGCGTGTCCTCGCGCTCGTAACCGATATCAGGCTTGGCGACGGCACTGACGGGTGGGCAGTGGCCAGACACTTGAGAAACGTGAATCCAACGGTTCCGGTGATCTACATGAGCGTCGATGGGGCCGTAGACTGGCCCTCTTTGGGCGTCCCGAATAGCCTCATGATCGAGAAGCCGTTCGTCATGCAGCAGATCATCACTGGTCTGGCAATCCTGCTGAATGAGGTCCATCAAGTCTGATGAGAGCGTATTTCCAGCATTGAGAGCAGAGCCTCTCGAGTGTCGATCCCTGAACGGAGCAGCATCAAGAGATGCTCCCGATCTTCCCGCGTGTCTCCTCGGTACAGCCGCGCTTGCAGTATTCGGAGGGGACCTCCGTCGGTAGCATCCGCTCCTGAGGCGCCCAATAGAGCATTCTTGAGTATTTGGACGTCTTGAGCAAAGTCGAACGCGCATGAACACTCGAAATAACGTGCAACTCACACCAACGCGGGATGGCTGTTCGGCGCGGCGGGAATTTGCCGTATGGAGAAGCGCTGCGCGGACGTGCTTAGCAGTCAGGAGACTTACGACCGCGTTCTGCGCCAGCTTTGCATGCTGATCGCTCGTCGATAATTGTCACCGCCGGACGGAAAGCGCGAACCGGCCGCCAGGCGGTATGACACTCTCCAAGCCTGCGGCCAGTCAGAAAACCCGTTGCTCCAAGCGTAACGGGCTCTTGTCGTCGAGATGCTGACACCGGGCTGGTTGCACTCCTGCGCAATCAGGCGCTCTTCCGCGTCGCTGGCGACGATGTCGAGCCGGAAGACGTGCTGCGCTTCATGGAGTCGGACGAGACCGCGGCGAAGATCCGCGCAGATTCTGACCGCCTCGACGGCGCGCGCAGCAACGGCTCCGGCTCGGTCACCATCGACCTTTGGGCCGGTGTCGAGGGCAGCTACACCATCGGGTCCATCACCGACACGCTTGACCACGGCAGCGGCTACACCACGCAGATCTCGCTCGGGAATCCGCAAGGATCGGCCGGGGCTGACAGCCGCTAGGTCGAGAGCAGTTTCACCATCGTCAGGCGCATGCGTGCCAGTCTTCGTGCCGAACTATGGAATGCCTCCCGCTCGGCCTCGAGCAGGAATTCAAGCGTCATCATGTCGAGCAGGAATTCATCCACGGCTGCAGCCAGGTCGTGCGACTTGCCTTTGATTTGAGCAAGCAGCGCGCGCGACTCCGCGACCAGGTTGGCGCCGCCGGCGTCGATCAGCCCCTCAAGCTTACTAAAGCAGTCCAAATCTGAAGTCCCCTGCGGCGACCCTCAATCGCCGACGAGCCGGAAAGTTCCCAAGCGAAACAAAAATTCGATGATCGCATCTCGCGAGCAGAGATCGCTCGACGATCTCTTCGAAATCTACGACTGCCAGTATCAAGCACCCTTGGCTAGTGCGGGTGCCCAAAGCGATCGCAGGTGACCGTGGACATCCGCGCACTGGAGATGACGGGACTATGCTCGCCAGCTACGCGGCGAATACCTTCGGAAGATGTTTCCCGGTCCCGACTTATGAGTTGCCCGGCAAGACCTTTGTCTCAGGAGTAGTACGACTGAGGCGTGAGGCTCACCTGCGGGAACGACAGACGCGCTTTGGTTGTTCCGTGATCGGCCTGCCGCGCACGTTGCACTTTGCGCATCCAGGCTACTCCAGCACCTGCCCGTGGGCCTCTGCCGGCGGGCTTTTTCTTTTGTTGACAAGGTGCGCAATCAATGGCGAGTTTGACCGCGTTTGAGGGATCATCCGATTTGGGAGGGTCTCGTGCCAATTCATCAAAGAGCCCGAGAAGCTGGCATCTTCAGTTCTTCGGACCTGGCGTTGCTCGGTCGCGTGTTCGACAAATTGAAGGTCGAACATCAGTCTCCCGAGCGACGCGAAGTCCTCGCATCTCGCCTTCTGGCCAACTACCTGGCAGGAATCAGGGACGAGGCTGAACTGATGTCAGTGTCAAAACTGCCACTCGGTCGTTAGTTTAGGCTGACCGTCCGGGGAAGGGAAGCACAAGCAGTTTGAGGAAGATGGCCCGTCGGCTCGGTCGGCGGGCTTTCTCACTTTCTACCACGCCTGATCCTCACCCGAAACCTTTCCGATCACAACCAATTCGGCGCGATGCATGGAGTTTCCGATGTGTCGCGAAGGAAGAGACGACAAGAAAGACCTGCCTGATCTATAGGCTCGGCGGCGGGTTGAGGAGACGGGGATGTCCAAAGACCCAGCCCGAGAGCAACGAGGCAAAGCAGCTATGATCAGGAGAGGGGAGAGGCACTCCGGAGGCCATAATTCCCCTTGGAAGAAGCGCATTTCACACCGATAGAGTTGGCGCTGCTCGGTAGAGTCTTCCACCGGCAGAAGGATTTG
Organism: Mesorhizobium sp. CA10; assembly: GCF_020165285.1. Lineage (NCBI taxonomy): Bacteria > Pseudomonadati > Pseudomonadota > Alphaproteobacteria > Hyphomicrobiales > Phyllobacteriaceae > Mesorhizobium > Mesorhizobium sp. CA10. The sequence continues at coordinate 15,520 of NZ_JAIUHV010000018.1, forward strand.
CCCACACGGCTGACAAGCGGGAGCCAAGGCTTCCCGCATTATAGCCTACTATCAAGTCGGCATAGTCGATGAAGCCGAATTGAATGAGCTTTCTCACAGGCCTCGGTCGCTGATCCTGACAGATTGCACTTCCTATACCGCTGCTTTGCTCGGGCGCCTTGTCATTATGTTAAGCGGGCAAGCCGTTCTTGATTGAAAAGGATTCAGGCTCATCCTCTCCCCATCAGAGGGATGGCCGTCCTGCCGAAGCATGAAGTCCCCTTCAGGGCAGCCAGCGCGCCCTCACGCAGCTTGCTCGGCAGTCAGTCCCAGCTTCTTGATAAGCCATGGCATTGTCAGGCCTTGGACGAAGATCGAGAACGCCACCGCGGCAAACGCCGTGACAATGATATCCCCACGCTCGGCTATGTTCTGTGGCAGCGCAAGGGACAGGGCAAGCGCGAGCGCGCCGCGCAGGCCGCCCCAGACCAGGACATGCTGGTACTTGAGATCCACCTTCAGCGAAGTCGGCTTGAGGAGCGCGCAGAGCGGGTAGATGGCCAGTACGCGACCGAGCAGTACGAATGCTATGGCGACCGCCGAGCTACCCGCAAAGATCCCGACCGGCTGGTGCGCCTCATGGCCGCCAATCAGGATGAACACGATCGAGTTGGCGAGGAAGGCGGCATAGCCCCAGAATGCCAGCACGTGACTTCGCGCCTTGGCCGATATCGCGCCTTTCCAACCCACATTGCCAACCAAAAGGCCGGAGGTGAGCGTCGCAAGAACGCCCGACATGCCAAATTTCTCGGCGATTAGAAATGACCCATAGGCTGCGAATCGTCGTTAGCGTAATTTCCACCAGATGGTCCTCCGTCCGCCCTGCGATGAGAAGGAGCACCGCTGCCACGGCCGCGCCGATCGCGATGCCGCCAGCGACAATCCACACGAAGGAAGAGGCGATGGCCACGGGCGTGGCGCTTGCGCCTGCTGCCACCGCGACCAGGATAGCGAAACCGACGGCGGCCGCGCCATCGTTGAGCAGGCTTTCGGATTCGACCAGAAGCCCGAGCCGCGGCTGCACCTTCATCTCCTTGAAGGCCGCCAGCACCGAAACCGGATCCGTCGCCGCGATCAGCACACCGAAGAGGCTTGCGCCAGCCCAGCTCCATCCGAGCAGCCAATGCATCCCGAGCGCTACAACAGCAGCAGCGATCGCCACCCCCGGAAAGGCAAGCAAAGCAGTCACCGGCAGGTTGACGCGGAAATGACGCCATTCGATTTCAAGCGCCGCCTGGAAAATCAGCGGCGGCAGAAATACTGTGAAGATCAGGCCCCGACTGAGTGGCAGCTCGGTTCCACCCGGGACAAAGCCGAGCGCTATGCCGGCCGCTACCAGCCCGACGCTGTAGGGAAGGCGCAGCCGCCTCGAGATCATGGCGACAAGCGAGGCCGTCAGGAGTATGAGCCCGAGCGTGGGAATAGAGAGTTCGTCCATTCCGGATTATGGCTAGGTGGGATGGGATTCGGCAAGCAAAGACCGTTGCCACTAACAAGCGCGCTCGTGGATGGCGCTGGCTGTGGACACCAGAGGTTGAACAGGCCAGGTCTCGGCCGATTTTGCCTTTGAAGACGGATTAGTCTGCCGTCTGGTGATGCGACATCGACGTCGTCGAAAGCCGGCGGATACCGGTGCCTTCGCATGCACGGCGCCTCCAGACAGCAAGAGCCGCCGCCGGGCCTAAGAGTTGGCTGCCCGCGCTGCGGAGTTCGGGCGTTCTGCGTGCATGCAGCCAAAGCTCGCCTGCCGCGGCAGACGGTCTATCGCAATGCCGTTGGTTTTCTTGGTGCGAGCGCAAGGTTGAGGTAACCTGGCAGTTGCTGGCGCTTGTCGCGGATCGAAGCTGTCTTGTCCGGATCGGCTGGCAGGAGGACGACCATTCATGCTTGGCCTCGGGAAGAGCGACCTGCCGGCGACCAGGAAAATCAGGGCGAGGCCACAATTAGCAACATAGCGGCGAACGTGTTTGCAATGATCTCGCCCAGCCGCATCCCGACCCGCCTCACTCTTGCTCCAGCCGGGGTTGTCGACGAGCCGGCTCCACGTTGATACCGTCGAGCAGCGCATTCTCTTCCAACTTGCTACACCGACGAGCGTCGGCTCGCGCTCCCAAATATTTTCGTTGTTGCTTGGAATAGTTTCCGGCCGGCCTTGGTAATTGGTGCAAGGAGGGGGAGCACAAGACCTGTCCAAGCCAATATCGGACACGGGAGCGGCGCAAGCATCTGAGGATACATGGCACCCAGATCTTGGAACCGGGAGGAGCACGCTCCCAGTCGGCCCAGCGGAAGCTGTCCCTGCCCGCTGGGCCGCCTACCTGTCAGTGAGATGCAAATGGAGATCCGGAAGTGACGCAAAAGAGTATATCTTTGGTGATATGAAGACCAGGTTGGACGTCATACCGCACCTTGAGGATCTTTGGCGTTACGGTCGCGTCCTCACCGGCAACGATTCTGATGCGGACGACTTGGTCCAGGAGGCGCTTGCCCGCGCACTGACGATGGCCGCCAGCTACGACACCTCACGTCCCTTGCTGCCCTGGCTCATCACCATCGTCCGCAACACGTTCCTCACGAATGCCAGCCGGGCCGTTGCCACCCGGCAGCGCATGGCATCGTTTGCCGATATAGCGGAGTCGGCCTTGCCGCCCTCGCAGGAGCATTCGGCTGAACTCGCGAAGGTACAAAGGGCTTTAACGCGAATGCCGGCCGACCAAGCCGAGATACTGCATCTGGTCGCGGTGCTGGGTTTCACATATTCAGAGACCGCCAATCTTCTGGGTGTGCCGGCAGGGACTGTGATGTCGCGCCTCAGCCGCGCCCGAGCGGCGTTGAAGCACGACCTGGAAGACAAAGACGGCGGGACTTCCCGTCTCAAGATCGTGGGAGGGCGCGATGCGGCCTACTGATGGGATTTCCGAAGAGGACATCAGTCGCCTGCTGGATGGTGAGCTTTCTGCGTCGCAGAAATCCGAGCTGCAAGCCCGCCTCGCACGTGAGCCGGAGCTGGCGGCGGAGGTCTTTGCTCATGCACAACGCATGGAGGCGTTGCGTGCCTCACAGCCACAGCGGCTGTTTCCGCCTGGCGCGAGTGTGGAGAAGGCGAAGCAACTGGAGAGTGCCTTTCGCCGCGGAAAGATGTTGGCCCTACTGAGGCTCCAAGTCGCCGCCGTCGTGCTGGTCGCGATCGGCTGGGGCGCGAACTCGTTGACAGTGCCGCTCCGCCAGGGCGGCAAGACGGCTGATGAGACCTTCATCTTGGCCGCGCGAGACGCGTTGCGGGTCGCGCAACTGAATGCAGGCCCGGACAGAGGTGTCGAGCCGAAGCAGGACAAGATCGAACGACTGGTCGGCGCCGTCAACGTCAGCATGCCGACCCTGCCGTCGGTGTGGGTGGTGAGGGACGTTCAGGTGCAGCCGTGGAACGGGAAACAAAGCCTCGTCGTCACAGCCGATACGCCAAGCGTTGGTCGCATCACGCTGGTGGCAGCCCCGATGAATGGCGAGGATGCAGTGCCTCCCACCCCGGCGACGGACGGCCGCGTCCCAACAGTCTACTGGCAATCCGGAGGCACCGCCTATGCCTTGATGGGATCCGCCGCGCCGGACCGGCTCGAAGTGGAAGCAAAGCAGATTGAAGTCGCCACCCGCAGGAATGTTGCTCCCAAGACACGAGGTTGATCGTCGCCGAAGGTTGACGCGCGTTCCCGTCCCCTACCAATCGGCTGCCGCCGCTGCCTCGCTATCGGTGTGTCGCTCTCGATAAGGCCCGAAAGAAGGCTCGTGTGATGAACGTTTTGTCGTTTGAGAGAAGATATTATCCCTCAAAATGTCCGATCTGCGCTGGAGCGGCCTTGGAGGCAGATATCGCGCTCCGCAAGGTGGAGTTCCAATGCGCTTCTTGCGGCCCCTTTGAAATCACTTCGGCAGCGCGCACCGCAATGAAGGGGCTCTCCGAGGAGAACCGAAGGATGTGGCTGTCGCAGGCTCGGCAACAGAATTCGACTATCCCGGTCTTTGCCTGTGTAAACGAGACGCTGTCGCGGGGTGGATCGTGAAATCCGCGTCACGCCAGTCAGCAAGTGCGCGCCGCGCGGACACTTCCCTGCGGCCCGGCATCAGGTTTGAGTGGTGCCGGGCCGTGCCACACGTGCTTGTGTCCATCTTGAACTACCGAGAGGTATCTGGCTTGAGTGCAGCAAACGCGATCCGCAAGCTTGAAGACTACGAAGAAGTTGGGCTCATCGACTATCCCTGCGATGGAGATTACATCGCGGTGGTCGGCGCCAACCACCGTGAAGATTGGCTGCTCGGAGGCGAGTTATGCAGATCTCGCCATCGGGAGGAACAGGCTCCCGTCCGGCCCAGCGGTTGCTGTCCTGGTCCCTACCCTGACCGCTGGGCCGTCAAATTTTTACTGCGCTATGAGCGCGGGTGAAGGCGGCGTTCAACGTCGTTCCGCATCGGGAGGATATTGGCGCTGTTGCCTCGTCCTCACGGACAATAAAACCCGATGCAGATCTGATCAGAGAGGGCGGCAATAGGACGCCCAGGTTATCGCCGGAACGAGTCAGTCCAACGCCGTCACTGTGCGCGAACGTGCTGGCGTTCCCTGACGGTTTGCGTTGCCGGCATTCGCCGCGTCAAGCTGGGACCTAAGTCTCACGCACAAGCGCATTGGGCCCTTCACTTTTTTGTGCCGAAACATGGATGCGACAAGCTCATTGATTCATGGATTGCCGAGAGGCCCGTCGGCGGTTCCGCTGCATCCGACAGCGTTGAAGAACGGGCACATACGAAGGAGAATTGAAATGAAGACGTTGATCACCAACTCTGTTGCCGGCCTGTTGCTCTTGTCGGGCATTAGCGTCGCAATCGCGGATACGGTGGTTCTGGCCCCGGAACAGGAAACGACCATCCGCGAATACGTGAAGAAAGAACCGCTGGCTTCCATCAAGTTGCCGGGGGTTGAACTGAAAGTCGGGAGCACGCTGCCGGAAAAGGTTGAACTCCATAAAGTGCCGAACGTGAAGTACGAATACACCGTGATCGACAATCGGACCGTGGTCGTTGATCCCGAAACCCACACGATCGTCAAAGTGCTCGACTGACAGTCCCGCGGGAGCGCCAATCCGGCGCTCCCGCTGTTGCATCTGGTTGTGCGACTCCTGTCGCACAGGCCAGAAACTCCGAGCGGCATCGGGGGCAAATTCTTCTTTGACTGCCCCCCTGATGCCACCAGTGTCGCTTGGGCCTTGCGTCGTAACCCGTGCTCTGTTCACATCCTTCACCAGCTCGTACGCGTTCACGTCGCTCGTCGAAGCTGCATCGAACTGATCGAGCGACGACGTCAATTTTCGGAGCACCATCGGGATACTGGCGCGCAGGACGCCAAGCCGCCGAAACCTACCTGCGCTGAGCTCCCCTCATTGCCTTCCCCTGTCTCGTCAACGAGGCCGAATTCAGGCCGAGTAGGGTTGAGCGCCTGCTTGACGACCGAAGCGGAGTGGCCCGGCAATGGCTTTCAAAGCTGTTCGTTGCCGTCCCCAGCCTGCCAGGCATCGCGTAACGAGGCGGCAGACTGTATTGGGCGCCCAAATCCCCGCAACTGCTGCGCCACGGTATCGACCAGAACCGCATTCGATGCCGCAATCGAACCGTCCGGCTGCAGAAGATTGTTTTCGAACCCGACCCGGACGTCTCCACCAAACAATGCTCCCGCGCATACGCAAGCAGCCTCGTCACGACCGAAGGCGCAGACCATGAACGACCGGAAGCGTGGAATGCCGGGCGAAAGAAACGGCAGCAGGTCTTTCGGGGCAGATTGCTGTGACGCCGTATAGCGGCCGAGAACCAAAAGCACGGGAATGTGATCCCAGGGGATCAGGCCGCGCCGGTGCAGGTCGAACAGATACAAAGCCTCGTCAGGGTCGTAAAGGATGATCTGCGGCATTATGCTTTCACGCTTCAGCCAAGCCAGGAATGCCGCAAAATCTGGCTCGGCATCTCTGCCGGGGACAAGCTCACGCAGCGCGAGCCACACCGCCTCGGGTCTGGCCTCGCGCACCACGCCCATCTGCCTTCCAGGCTCGGTAGGCGCCAAGCGACTCGCTTGTGATCTGCACCACCATCGCGTCGGCGATGCCGGAAAGACGAAGTCGCTCTTCGATATCTTCAAGCTCGACCACCTGTATACGCTGGCCGGACATCGCAGCCACAGCAGTCACAGCAGCCACAGTTCGCACTCCAGCCACAGGTCGTGGACGGGCGGCTATTCCTTTGTCCCGCCGGCGCCGAGCGAACCGGCTCCGTTGTATAATGCCCCTTCAACGCCCGCGCCGAGCTACCAGGCGCCCGCAATCGCACCAACGCCCGCGCCACTCAAGACGCTTCCGGGCAACGCCTACAAGTTCAAGGAGATCGTCCAGGAGGTCCAGTTCGCCCTGCTCGCATTCGGCTACTACAGCGGCGAGGTAGACGGCGAGATGAATCCTGAATTGAGGGCCGGCTGTTGCGCATGCAGGCGGACTACTCGCTCAAGGTCACCGGGACAATTACGCCGGAGACGCTGACTGCGCTGAGGATTGAAGCGGGCTAGCTCCAGGTTGCAGGGCCAGCCTGCATGACCGAACCAGCTAGCTAGTCGGCGCCGCAGCTTGAAAGATTCGACAGGGCTTGACGAACGACACGCGCGAATCCGGCCGCGACGTGCCGTCACAAAGCAGGGCCGCGCCGGTGTGCTTGCAATCGCTTTCGCCCGCAAGGAGAGCGGCTCCCAAGCTGGCGGACTGGTGGTGAGGAGAGGAATTCCGTTCTCTAAAGCCGTCAATCCTCGACGAGTGGCCCGATCTGGGCGACCTCAGCCCTTGCCGCATCCGCAATGAGCTTCGCCTCTCGCAGCAGCGAATTCCAATTCAAGCCGATCAGGAGAGCAAGTTCTTGCGCCTCCGAAATCCCGGTTTGTTTTCTCTGGCGGCGCTCGCCGGCGTGTGATCGAGATCGTTCACCACCCAAACTCCGCCCTGAAACCAAGGCCATCACTGTGGCAAGGTTCACGGGAAATTAAGAAAACTCTGTGTGAAAGAGAAAGCGGGCCGGCCGTTAGGGCAACGACCGGTCCACTTCCATGAAGCCTCGCAGCAGCGTCCCGGAGAGACGGGGGTAGGTCAGGGACAAACAGCGTCTGCAGGCTCTACCTTAACCATAGCAGACATTAGCAAGTGCTGATAATCAACTCTTTTGGCGACGGAACGTGAACCTCGAGTGGAAAGGGGTAAGCGCTGGCTGCGGCCGTTCGGCTTCTTCTGGCGCATCCGCTCGCTAAGCCCCGGTTCTGGCAGGGTGGCCGTCTTCACCGTCGTCGCCAGGTGGAGCAAATTCTTCCGGCCGCTGATCGCCACCAACTCCGGCGAGACCCGCAGGCGCTCGGGCTGGCAACTTTGGTCGGCGACGCGGCATTTCGATCAAGTAAAGCGTGCTGATCGCGTCCGCGGCCGTGGCGACGCTGCCGACGGCTTCCTACTCGCCTTGGAGCGCCACTTCGTGCGCGGCATCGCCGCGACGGGCATCAGGGCTGACGATGGGCGAACATCGAGATCGCCGCCGGGCTCTCGACGCAAGGCGGATCGATCTGGCGGCCGGAAATCAATCTCGGCGAAGCCTGACGGCCGCTGCTATGCCGCAAGGCTCGGATCGCGACGCGCTAAGGCCGGCTGCTTTCCATTGATCCGTTCGACAATAAGGTCAGCGCCGCCAGTTTCTTGGCTGATCGGACTAATGTCGTCCGACGTCCAATAGCCTGAGACAAGCAGTGTACCTGCATGGCGACAATTGACTTGGCGACTGGGTCGTTCGAGGGGGCGACGCCGAGGCATCACTGTCGATCCCATTTCAGGCAGAGCGTCATCCCTATCGCGCACTACAAACTTCGAATGCGAGGGGATGAGCTTCGAGGCGATCCTCAGGTCGGCCAGCGGACGATGCCGCTCGGGCCCGTCTGGCACCGCTGTTTTCCGCTGAGACCGGCGACCACACCTGAGCGCCGGCGGCGTGGAAGCCGGCGCCTTCGGGCCCCGTAACTCGGGGCCCGAAGCGCTTGATTTCAGTGGGCGGAGAACGCGGCCGCGTCGTTGGGCCAACAAGCATCCTGAGACGGCGCGGCCTCCATCGTCTGGCCAACGGGCACATGCGGCTCGGCGTCGAGACCGCTCCTGTGCTGTCACACGATTTTCCTGCCGATTGGCACGTTCAGCCTTCCACATAGACGATGCGGCGCGTCGACGGCTCAACCAACACCGGTCGGTTGTTCACATAGACATACCGGTACCGGTAGTTCGGGATCTTCTGCAGGGCTACCGTCGCAGGCAGGGTCGCGCCTGTCACAACCTTGCCTTGAAGGTAAACAGGCTTGACCCGGTGCTCGGTGATGTAGGTGCGCACCTGTTCGGGGGGAGTGATCACGGTACCAGCCGCACCGCCGCCCACGATCCCCGCCGCGCCGCCCACGGCAGCGCCAACTGGACCACCGATGATAGCGCCGGCGATCGCTCCGGTAGCGCCGCCGGCGACGGCTCCGGCATTAGCCTGATCGCGAGGAGCTTTCACCACCGCGATGCCTGAATTGGCCGGTCGCTCGGTTAAGACGACCCGATTGCCACCGAATTCTGCGGTAACGTAGTCGGAATAAACCCAGCCCTGACCACCAGCTTCGGCGATGGTGCACCATTTCGAGTTTTGCAGACAGCCGTTCAATGTGGCCGTCTGGCCCGCCCGCAGCACGCCGATGACCGGATATTGCGAGCCTGGACCGGCGCGAACATTAAGGTTTGTAGCGGCTGATACGGGAGTGTCGGCAAAAGCTGCGCCAGACAAGGCGACAAGCGCGCCTGTCACAACGGGTAACAAAAGCTTTCTCATCGTTCTGTCTCCGTTTCATGGTTCCCTTCAGAGCCAAAAACGAGGAAGAGCCACGTGCGTTCCGCTGGCGGATTGCTGAACGGATGTCATTGGGTCGCTCTGCCGCTCCTGCTTGGTCGAGATATGCCCATCATCGAAGCAGTCGATCTCGCCGATGCCATCGACATGGCTGCACGCACAGCCGCGCGGGAGAATAGGCTCGTTGAGGTCCGACCGCTGGAACAGCTATGGTCGCGGGGGGAAGCGGGGCAGATCTTGAAATGCCGGCATTACTGACGCTATATTACGTCATAGTTTTTGGCGGTGCACGGAGGTGCTGCGATGGGCCTGGCACGATATGCGGATAACGGTTTGTTCGCACCGAAGAAGATCGCGGACGCTTTCCGCACCACGAGCGAGGAGATCGCGCGTACCGCTGGTCTGGGCAAGGACGCGGTCCAGCGCCGGGAGCGGGTGCGCTCAGACAAGACGCAGCGCCGCCTGCGCGAGATGGTGGAAATCGTGAACAAGGTCGAGCCGCGATTTGGCTCCGCGCTCATGGCCTATGCCTGGTATCGGTCCGAGCCGCTGCCGGGATTTTCGGGGCAGACGGCCATGCAGCTCGTGCGGGAGGGTCGAGCCGATGAGGTTCTCGACTTCATCGACGCGGTCGATGCGGGGATTTACGCCTGACCATCGCCGCCATCGCCTATTCGGGCCGGCTCTACCGTGCTCTCAATCCGGTGTATGCCCGCGAGCCTATGTCGGGACGTGGTGCCGAGCTTTATGGAGGACGTTTCAACCCCAAAGGCATGCCGGCGCTCTATGCGTCGACCTCGGTGCTGACGGCTTTGCGCGAAGCCAACCAGGTAGGCGATCTGCAGCCGACGACGCTGGTCGCTTATCGTGCCGAGATCGAGGCCGTCTTCGATGCGGGCGACCCCACTGCTCTTGCAGCAATGGGTCTCGATGCGGCGGCCCTCGCCGACCCGACATGGCGCGATCAGATGAGAGACCATGGCGAGGCGCATACGCAGCGATTTGCCCGCGAGCTGGTCGCGCAAGGCTATAATGGCCTGCTCGTGCCGAGCTTTGCCAAGGGCGCCGCAATCGGCGACTTGAATCTGGTTCTGTGGCGATGGGGTGACGCTGCCCCATCCAGGCTCGAGCTGATCGACGACGAGCACCGGCTCGGTTGATCTAGCCGGCCGCTGCCCGTTGCCTGCCAATCCAAACCAGGTCGCTGTGGCTAGATTCCAACAAGCAGATCGTTACATGAGGACGTTTGGCGGGCCTTTCCGGACGTGAAGTTGTCGCGTGCCCGTTCTAGGAGCGATGATGTCATTTTGCATCATCCGGGCGACGAACGCGAAGGTGGTGTATTGACGCCGGTTGACGGCCCGCAACGCCAGCGCGGCGTTTACAACCCAAAGGGGGATATGCGTCAGCCGGGGTTTACGCCCCTCGCGGGTGGCGGGCCCAAAAACACATCAATTTCTGGGAAGCTGAACGAAGTCGGAACCCCCGGGCGGGCACCGGTGTTTCTTTTTGCAACGGAGGACGATACATGGCAGCGCCGCGGGCGGTTTGGAAGGGTTTCCTGAAATTTGGATCGGTCGCATGCGGCGTAAAGCTGGTGGGAGCAACCACTGAGGCGGGGAAGGTCCATTTCAAGATTCTGAACCGCGAAAACGGCTTGCCGGTCAAAAGCGCCTATATCGATGAAGGAACCGGCGACATCGTTCCTTCAGAAGATCAGATCAAGGGCTACGAGGCTGAGAAGGGCGACTTCCTCGAAATCGAGCCGGACGAGATCAAAAAACTGAAGCTCACGTCGCAGCATACGCTCGACATTGAGGGCTTCGTCGCGATCGATGAGATCGACACGAGGTATCTGGAAAAGCCCTATTACGTCATTCCGGCCGACGGTGCCGCTGTTGAGACATTTTCGGTGCTGCGAGAAGCAATGGCCAAGAAGCGGGTCGCGGCGCGATCTTGCGTTGTGCTGTACCAGCGGGGCAGGGAAGTCATCATCCAGCCCTTCGGCAAAGGAATGCTGTTGACCGAGTTGCGAACCAATAACGAGATGATTTCAGAAACGAGCGTCTTCGACGACGTGAAAAGCCCCAAATACGACAAGGATCTCCTCGAAATTGCCGGGCTGCTGATCGACAAGAAGGTAACAAAGTTCGACCCCTCGAAATTCGAAGATACATACGAGGATGCGCTGATCGCCATGATCGAGGCCAAGCGCAAGGGCAAGAAGCCGCCCAAGCCGGCGCCGATACCCAAGGAGAACGTGGTGGACCTAGCTGCAGTGCTGAAGAAGAGCCTCGCCGCGGAGGGCATCAAGGGGCGGCCAAACGCAAAGCCCGCGCGAAAATCCGCCTAGCATGGCAACGGACGGCCCCGTTCGGATTCCTTTTGTGGGGACAGCATGTGCAACGACTATGAGCAGCATGTCGCCTGGGCCGAATATTGCCGGATGATGGCTTCGCTGACGCTGAAGATCCCGGCTCATCAAACTGAACTCGATCTTCCCCAAGCTGATGATATCCGCATCAATGATCCGGCGCCGATTATGCTCGCTGCCGCAGACGGAGTTGAACTTGCGTCGATGACGTTTGGGTTTCCGCCGGCCGGCCCGAAGGGAGGGCCAGTGTTCAACTTCAGATCGGAAGGACGTCGTTTCGCCGACAGCAAACGCTGTCTGGTCCCGGCCTCGGCGTTCTTCGAATTCACTGGCACGAAATACCCGAAGGCGAAACACCGCTTCACTCTGAACGGCGCTCCTTTCCTGGCTATTGCCGGGCTATGGCGGGAAGCGGCCGGCAACAAGCCGCCCACCTTCACCATGTTGACGACCGATCCCGGGCCGGATGTCTCGCCATATCACAATCGCCAGGTGGTCGTTCTTCAGCCCGAAAACTGGTCAGCGTGGCTTGACTTGTCGAGACCGGAGAGAGAGTTGTTGCGACCCTCGCCGGCGGGATCGTTGTCCGTTGAAACGGTACGGCCAGAGCGCGCCTGAGTTCAGTTGCGGAGAGGCTCCGGCACACTGAGCGGTCCAGTCTCGAAAATCCGCTGATAGACGTCCTTGCGGCGCCAGGCGCCACGTGCGCGTCCATTCTCCCTGTCGCGCTTGGGATTGAACATGATCCCGCCCAAGTGGTCAAGGAATGCGGCGGCGGCATTGCGATCAGCGAAACAGTGCAGTCGCCATTGCTCCTGCTTGCCATCTTCCCAGATCGCGATCACGGATCGCGTCCGGCAAAATAGCCCTTGCTCCTCAAGAACCGCCGGATCAGCGTGAAATTGTGTGCTGTGCATATGTCATCGGGCAGCGCCACCTGGTGCGGCATATCGCGATCGATCATCGTGGGCGGCGGAATGCTACGGCTGCGGGCAGCCATTAATTGCTCAATTTCCGTCGCCTGGTTTCAAAGGCTTGCTGCAAATCGATGTCGGTCTGGTCGCGCATTGCATCGGAAAGCGATATCGCCAGGTCAAGGCTGTCGGGATAGATCGCCATGATCCAAGCGGCCGTCAGCTCTGTAATCGCCTGCTTCTGGCTGACATCTGACAGTCCGCGCAGGTGCTTTGCCATCTTTTGAGCTGCTCGGTGGATGGCAGGCATTTCGCGCCTGACGGTCGCGTAGATTTCGGGCTGCTCGGCTTCGGTCGCACGCATCGGTTTCATGGTTCTGTCTCCTTTCGCTAACAGTGAACGAAAAGAGAACAAAGAGTCAAGACGCACCTTGACTGCATGGGAATATGTTCCTCATTTCAGCGGATGCCGGAACAACCCGAAAAGTGGCCACGAGGCCAGGCTTGGACGCTGATGCATGCCCATGAGGCAGGGCAGATCGCGCGCATCTCCTGCGGCCATTGCCACATCACACGCCATTACAAACCGATCGAGCTGCGCGAGGTGATCGGCAATGTCACCATAAACCAGGTGCGAGAAAAGGTGCGTTGTCAGGCCTGCGGCAAGCGGGAGTGGATGTCGGCGGAACTCTTCCATCCCTACGGACAGGAGCTGGTGAGCATCCGTTTCCGGCGCCTAAAGGAAATACGATGGCAAAGGCATGTGATTTGGCGCGACGAGTAAAGTCTATTTGAAGACGGGCCCCGTTAAGTTATGAAGCTCTTCGAAACGACCAGGGAAATTGCGTGCGAGATACCGCACCACTCTGGAATTATCCATCAGCCGGTCAAAATAGCGGCAGGCGGCGACGAGTTCCAGGCTCGCTGGCCCGCGCCGGTCGAGCGCATTTAAAAATGCGCCGCTAAGGTTGGCCAACTCGCACTCCATTTCTCCCCTCCGGTCCTCGGAAAGGCTGGCGAGCTCATGTTGTGGATGGATATCTTTAACCAGGAGCGACGGTGGCGTGAGAGCGACGAGCATCTTCACGTAGTTGACGCTGACCGGCCCCCTGGCGATCATCAAGCGTACAATTTCTATTTGCCTGACCGGCAGCACCACCCGCACCAATGCGAAAAGCCCTGCCGGCCCGCTGCAGTCCCTCAGCAGACTGAGGACCTCCGGGCAGATCTCGCCGGCTGAAATCGGATTGGCGTCGGCGGAGATGAGTTGCGATGAGGTCTGCGCAGGCGGCGAGCCGCTGATTCTCCGCGCCAATGTATTTGGCATTGTAGCAAGGCCTTCGGATGCCAACAGGTCGCGGAACTGCCCGTCGCCTGCTATCAGGCGTACCGCCACGGCGATCCTGTCCAAACGCTGCTCCAGTTCTTCCACCTCTGCGATGAAGGCACGCTTGCGGCTGCATTCGGCGTCGTAAATCCTAAGGAACTCGGGAGTGGAACGGCGCATCTTCGGGCGTAGCTGATCGGAGGCCAACGCGCCGGCATGTCGGCGGCCGTTGTTGAGGAGAATCTTGTGGGCAGCTTCCCGGCTCAGCCGCTTCGGCCTCATGTTGCGCTCTCGACAGCGACCCGCTCCGCCAGAGCAAGCAGCGGCGTCAATGTGGGGAAAACATAGGAATCCAGAAGCGCTCCGTTGTGGGCGTGCAGATCACGCTTGCCGGCGATCTCACGGGCCGGAGCAATCAGGTAGTCTCGAATGGTGAGGTCGCCGGGATTCATCCGGATCAGGACATAGATGTCCGGCAACGGTTGCCGATCAGCCTTCACAAACCATCTTGGATAACCGAAGTAGGAGGCTCTGCAGCGCGCTATTGCGATCGCCACAATGACCTCCTCGTTGATCTGCACGACGCCTGTCTCCGCGTCATAGGCCGCAACCGCGCCTCGCGCCTCGACTGCGGCCAAGAACTCCTGAATCGCCTGCAGCTTCACTGTGTCCAGTCGTCGGTTGACGTAGATGTAGCGGTAGTTCTTGGGCGCCTGGTATCCGATCAGCTCATAGGCTTTGACTAGGGTTCCAAAACGCCACGAGTATCGTTGGGCGGGCGGGCAATCGGGTGCGGCGTCGATGATGAAGGTGGATAGGGCACCACGGCGTGCCAGCAGCTCCTCGAGGGCGACCAATATCTCCTGATCGGACATGTGGCGGTGGATAGTCTTGAGCAAAATCTGTGCGCGCCTGAATAGCTTGCGATCAACGATCGGCTCCAGGACGTTCTCCACCCGAAGCCACTGTTCGGGAGGATTGTGGACCCGATGGCTCTTGAGCCTGGTCGAGCCCCTGTTCCAGACGCTGTTGCCAATGTAGTTCTCGTTGGTCAGCAGCGAGTGGACAGATTCTCGCGTCCAGGGGCGCGCCAGGTCGGTCAGCAGGCCGCGCTTGTTGAGCGTTCGGGCAATCTCCAGCTGTGATTTTTTTGTTCTGACAACGTGGTTGAAGATCCATCGTACAGTCGCGACCTCGTCAGGCGGTCCGTGGATCAGAACGATGCGATCCGTCTGCAGGTTCTTGTACTCGTAGGACGACAGGACGCCTTTGGGACGGCCATGTTGATCGACAAGCAGGCGCCGCAGGCCAAACCCTGCCTTGCCGCCCTGTCGAAAGCCCATCCGGATTAACCTCGCCTGGCCAATGAAGACTTTCTGCGACAGCATTCTGCTGTGCTCAGCAGCCATGCTGCGCTTGATCGCCTTGAGCACATCGGATCCGATGCTGCCGTCATTTGCGAACTGTTCGGCACAGAACTCGATCCGCACACCTGCCATTTGACATCGATACTCGTATGCGGCGCTCTCATCGATATTCTGGAATCGTCCCCATCGGCTTACGTCGTACACCACGATGGTCTCGAAATCGGGTCTCCCGATTTCGACATCGGCCAGCAACCGCTGAAGGCCGGGGCGGCCTTCGAGGTTGAGCCCACTGCGGCCCGCGTCCTCGTAGGTGGCGACAATGTCGTAGCCCATGAGGTCCGCATAGTCGCGGATGGCATCCCGCTGATTTTCGATCGAGTAGGCCTGATACTCAGTCGACATGCGCAGGTATTGCGCGGCGCGAACCCTTCGCCTCCCCGCAGGCGGATTGCCACCCTCTGCAAACTTGTCCATTGCCTTGCACCTTGGTGCCGGCAATTTAAACTAGCGGTCGATCGCCCTCCAGCAAGGGAAACTGAGATGCAGCAATATCTCGGGCTGATCCATCAGGAAGGCGCCAGCGATTACGGCGTGTCATTTCCCGACTTTCCCGGGCTGATCACGGCCGGCGCCACTGTTGACGAGGCGCGCGAGCTCGCCGAGGAAGCCCTGGCCTTTCACGTCGCAGGAATGATCGAGGACGGCATAGCGGTTCCGCAACCTACGTCGCTCCAGCACATCGAGGCAGATCCGGACCATCGCAGCCAAGCTTTCGTATTGGTGCGCTTGAAGATCGACTGAACGCGCGGCTGGTCACCATCGCCCGCATAACTTTCCCATTTGGCAACCATGGCGTTCAACCGGCGGGAAACTGTGATTCACTTCGTGAGCGGGGTCTGCCGCCGTTCCGCCGCAATGCGACCGCACTCGGAATTTTGTTCGCCCCAGCCTGTCAGTCCTCGGGGCTTCAGAGGAGTTCGAGTGATGTTTATCAAGAAGGCCATTCTCGCGGTGGTGATGACCGCGGCGCTCGCCGGCTGCGAGACGCAAACCGAAGGCCAGCAGCGGGCCACCACCGGCGCATTGCTCGGCGGCGCCGGCGGCGCGCTCGTCGGCCAGGCGATTGGCGGCAACACCAAGAGCACCGTGATCGGTGCGGCCAGCGGCGCTCTGCTCGGCGCGGTGGTTGGGTCAGCGACCACGCCGCAGCGCCGCGGCGATCAGCTCTGCCGGTACCAGGACCGCTACGGCCGCATCTACACCGCGCCCTGCGACGACCGGTACTACAACGGCAATTATTGATTATCTGGATTCTTCCCGCTGACTTCGAACGGCGGGAGGAAGTCCACCCGAATGCCGGCCTTGATCATTCAGCGGGGCTCGGCTTCAGCACCGGCTTCTTCCTCCGGGCGAACCAGCGCAGGACCGTGCGGCCGAGTTGCTGGCCAGGCATTTCGATGACCCTGTAGGTGACGAAGGACAGAAGGCAGACCACCGGCAGCACGATCGCCAGCACGATGGCGAAGCGCAGCGGGGCGTCCATCTCCTGGCCGTAGCGGGCAATGACGAATGCCGCGACCGGCTGCAGCACCAAAAGGTGGATGAGATAGATGCTGTAGGACAGCTCGCCCAGAACATGAAAGACACCGCCGCCCAGCGCCACGGCGACCTTTTTCGCCACCGTGCCCGCCACGCTTGGCAGCATCCGGTAGAGGACAAGGGCAAAGAAGCCCAGCACCAGCGCTTCACGTATCAGGAATTTCGAAAGCCCGTAGCCGTCGCCAAAGGGAATCGCAGCAAGCCCCATGGCCAGGGCCAGATGCAGCAGTGGCCTCGGTTGGCTTTGTGCCAGGATGCCCGCCAGCAGCATGCCGCAAAGAAACACCTGGATCTTCAGCGGCAGGAAGGACGGCATCGGGAAATGGATCGACAGCGACTTGAGGATCATCACAGCCAGGCCGCCGATCGCCGCCACGAGTATGGCGCTCCATATCCAGTCGAAGCGGCGCACCAAAAGCATCAGCGCCGGGAAGACTGCGTAGAACTGCATTTCCAGGCCAAGACTCCAGTCTGGCAGCGGCGTCCGATAGGCGAGGTTCGGCGACAGGCCGAACAGGAATGTCAGGTGGGCGACGATGTTCTTCAGGCTGCCGTCGAGGAATCGCTCGGGCGCTTGTGGCGCGCGCTGCAGGAAGGCATCGATGACCGTCCGTGACTCATAGAGATACGGCCCGAGCGCCAGCGCGAAGAGCAACATGACGTAGAACAGCGGCGCAATGCGAAAATAGCGCCGCGTCCAGAATTTCAGCCAGGTCTCAGGCCGTTGCCAAGGCTCCTTGGCCTGGCGCAACTGATAGTGAAACACCATTAGAAATCCGGACAGCATGATGAAGAGATCGACGCCGAGCGCAGGGTCGCCAAGCACCGGAATATGCCAGCCGGTCAACAGCAGACAGTGACCGACCAGCACCCACAGCGCGGCGGCGGCGCGAAGGCCATCCAGGCACTCGATGCGTGATGACGCGGTAAGGCTATTATTCATGCTGCAATGCAGCATGGCGAGCAAGCCACGAATGTCAACCCGCGATGTGACCAGGACAAGCCGGCGGCAACGGCTGGGTTGGCGCTCTACAACAATCTCGTTGCGAGACGGGAATTGGCCGGACGCCCGCTCGGACGTTCGATGCTAAGGCCGAAGCGCTGCGGCTACACGCCGAGATAAGCCACTCGCTGCTGGATATCGTCCTGGATGCCGGACATATGGTGCATCAAAGCAAGCCGCAGGCGGTTCTAGCCATGATTGATAAGATTGCGGCTCTCGCGAGCGTTGCCGACCCTGTCTTTGGAACCACTCGATGATGCGACAGCTCCAAGCGCGCACCGTCGGGTTTCGATCGGTGGCGGCTGCGAGCCGACAGGGGCGGCCGCCAAATAGGTAGTGAAGATATTTGTGTATTTTGTAATGACGTGCTCGCGACACCCAGAGTTGTGGCAGCGTGGGTTTTCGCTGCCACGAGATCAGTGTGGATTGCCGGCTTTTGGACGGTAGCAGCAGCACTGCTTTGCAAGGGGGTACTTCGGGCTGCTTATGGGCTGAGATCCCAAGGACCGCGCGTTGGCCAGCCGGGCGCACAGTCCGAGATAACGCTTCTAAAGACCTCCCTGGCGCTCGTCCCCATTGATCGTAAGATCAGCTCTGCGAGAGCTGTTGCCAGTCCTCCAGGCCGCCTCGCGCTATGGCTGGAGAAGTGCGCCACCATATTGCGCCCAAAGGTGTTCGCAGTCCCATATCCTCAAGCTTGGCGCTCCTGGTTCCCCATATAAGACCATTGCACCGCGAACGTCGTATCCAAGCACCGAGGCATTGGCGACGAACTGGATGGCGCGCCCTAAGCTGATGGCGCCGATCCGGGCTTCAATTTTGCTGGTGAGGTCGATCACTCCGAAGATTTCCGCATCCGTGGCTCTGCCGGCCAAAACAGCCATCGAGATCGCATCGTCCAGGGCAAGGAGCATCGCGTGAGTCCCCGTAAGCAGCGCTTGCTAACTTCGATAAGCGAAATTGGTTCCGCGTCCTGCATGAACCTGAGATCAACCTTCAGTTTCCGTCGCCTGGTGGATATCCGTTAGGGGGAGCGAGTGATCTGGCGCTATGAGTAAATGAACAGCGGGAGCGGCTGCGACACTCTGCTCGGTGGGCCAGGACGAGTCGGCGCCTAACAGTCAAGGACGCGGCTCAGCGTTATCGCGGAGAACGCTTTTTACCCGTGTCCTTCGCCGGCTTAACTCCCCGGCTTGCGGCCAAGATTTGCTAGCCGGGTATCATTTTGACGCCGGCGTCGGAAACGGTCCTGGACGCCGACAGGCTTGCTTACAACAACGTCCGATCACCATAAAAGGTGACCAGGTCTCGCGGGCTACGCCATCCTCGCTGTGGGAATAGTGTGAAGCATTTCAGGCTTCAAATGGGTGTATCGTTTCAACATCTTCCAGTCCTTGTGTCCCGTAACCAGCGCCACCTGTTCGATAGTGAACCCGGCTTCGAATAGGCGGCTCGTGCCTTCGTGCCGCAAGTCGTGAAAATGAAGATCGTTGATGTCCAGCTCAGCGCATCCTCGACGGAAGGCGGTCCCGACTGATTTGTGATTGAATGGGAAAATTCGATCATCGTCATTGCTTCGCTTTGCGCGCTGTTCCTCAACGATGGCCCATGCGTCGTACCCAGTCGCCGCGAATAGCGGTATGCGCTGATTATTGCCATTCTTGTTGCGCGGGTCTTTCCGGTCGCGGATGAGAAGCATCCGCGTGCAAGAATCGACGTCAGACCAACGCGCTTTGCAGATCTCCTCCTGCCGCATGGCCGTAGCGACGGCAAAACGTATGATGCGACCGACGGGCGCTATCTGCAAAGGGTTTGAATTGAAGTGAGCGATTAGCCTGTCGAGTTCATCCTGGGTAGGCCGCCTGTCGCGCTCACATCCCTTGCCGACAAGGCCGAGGCGCTTAAGTGCGATGCGCGCGAGATCCACAGGCTCGACCTTGACCGGTAGCCCGTGGACCGCCGCAGCATGAGACAGGACAAGTTTTATAAAGCCGATATCAATGCTGAGAGTCATCGGTCCGGCACCTTGCGCGGCCCGGTCACGACCAAAACGAATGAGCCGTTCGCGATCGAGCGCAGCGACGTGGCACTTCCCCAAATCTCTTTTCAGCATCGCAAGGGCCGCAGCCTTGGAGCGGCGAGGGGCCTTGCCTACATCGCACATGTCCTCGATATGAAGGTCTATGAGTTCGCCGAAAGTTTTCAGGCGCGCTATACGGGACTTGGTCGGCGTCTCACCGCGATCAACTTGGCGCTCGGTTTCGGTCGCCCAGCGGCGTGCGTCGTCTCTGCGCAGGAATGTCTCGCTGGCGTAGCGACCTTTGCGACGGACTTGCACACGCCAGGAACCGGACGAGAGCTTTGTGTAGGTCGCCATTTTTTCGTGTGCGCTCCGTGTGCAATGAGAGGTCGAAACGTGGCGAAAAGGGTCGTATTCTGGCGTAAATTCGTGTGCACTCGGCACCATCTAACGATTTGATACTAAAGAAAAAATGCTGAAAAATCAAGAGCATAGGATAGCCGTTGCGCCCATGATGGACTGGACGGACCGGCATTGCCGGTTCTTCCATCGTCAGCTGACGCGCCGCGCGCTGCTTTACACCGAGATGGTGGTGGCGGATGCGGTCATACATGGCGCGCGCGAAAGACTGCTCGGTTTCGACAATGTCGAGCACCCGGTTGCGCTACAACTTGGCGGATCGGATCCCGCAAAGCTCGCCGAGGCAGCGCGGATCGGCGAAGCCTTCGGCCATGACGAGATCAACCTCAATGTCGGCTGTCCGTCCGATCGCGTCCAGTCGGGGACGTTCGGTGCCTGCCTGATGAAGACGCCGGTTCTGGTCGCCGAGTGCGTCGCGGCGATGAAGGCCGCGGTGAAAATACCCGTCACGGTCAAATGCCGCATCGGCGTCGACGATCAAGACCCAGAGCCTGCGCTCGATATGCTCGCGGACGGCGTGCTCGCCGCCGGCGCCGGCGCGCTCTGGGTGCACGCCCGCAAGGCTTGGCTGGAAGGGCTGAGCCCCAAGGAAAACCGCGAGATCCCGCCGCTCGATTACCCGCGCGTCTATCGGCTGAAGGCCAGAAAGCCGGACGAATTCATTGGCATCAACGGCGGCATCCAGTCGCTCGCCGAGG
The DNA here is from genome assembly GCF_020165285.1 of Mesorhizobium sp. CA10. NCBI lineage: Bacteria > Pseudomonadati > Pseudomonadota > Alphaproteobacteria > Hyphomicrobiales > Phyllobacteriaceae > Mesorhizobium > Mesorhizobium sp. CA10. The sequence continues at coordinate 36,215 of NZ_JAIUHV010000018.1, forward strand.
CGTCGGCGCATCTTTCCCATGTCGACGGCGTGATGCTCGGCCGCGCGGCCTATCATACGCCGGGGATCCTGACCGGCATCGATGCCGCCTTCTATGGCGAGGCGCCCGCCGCCTTCGATTATTCGGCGCTGATCGATGCCATGGCCGGCTATGCCGCGCGCCATATCGAGCGGGGCGGGCGGCTCGGCCACATTACCCGCCATATGGTCGGACTGTTCCACGGCTTGCCCGGCGCGCGCCGCTTCCGGCAGATCCTCTCCACCGACGCGAACAAACCCGGCGCCGGGCCGGAGGTGCTGAAGACCGCGTTTTTGGCAATCGATTTCGCGGCGGCAGAAGCCGAGGCAGCCTGACTGTCGGTTATGCGTGTCGCGCCGCATACTGCCGCGCGACACGCATCAGTCCCGCAGGATCATGCGGTCGCCGCGCACGTCGAAGCCCGACAATGAGCCGATGAAGTTCATGCCGAGCAGGCTTTGGTCAAGCATGCCGGGCGCGGCGACCATCACCGACATGTCCTTGCGCACGATGCCGCCGATCGCTACCTCGTCGGTCCTGACCGTCGCAGCGCGCGCCCTGCCATTGGCCGTGGCGACATCCACGCTGTAGCTGAGCGCCGCCGGGTTGAACCCAGCGGCTTGAGCATCTTCGGACGTCAGCACCGTGCTGGTTGCGCCGGTGTCGACCACCGCGCGCACCGGCGTGCCGTTGACCAGGATGCGGGCTTCGAAATGGCCGTTGTCGGCTTTGTCGAGCGTGACGGTCGGGCGGCCATTCTCCACGCCTAAAGCCAACGGACTGCCCGGGACAAAGCCGGCGGTGACGCGGCTCGCCACATCCTGCAACTCGTAGCGATACTGGTAGCCGGCGATCAACACGAGCACGAATGCCGCCCAGACGCCCAGATTGCGCGCCATGTCGCCCAGCGGTCGGCCGGAGCGGAGCAGGCTCGCACCGATCACCATCACCAGGACGCCGACCCAGATAAGCCGGCCGAAATCATTGTTGTTCATGCCGAAAGTGCGGCCGGCCGAATTGTTGAGCATGAGCAGCACGACCCCGACGCCGATCACCGCCATGACGATCCAGAACAACCGGTTCATCGGTTTCTTCTCACAGAACGCCGCGCTCGCGCGCCATACGGGTACGCCGGGTTTCGCGGCGCGGCCGCCGCTCGACCGTTTCGAGCCGCGCGGGCAGTTCGGCCATCACCGCCCGGCGCGTTTCAGGGGTCATCGCGAGCCAGGCGGAAATCTCGTCGCGTGTGCGGCCGCAACCAAAGCAGAAGCCGGTTTTCATATCGATCGAACAGACCAGGATGCAGGGAGATTCGATGGCGGTCATGCTGTTCTCTTGGCTTTATTCCACATGGTGCAACCGCCGGAGCAATGCAAGCCCTCCGCATTGCGCCGCAAGGCGACGCGTTCGCGGCATCGCCAGGCAGTTGTGCCGGATGGAGAAGGCGGCTATGCCGCCTGCGACTTCCGCAACGAACTGCGACCGACATAATGCCTGCTAAGCCTTTCGACGATTTCCGAAACCTTCTGGCGGCCCTGCCGCCGGCCGACGATGCGGCGAGCGCCCGCGTCCGGGCGCTTTTCGCCAAAGCGGAAAAGCCGAAGGAATCGCTCGGCCGCGTCGAGGACGTCGCGGCCTGGCTTGCTGCCTGGAGCGGGCGCGCGCCGCCGGCGATCAATCGGCCTCTGGTGGCGATCTTCGCCGGCAATCACGGCGCCGTCAGGCACGGCATCTCGCCGCGGCCGGTGGCGGCGACCGCAAATGAAGTCGAACTCTGCGCCGCTGGCGGGGCCGCGATCAACCAGGTCTGCATCGCCAACGATCTCGGCCTGAAAGTCTTCGACCTCGCCTTGGATATCCCCACGGGCGACATCACCGAGGAGGCCGCGCTTGATGAACGCGGCTGCGCCGCAACCATGGCCTTCGGCATGGAAGCGGTCGCCGGTGGCGCCGACCTCCTTTGCCTGGGCGATCTCGGGGTCGGCAATTCGACGATCGCCGCCACGCTTTGCGCCGCCCTGTTCGGCGGCGAGGGAGCCGACTGGGTCGGGTCGGGTTCGGGCGCCGATGCGGCGATGATCGCACGCAAGGCCGAGGTCGTCGATCGGGCGCTGGCATTCCATGGTCCGGGTCTGGGAGATCCGCTCGAGGTTTTGCGCAAGGTCGGGGGGCGCGAATTCGCGGCGATCTGCGGCGCAATTCTCGCGGCGCGCATGGAGAAGATTCCCGTCCTGCTCGACGGGTTCGCGGCGACAGCGGCGGCCGCCGTCCTTTATGCGGCCAATCCCGGCGCGCTCGATCATTGCCTGCTTGCCGGCCTGTCGCCGGAACCCGGCCATGCCAAGGCGGCCGAAAGGGTCGGGCTGAGGCCGCTGCTTGATTTCGGCATCGGCCATGGCGAAGGGGTAGGGGCCGCTCTCGCCGCCGGTATCGTCAAGGCCGCCGCACTGACCAGCTCGGGCATGGCGCTGGCTGTGCGGCTTTAGCGCCCGGCGAGTCAACGGCGTCCGCGCGCGGCGACCGTCTTGGTCGGCAAGGCCGGCAGTTCCTCCATCACCCGGCTCAACGGGAAGATGGCGATCGCCTCGGTGCCTTCGCGCAGCTTGGAATGAAGCTCGAACTCGCCGCCATGCATGGCGAGCAGGCCCTGCACGATCGGCAGGCCGAGGCCGGTTCCCTGCTCGGCGCTCTTGATGGCGATCGAGCCCTGGCCGAAGGCGGAAAGCACCACCGGGATTTCCTCTTCCGGTATGCCCGGGCCGTTGTCCTTCACCGAAATGTACTGGCCGCCGCCGGCCGTCCAGCCGACACGCACGCGCACTTCGCCGCCTGACGGGGTGAACTTGATCGAATTGGACAGGAGGTTGAGCGTGATCTGCCTGACGGCACGCTCGTCGGCGAAGAGGCGCGGCAGGGTCTCCTCGAACTCCTGAATGATACGGATGTCCTTGTTGCGGGCGCGCAGCTCCATCATGTGGCAGCAGTCCTCGACGATGGTCACCAGCACGACCGGCTCCTCGTTGAGCTGGTAGCGGCCGGCTTCGATGCGCGACAGGTCGAGGATCTCGTTGATCAGGTCGAGCAGGTGCTGGCCGGACTCGTGCACGTCATGGGCATAGTCGCGGTAGGTCGGATTGTTCATCGGCCCCAGCACTTCATTGGCCATCACTTCGGAGAAGCCAAGGATGGCGTTGAGCGGCGTGCGGAGCTCGTGGCTCATCGAGGCGAGGAAACGCGATTTCGCCAGATTGGCGTCCTCGGCCCGCCGCCTCGCCTCGTCCGACATCGATTTCGCCGTCTCCAGCTCGGCGATCAGCGCGTCCTTCTCCGAGCGGAAGGACAGCACCATCAACGAAGCCTGGTTGAGATGACGCGCGACGTAACCGAAGAAGGGAAGCGCTGCGATGAGCAAGGCCGCCATCGTGGCTTCGATCGGCGTCCACAGGCGCATGACGGTGTAGACATAAACGGCAACGGGAATGGCAAAGGTCGCGAACAGCGCGCCGCCAAGCGAGGAGGCCATCACGGCCGTCGTCGCCATGGCGATCAGCAGCACCATGGCCTTGGCAACATGGAACTGGTCGATCTGGCATGTGGCGCAGCCGACCCAGGCGAACCATGCCCAGCCGAGGCCGCAGAGAAAATGGCCGATCAGGAAGTCGCGACGCGTCTGCGCCGGGTCGAGTTCGGCCGCCTCGGTCCGCTCCACGCGACGCGCCATGAACGCGACGATCGTGTAGCAAAGCAACGTCGACAGCGCCCAGATGGTGATCTGGCTGTCCAGACCCGCCAGCCGGCCGATGGCCGCCACGGCGAGCACGAGCAAGGGGATCGCGACCGCGCTGACCACCATGGCGCGCGCATGCAGCTTCAGCAGTTCACGGTCGAAATCGAGGCTGCCCGCCTGCTGCGAAAGGCGGTCGCGCGTCTTGCGCACCGCTCGCGCCACATCGCTGTTGCGGTGCGGTTTACGGCGGTCCACAATAAACTTATCCGCTGTGTTCGAGCGTTGCAAAGGCATACAGACTTCAATTTCTGCGCGCAGCGACTTCCGGTTCGTTAAGCTACGTTCGAATGATTAAGAGACTGTTTGCCATATGAGCCGTTTCGGGCCGCGAGGACCGCGCCGACGCTATGTGGCGAGCCCGCCGCGGAGCCACTGGCGCAAGCTGCTGGACTACGGACTTGCCATTCTTCTGCTTGGTTTGCTCATCCTGGTGGCGGCACGCCTCGACCGCTTCGAGAGGCGCCAGGAGCAAGGCACGGCGATCGTCAATGACGGCGATTCGATCACGCTCGGGGCCGAGCGCATCCGCATGCGAGGCATCGATGCTCCGGAGTATCAGCAGACCTGCCAAAAGGCCGGCGCCGACTATCCCTGCGGCAAGCTGGCGCGGCAGTCGCTGGTGCGCCTGATCGCCGGCAGGCCTGTTGTCTGCAGCGGCTGGCGGCGCGATCGCTACGGCCGCCTGCTCGGCGATTGCAAGGCAGGCGATACCGACCTAAACCAGACCCAGGTGCAGGCCGGATGGGGTTGCCTTCGGCGATTTCGAGACCGAGGAAGCAGCGGCGAGAGCGGCCAAGGCCGGCATCTGGGCAGGCACCTTCGCGGAGCCGCAGGACTGGCGCGACAGCCATCATGGTGCGCCGGTCGAGCGAAAGCATGGCATGCTGGCCTCGTTCGGCGGTGCGTTGCGCGAATTTGTTCGCTTCTGGTGATGCGCTGACCAGCGCCTTATGATCAGGTGGATAAGCTGGAGGATGGAATGAAGCTGTTCGATGGCGGCCGCGCCCCCAATCCCCGGCGCGTGCGCGTCTTCCTCGCCGAGAAGGGGCTGACGGTGCCGCTCGTGCCTGTCGACATGGGCGCGCTGGAGCATCGCGGCGAGCAGGTGGCTAAGCGCAATCCGCTGCGGCGCCTGCCGGTGCTTGAGCTCGACGACGGCACCATCATCACCGAATCGATCGCCATTTGCCGCTATTTCGAGGAATTGCATCCCGAGCCCGCTTTGTTCGGCACGGGCGCGCTCGGCAAGGCCGTGGTCGAGATGTGGCAACGACGCTTGGAATTGAACCTGATGAGCAGCGTCGCCGCCGCTTTCCGGCACATCCATCCGGCGATGAAGGAATGGGAAGTGCCGCAAATTCCGGAATGGGGTGAGGCCAACAAGCCGAAGGCGATCGAATTCCTGCACCTGCTCGACAATGAACTGGCGAAGCGCGAATTCGCCGCCGGCGATGCCTATTCGGTCGCCGACATCACCGGCATGATCGCCATCGACTTCATGAAACCAGCGCGTATCAAGGTGCCGGAGGAATGCACGAACGTGCTGCGCTGGTACGCGGCACTTGCAAGCCGGCCGAGCGCGACGGCCTGAGCGACAGAAATTGGATAATCCGCCCGATACAAGACAAGCGCTGCAGCGCCTCACCGAAAGGGTGCGGGCCTGCCGTATCTGCGTCGACCAGCCGCTTGGCCGGCCTTTGCCGCATGCGCCGCGGCCGGTGCTGCAGCCGTCCTCCACAGCGCGGGTCCTGCTTGCCGGCCAGGCGCCGGGGACAAAAGTGCATGCGTCGGGCATGCCCTTCACCGATGCCTCGGGAGACCGGCTGCGAAACTGGCTCGGTGTCAGCAGCGATGAGTTCTACGACGCTGAAAAATTCGCCATCGTGCCGATGGGCTTTTGTTTTCCTGGACAGGACGCCAAGGGCAGCGACCTGCCGCCGCGTCGCGAATGCGCGCCGGCCTGGCGCTCGGACCTGATGGCGCTGATGCCGCAGATCGACCTGGTGCTGACCATCGGCGGCTATGCGCAGGCATGGCATATGGGCACGGCACGGCTGCCGTCGCTGACCGAGACGGTCAGGAACTGGCGCGCCATATGGGATGGACCGGCCATGCCGAAAGTGCTGCCGCTGCCGCATCCGTCCTGGCGAAACACCGGCTGGCTGAAGAAGAATCCCTGGTTTGAAATGGATTTGCTGCCCTTTCTCAGGTCGGAAATCCGCTATCGTATTGATTAGCCATTCTGCAAGAAATCACTCGCATTTACCGCCATCGGCAGAATTTCTTTCTTGTGAAAGGCTCCGGTAAAAGGGATTATAGCCAAACTATTCCCCTGGAGCCTCCCATGGATCGCCTCGATAGAAAAATTCTCCGCCTCTTGCAGGAGGACGCGACGCTCGCGGTCGCCGATGTCGCCAAGAAAGTCGGCTTGTCGACCACGCCATGCTGGCGGCGCATCCAGAAGCTCGAGGAGGAGGGCGTCATCAAGCGGCGCGTCGCCATCCTCGACCATGAGAAGGTCAATGTGCGCGTCACCGTCTTCGTGTCGATCCGCACCAACTCGCACAGCCATGAATGGCTGCGGCGCTTCTCCGAGGTCATCCAGGAATTCCCGGAAGTGGTCGAGTTCTACCGCATGAGCGGCGACGTCGATTACTTGCTGCGCGTGGTGGTGCCCGACATCGCCGCTTACGATGCCTTCTACAAGCGGCTGATTGCCAAGATCGAGATCCGTGACGTCTCGTCGTCCTTCGCCATGGAGCAGATCAAGTACACGACGGAAATTCCGCTCGATTACATGGTGCTGGACAAGGAATCGGGCGCGAACGCGGCGTGACGCTGGTTGCGCCGATCGGCCCTAATTCTTCTTTTTGTTCAGAAAATTCCACGGCGAGTTGACCGGCAGGGTGACCGTGTCCGGCACGCTGTCGACGCTCGCCACCTCGGCCTTTCGCACCGTGTAGCCCGACTGGACCATCGAGACGCCGTCGAGGATGAACAACTGGCTTTTCTCCATGCCGGGCTTCAGCACGCCGGTGACTGCGACCGGCTCGTAGGCCTCTTTCATCTTGTAGGGATGCGCCGGCGTCACCAGCACGATCTGATTGGGCGGCGGCGTCGGCATGTGGCTGCAGGCGCCCGTCCACGGCACCAGCAAGAACTGGTAGACGAGGTCGCCGTCACGATCGACCGGCAATGCATATCCGGCTAATTGTATCGTCTTGTCCTGCAGATTGAGCGACAAGGTCTCGCCATGGTCAGGCAGTTTTGCCGCGATCATCGGCAGGTTCGCGTCTTCGGCTATCGCTTGCGTCGCGGGGCGCAGATCCTTCCAGACAATATGCGCGACATCAGCCGCGGCATCGGCTCCAGTGGCTGCGAGGAGGAGCGCAGCCGCCAGCGCCGCGCATGACTTGAAACGCTTGCTCATGATCGCTCCATCCTCCGCCAGTCCATTTGCTGAATCGAGTAAAAGCGTCGTGACCGGTCCGGGCTCACCGACCCAGCCGCATTACATGCCGTCGCGTACCGGCGGTGCCGGTCTCATGGAAGCCCCTTGTAGTAAACATGTCGCGAAATCCCATGAAGCGGTAGCTCGGGGCGGCCTCGTCGACGGGATAGGCCTCGATTGTATGTGCGCCTTTGCTGAAGGCATGGTCGATCGCAGCGTCAAGCAAAGCGGAGGCCAGCCCGCCGCCGCGCAGGGCCCTGGGCACATAGAAGCAGACGATCGACCAGATGCCGGTTTCGGTGTCGTCCTGCTGCTTTGAAAGTTTCCGGTAGGTCTCGCGTGGCGCGACCGAGCACCAGCCGACCGGCCTGCCGTCCATCTCGGCGATGATGCCGACCGGGGTGCCTTTGTCGATGAGCGCCATCATCATGCGCTTCTTCTCATCGTTCTGAATGTGTTCGCGGGTGGAATGGCGCCAGGCCATGCACCAGCAATATTTCGGTGCGCCGGGCTGCTCGAACAGGTTTTCGAAGTCGGCAAGTGTCTCTGGCGTCACCCCGACGAACCGAATCCCGGCAAGGTCATGCTTTTGCGGCTGCGAGCCTTTCGAGCTGTCTGGCATCCGTCAGTTCCTTCACCGCATCCTTGCCGATCCAGCGCGCCGTCTTGTCCGGCGATGCCGCTAATCTTTCCGCCAGCGCAAGGGCAGGGGCGTGCAGGCTCATCGACCGTTTGCCGATTTGCCGCAGCGCCCAATTGACCGCCTTGCGGACGAAATTGCGCGGATCGCCGGCATGCTTCTCGATCAGTGGCAGATAGGCCAGGAAGGTCGCGTCCGGCTCTTTTTTGAGATGCACCGCGCTCCAGGCCAACATGGCAAAGGCGGTGCGGCGAACGAATTCGCGTTCGTCTCCAGCGAACTCGTCGATCAATTCGCGCCAGAACGGTGTTTCGGCAAACAGGTCCGCAACGGTGTCGACGATCTCCCAGCTGTCGAAATCCGCGGCCCAGCGCCGGCATTGATCGATATCGACCTTCTTCGGCTCGCCGGTGAAGGCGGCCATCAGCCGCGCTTCGCGGATGCCGCTGTTCCAGAGCTGCAGCGACCGCTCGTGGTTCCTCTTCAGCTTGCGCGCCAGCAGCCGCAATTGTGAATTGCCGACGCCGAGCGCGCTGGCGGTGTTGATGCCGAAGCGCGCCATGCCCGCCCGATTGTCCTCGGTGCCGACCGAACGCAAATGAGCGACGATGTCGTCGGCGCTCCAGCTCGGATCGGGCAGAGGCATCGTCGCCTATCTTTCCAGGCGCGCCAGCAGCGATGACGTGTCCCAGCGCTTGCCACCCATGTCCTGCACATCCTTGTAGAACTGGTCGACCAGGGCGGTCACCGGCAGCTTGGCGCCGTTGCGGTTGGCCTCCGCCAGGCAGATGCCGAGATCCTTGCGCATCCAGTCGACGGCGAAGCCGAAATCATATTTGCCGGCATTCATCGTCTTGTGGCGGTTGTCCATCTGCCAGGAGCCGGCCGCCCCCTTGGAGATCACCTCAACGGCCTTTTCGATGTCGAGGCCAGCCTTCTTGCCGAAATGGATGCCCTCAGCCAGACCCTGGACGAGGCCCGCGATGCAGATCTGGTTGATCATCTTGGTCAGCTGGCCTGCGCCAGCCGATCCCATCAGGCCGACCATGCGGGCGTAGGCGTCAATGACGGGCCTGGCCTTGTCGAAGGCAGCCTCGTCGCCGCCGACCATGACGGTCAGCACGCCGTTCTCGGCGCCGGCCTGGCCGCCTGACACCGGCGCGTCGAGGAAGGAGAAGCCCGCCTTGCGCGCGGCGTCGTCAAGCTCGCGCGCGACCTCGGCAGACGCGGTGGTGTTGTCGATGAAGACCGCGCCCTTCTTCATCGCGGCAAAGGCGCCGTTGGCACCTGTGGTGACCGAGCGTAGATCATCATCATTGCCGACGCAGGAGAAGACGAAGTCCTTGCCCGCAGCTGCATCGGCCGGCGTCAGCGCCAGTTTGCCGCCATGCTGGGCAACCCACTGCTCGGCCCTTGCCTTGGTGCGGTTGTAGACGGTGACGTCATGGCCGCCTTTGTTCCTGAGGTGCCCGGCCATCGGATAGCCCATGACGCCAAGACCGAGAAATGCAACCGATGCCATAGACCTGCCTTCCAACAAAACACAGTTTCCAGTGGCGGAAGGTCTAGGCCATGCGAAAAATTCGTCAAGGCACGCAGCGCTGCATCGACTGGTGCAGGCGGCCGGGCCGCAATCTATCGATGCAGATGGACGGTGATGCGGCGCTCGATCCATTCGACGCCGTGGCGCAGGATCTCGACCATCACCAGATAGACGATCGCCACCCAGATATAGGCCTGGATGTCGAAGGATTTCGCGTAGGCGAGCTTGGCGTTGCCCATCAGGTCGTAGACGGTGATGATGGCGACGATCGCGGAGGCCTTGATCATCAGGATGAGCTCGTTGCCATAGGGCCTGAGCGCGACAATGATCGCCTGGGGCATGATCACCTTGCGCAGCGTCTGCAATCTGTGCAGTCCGAGTGAGGCCGCACCTTCCCATTGGCCGCGCGCCACGCTTTCGATGGCGCCGCGCAGGATCTCGGCCTGATAGGCGGCGGTGTTGAGCGAGAAGGCAAAGACGCCGCAATAGAAGGCCTCGCGGAAGAACCACCACAGCCCGACCGTCTCAAGCTCAGGCCGGAACGAGCCGATGCCGTAATAGACCAGGTAGGTCTGCACGAGCAGCGGCGTGCCGCGGAAGAAGTAGACGTAGCAATAGGCAAGCGCGGACAAGATCGGGTTCTTCGACATGCGGCCATAGGCGACCGGCAGCGACAGGAGCGCGCCAACGACCATCGAAATGCTCACCAGCGATAGGGTGGTCCCCAGGCCCTGAAGATAGGCGGGAGCATATCTGGCGAAGAATTCGGCGTTCCAGGCATAGACCAGATAGGCGACGATGCCGGCGCCGAACAGCACCCAGATGCCGACCAGCGCGTAGCCGAGGATGCGGACCCGCGGCCAGCCGCGCGCTGGCGGCGGCGGCTTGTCGATGGCGATAGCCTGGCTGACGCTCATCGCGCTTCCCTCCGTCCGAGATAGCGCAGGATATAGCTCGTGGCGATCGACGACAGGACGGCCAGCGCCAGGAAGATCAGCGCCGCGACGCTGTAAAAGAGGAAGGAATGCTTGGTGACGCGCGCCGCCACGCCGGACTGGCGCAGGGTCTCCGCGAGATTGACGACCGAAACCAGCGAGGTGTCCTTGAGCAGGCTCAGCCAACAATTTTCGAGACCCGGAAAAGCGATGCGTATCAGCTGCGGCAGGATCACCAGCCGCATTGTCTGCCATTTCGACAGGCCAATGGCGTAGCCACCCTCATATTGGCCTTTCGGAATGGCGCGGAACGCGGAGAGGAAGACCTCGCTGGCGTAAGAGGAGAAGATCAGCGCCAGCACGATCATGCCAGCGATGAAGCTGTTGACGTCGATAGTTGCGTCCGGATTGAACAGCCGGACGAGATATTGCAGCAGAAGCGGCATGCCGAAGAAGAACAGGAACAGCGTCACCAGTTCCGGCAGGCCGCGAAAGACCGTGGTGTAGATGTTGCCGGCAAGGCGCAGCGACGGCTCTTCATGCTGCTTGGCAAAGGCGACGAAAAAGCCGATCACTAGGCCGATCGGCAGTGTGGCGAGCGCCAGCGCGATGGTGACCAGAACGCCAGAGGCAATGTCGTCACTCCAGCCCTCCGGTCCCCAGCTGAGAAGTGTCCAAATGCTTTGGGCCGGCATTGACGGGTCGTGTCTCCGTGGCGATCCCGGAAGGATTTAAGGGCGGCGAGGGATGCCTCACCGCCCTTGGCTTATCGATCAGGACTCGGCGCCATAGACGTCGAACTTGAAGTATTTGTCGTTGATTTCCTTGTACTTTCCGTTCTTTCGGATGGTGTCGATCGCTTCATTCAGCTTGTTGACCAGATCGGTCTCGCCCTTGCGCACGGCGATGCCGGCGCCCGGTCCGAAGATTTCGACCGGCTGCGGCGAGGGCTGGCCGAGGATCTTGCAGCAGGCGCCGTCCGGCGAATCCAGCCACTGCTGCAACACAACGATGTCATCCTCGATCGCATCGAGACGGCCATTGGCGAGGTCAGCCTGTTCCTCGGGGCTGCTCGGATAGCCCTTGATGGTGCTGTCCGTGTAGGTCTTCGAAGCATAGTTGTAATGCGTGGTGGTGGTGGCGACGCCGATGGTCTTGCCGGCGAGGTCTTCCTTGGTCACGCCTTTGAGTGGTGAATCCTTCGGCACGGCGATGGCCGAGGGGGTGTTGTAGTATTTGTGGGTGAAGTCGACCTTTTCCTGGCGCTCGGGCGTGATCGACATCGAGGCGACGATGGCGTCGAACTTGCCGGCCTGAAGCGCGGGGATGATGCCGTCCCAATCCTGCGCGACGAAGGTGCACTTCACCTTCATCTCGTCGCAGAGCGCCTTGGCGATATCGATGTCGAAGCCGACCAGCTGGCCGTCCGAGGTCAGGTTGTTGAAGGGCGGGTATGCGCCTTCGGTGCCGATCCTGAGGGTCTTTTCCTGAGCCTGGGCGACGCCGAGTGTCAGCAGCGCGGCCGAAGCGGCGAGCGCGATACGCAGTGCAATACGCATGATAATCCTCTCATATTGTCATGGCCGCTGTCCCGTGCGGCTCTTGTGGTCGGTCGTTTCCCGACCGCCCGCTGGGCCGGATACTCCCACTCTTTGCGAGAAAAAAGCAACTGCAAATCAACGGCAAACGACAATCAGGACGTGCCGCTGCGTTACTTGGTCTGAGCCACGAGACCTGTGCTGCGCTCGATGAAGTCGGCTATCGATTTCGTGTCGTCGAGGTCGAAAACCGGCAGGTCTTCGCCTTCGACCGTGAAGTCGGCGGCGACCGCGACAATGTTGGGATCGTTGGCCGAAAGCGGCGTCCGATCCTTGGCTTCAAGCCGCCTTGCCTCGATCTTCTTATGCGCCTCGCGCTTGTAGCCTTCGACCAGAACGATGTCCGCGGGCGACAGCCGCGCCAGGATTTCGTCCAGCGTCGGCTCGTTTTCCTCGCGCAATTCGTGCATCAGAGCCCAACGCCGGCCGGAGACGATGGCGACTTCCGTCGCGCCCGCCTGGCGGTGGCGGAAGGAGTCGGCGCCCGGCTTGTCGATGTCGAAGGCATGGTGCGCGTGCTTCACCGTCGACACCGTCCAGCCGCGCGCCACCAGCTCTGTGACCAGCTTTTCCGTCAGGGTCGTCTTGCCGGAGTTCTTCCAGCCGGTGATGCCGAATACGCGTCTCATGGCCCGAGGCTTTGCAACAGACGCTCCGCCGCCGCAAGGTCGTCCGGTGTGTTGATGTTGAAGAACGGATCGATCTTTTGGCCGCGAGCCTCGATCATGGGGAACTCAACCTCGACATGGCCGTGCCGCTCCATAAACGCGGAAACCCGTCGGTTGTCCTCGTCGACCAGGAAATGACGCAAGGCGTCGCGCTGGCCGAGCGGCCAGAGCGCGAAGGTCGGGTGCCATCTGCCGTCCGAACTGGCGACGGCGATCGTGCCGGGCCGATCGGGCGCTGCCAGCACCAGGCGCTCGACGAGGTTGTCGGGAAAGAACGGCGTGTCACCGGCGGCGCTCACCAGCCACCGGCAGTTTGTTTGCGTTGCCGCCCATTCGAGGCCGGTGAGAATGCCTGCGAGCGGGCCGGCATGGCCCGGCATCGTATCTTGGATCACCGGCAGGCCCATGCCGGCAAATCGCGCCGGATCGCCGTTCGCGTTGAGCCCCAGTGTGGCGACCTGCGGCCTCAGTCGCGTGGCGACATGGTCGATCAGCCTGGCTTTGCCCAATGAAAGGAGCGGCTTGTCGCCGCCGCCCATCCGGCGCGACTGGCCTCCGGCCAGAATGATCCCCGCAACACTTCGGTCCATTGCGCCTATATGCCGTCCGGTGCCATGTCGGGTCCAGTGCTTTCGGCGGCAGGTTGCTGTCGGCCGACGACGCGCTCGCGGTAGAGCGCATAGAGGCCCGAGCCGATGATGATGGCGGCGCCGACGGTCATCGGCGCATCCGGGATATCGCCGAAAATGACGAGGCCGAGCAGGATCGACCACAATAGCGCGGTGTAGCGGAACGGGGCGATGAAGGAGATGTCGCCCGAGCGCATCGCCATGATGATGAACTGATAGCCGATCAGCACCAGCACCGCCGCCAAGGCCAGCAGTGTGGTCGCCCGGCCGCTCATCGGCGTCCAGCCGCCCATCGGCGACAAAAGCAGCGCGCCCAGCACCGTCATGGCAAGCGCGGTCGCCGTCGACACCAGCATGGTCGGGATCGCTTCGGGGATCCGCTTGGTGGCGAGATCGCGCACCGCGCAGCAGGCGACGCTGGTCAATGCCAGCAGCGAGTAGACGCTGAAGCCCTCGAAGCCCGGCCGCACGATGATCAGCACGCCGGTGAAGCCGATGGCAATGGCAAGCCAGCGCCGCCAGCCGACGCCTTCGCCGAAGAACAGCGCCGCGCCCATGGTCACCGCCAGCGGCAGCGCCTGCAGCACGGCCGAGACGTTGGCGATCGGCAAATGCGCAAGCGCGATCAGAAACGATACCGTGGCGCCGGCTTCGCCCGCGACGCGCGTCGCCACCATCGGCTGCAGCATGGCCGCCGGATTGGCAAGCGCGCCGCGCCGCCAGGCGAGCAGGCCGACGAACAAGGACGCGAAGGCGCCCCGCACCAGCATGACCTGCGCCATGTTCATCGATTCCGACGAGAATTTGGTGATCGCGTCGTTCAAGGTGAAGCCGACCATGGCCACGATCATGAACAGCGCGCCGCGCAGATTTGGCGAGAGAGGCAAGGGCGTTTCCGGACTATTTTAATTCAGCCGTCTAGCAGGCAGCCGGAAAACAGCAACGGCAAAGAAATGGGCCACGAATTTCTGCGTGGCCCATGAGATCGATTTGCCGAGCTTTGGAAGGCTTACTTCGGCGTCAGCACCTCGGTGCCGTTGCCGTTCTGGCCGGCGATGGTCCACAGCCCGTGCAGGGAGCCGTCCTTCTCGATCTTGTAGACGACGAGACCGATCTCCTTGCCCATCGCGTAGCCGGCGGAAAATGCATTGTCGTTACGCATGCAGATGCCGTCCGAGGTCGAGCCGCCGGTTTCCCAGTGGATGGTGCAGGTCGTGTCGCTGGTCAGCGTGATGGTTGCCTCGCCGTCATATTTCGAGCCGTCGAAATTGGTGCCGGCGACGGTGTAGGTGCCGCCGATCGACTGAGCCGCGGCCGATACGGAAGCAACCCCAAGCATTGCTAGTGAAAGCATGAATGTGCGCATGTGCACTCCCCCTAGAGCGATAATCGCGCGCGAAGGCTAGGCTGGAAAAGGCCGGCGGTAAATCGGCCGGAAGGCGACGCCAGCGCTTTATTTTCAGTGCGGCCAGGCTGACCTCAAGGGCCGCGCAGGGTCTTGGCGATGGAGCCGGCCAAAGGGTCGTATTTTGCCTTGAGCGCGGCAGGGTATTCGATCCAGACGGTGCGAATGACGTCGTCCTTTCCGAACAGGCGCCGTTCGTAAAAAATGTTGCCGTCCTTGGTGCCGGAGAGCACCGCCCAGTTCTTGCCGGTCTTGCTGTAGGTGATCTTGTAACCCGGTTCGGTGCTGGCTTTCTCCTGGACGACGAAACCTTGCGGCGTGTCGTTGTCGATGTTGTAGATGCCGGAACAGGTCAGGCTGGCGCCGTCGGCGCTAAGCCATTGCTGTCCGTCGCCATTTTCCGGCTCGGGCATCGGCTTGTTGAAGATGTCATCGGGAAAAGTGCAGGACTGGCCGAACCGCGCATTCACGTAGGTGAAGGGCTTGGCCATCGCGGCCGACATGATTGTCGACAGCGACAAGATCGCCGCTACCGACGACCAACCGATGCGCTGCGGACGTTGCATGATCCCCCTTTGGTCGATGACCGAAGGTGATCCTGCACCAAATCGCAGAAAAAATCAGCCGCCGGTGACGCTCATATGCCGAGATACCGATGGGCGGCTGGTGCGGCGGTCGATGACGAAATCATGGCCCTTGGGCTTGCGGCCGATGGCTTCGTCGATCGCCTCGCCGAGCAGCTCGTTGCCTTCGGTGGCGCGCAACGGCGCCCTAAGGTCGGCGGCGTCCTCCTGGCCAAGGCACATATAGAGCGTGCCGGTGCAGGTCAGCCGCACGCGGTTGCAGCTTTCGCAGAAATTATGCGTCATCGGCGTGATGAAGCCGAGGCGGCCGCCGGTCTCCGCGACATGGACATAGCGGGCAGGGCCGCCGGTCTTGTAAGGAATATCGGAGAGCGTGAACTGTCGCTCCAGCGCGGCGCGCAACAGCGACAGCGGCAGATACTGGTCGGTGCGGTCGGCCTCGATCTCGCCCATCGGCATCGTCTCGATGAGGGTGAGATCCATGCCACGGCCATGCGCCCAGCGCATCAGCTCGGGGATTTCGGCATCGTTGAAGTCCCGCAGTGCAACCGCATTGAGCTTGATCTTCAACCCGGCCTTCTGCGCGGCATCAATGCCCTCCATCACCTTGCCGAGATTGCCCCAGCGGGTGATCTGGTGGAATTTCTCGGCATCGAGCGTGTCGAGCGAGACGTTGATGCGCTTGACGCCGCAATCGGCGAGCTCGGCGGCGAAGCGCGACAGCTGCGAGCCGTTGGTGGTCAGCGTCAGCTCTTCCAGGGCGCCGCTCTCCAGATGCCGCGACAGCTGGCGCACCAGATGCATGATGTTCTTGCGAACCAGCGGCTCGCCGCCGGTCAGCCGCAGCTTCCTAACGCCCTTTTCGATGAAAACGGTGCAGAGCCGGTCAAGCTCCTCGAGCGACAACAGATCCTTCTTGGGCAAGAAGGTCATGTCCTCGGCCATGCAATAGGTACAGCGAAAATCGCAGCGGTCGGTGACCGACACGCGCAGATAGCTGATGGTGCGACCGAAGGGGTCGATCATGTCCATTTGCAAACGTTTCCCATGGCCTGAGCGGCACCGTTATATACAGCTATGTGATACGATCCAATGCCGCATTCAAGATAGACGGTCTTGATCTTTGGTAACATTCCCCGGCCGACATCGCGTGTCGGCTGGCTGAAAGTCTTGGTCGGATGCATGTCGTTTGTCCCAGAACCGCTGCCCACTTCCGGGCGACATGCATTGGCACCGGTCTTTCCGGATCGCGCGAAGCGGCGTAGGGAAGGGCGCAACCCAGAGCATGATGCCGAAAAGTGTGAAGCGGTTTTTCGGACGACATCATGCTCTATCTCTTTGACTTAGAGACGGATTCAGATTTCAGGTCGAACAGACCTGAAATCATCCGGCTCCAGACAGGACAGTCATGACCGCGCCAAAGGAACTCAGGGTCTCGAAGGACCGCAAGCTGCTGACGGTGACCTTCCCGGGCCATCAACCGTTCGAATTGCCGGCGGAGTTTTTGCGCGTGGCTTCGCCGTCGGCGGAAGTGCAGGGGCATTCGCCGGAGCAGCGCGTGACGGTCCCCGGCAAGCGCAATATAGCGATTCTCAAGATCGAGCCGGTCGGCAATTATGCGGTGCGCATCACCTTCGACGATTTCCACGACACCGGCATCTTCACCTGGAACTATCTGCATACGCTTGGCCACGAAAAGGACGAGCGCTGGAACGCCTATCTTACCGAGTTGGCCGAGAAGGGGCTGAGCCGGGATCGCTAGCCCTGCGCGTGGCAATCCAAGGTCGGCTGTCGTCAAGACGTCATGGACATGGAGTAGCGCCGGCAAAAGGTCAGGAGGCGAAAAAGGTGTCGCGCATCACATCCGTCGAACAGCTCGAGGTCCTCTACGGCCTGCCGGGCGAGGCTTCGGTCGTCAAAGAACTCGACCATGTGATTCCCGAATATGCCGCCTTCATCGAGGCCTCGCCCTTCGTGGCGCTGGCGACGAGCGGGCCCGAGGGCCTCGACTGCTCCCCGCGCGGCGATCTCGCCGGCTTCGTGCGCATTGTCGACGACAAGACTCTGATGATGCCCGACAGGCGCGGCAACAATCGCGCCGATTCGCTGAAGAACATCATTCGCGATCCGCGCGTCGGCCTGCTCTTTCTGGTGCCGGGCTCGGGCACCACGCTGCGCGTCAACGGCCGCGCTCACATCACGACCGATGCCGGGCTTTGCGCGTCCTTCACGGTCGACGGCAAGCCGGCCCGCTCGGTCACTGTCATCGATGTCGATACGGTCTATTTCCAATGCGCCCGCGCTATCGTCCGCTCGGAACTGTGGAACCCGGCCAGGCATATCGACCCGAAGTCGCTGCCGACACCCGGCCAGATTCTCGAGATCACCAGCCGCAAGAACATCGACGGCCAGAAGTACGACGAGGAATGGCCGGAAAGAACGAAGAAGACGATGTGGTGACAGGTGCGCCGATATTTCGGTGAGGCCGGCCTGCAAATGGCGGGTCCCTGCGCTTCCGGTGCTCACGTACTTTAGGTACGCTCCGCTCCGGTTCTCGGAATCCCGCCATTTTCGATTCGGCCTGACCGAAATCTCAGCACACCTGAGGTAGTCGCATCAAACCCGCGCTCAGGCTTCCTTCAGCACGTCGGCGATCTTGCGCATTTGCTCGCCGATCATGTCGCACTGCTCCGGCGTCGACTGGCTCATCGCCTTCTCGATCAGCGCCATATGAACCTTCAGGGCCTTCATCAGCAGAGCCTCGCCCGCCTCGGTGAGGTTCAGCCGCAGCACCCGCTTGTCCTTCTCGTCGCCTTCGCGACGCAGCAACCCGCGGGCCTCGAGCTGCGGCAACAGCATGGTGATGTTGGAGCGGCCGACGAGCAGCTTGCGGGCAAGGTCGTGCTGCGACATGCCGGGGTGGCGGTAGAGGTTCATCAGCACGTCGAGCTGCGCCGGCTTAAGGTCGAGCGGGCCGAGCTTAACCGCCAGCGTGCGCTCCAGCACATGACAGGCGCGCGCCACCGCAACCCAGTTGCGAAAGCGAGGGTTGTCCCAGGGTAGCTCTTGCTTAATGTTCATCTTTGAACTATTATGTTCATGCTTGAACGAATGGATGGACTGCCAATATGGCATCATTTGGAATGAAGGTCATCCGGGGCGTTTTCGGCGCGGCCGAGCATGTTGCGCCGCGTCTTAGCGGCCGCGCCGCCTTCGAATTGTTTTGCCGCACACCAAACGTCAAGACCTTGAGCGACGGCGAACGCCGAGCCGTCGAGCGTGCCTCAGCCTTCATGGCCGAGGCGCGCCATCACAGGCTGAAAACCAGGACCGATTGCGTCGCAGTGCATGAATTCCGGCCGGAGCCGGGCAGGGAGTCGCGCGGCACGGTGCTCGTCATTCATGGTTGGCGCTCGCGTACCGAATATATGCGCGCCCTTATCGAAGGGTTTCGCGGCGCCGGCTACAAGGTTGTTTCGCTCGACCTGCCTGGGCATGGCCATTCGCTCGGCCGCCATCTCAACATGGTGACTGCCGTGGACGCGGCGCGGGTCGCCGGCGAATGGTTCGGCCCCTTTGCCGCCGTCGTCGGCCATTCCTTCGGCGGCGCGATTGCCGTCAATGCCGTTGCCGCATCGGTCAAGGGCATGCCGCCGCTTGCGGCGCAAAAGCTGGTGCTGATTGCGGCGCCGAGCTCGCTGCCTGCAATCTTCGACGACTTCAGCGATATGATGAATGTCGGGCCGCGCTCGCGCGTCGCCATGGCGGACAGGGTGAGATACCTTTCGGGGCGTCCGCTCAGCGAATTCACCGGCGACCGCCAGCTTGCGGAGGCGTCGGTGCCGACGCTGATCATCCACGCGCCGGACGATCGCGAAGTCCATGCCGATCATGCGAAGCGTTATGCGGGCGCCGGCGAGCATGTCCACCTGCATTGGGCCGATGGGCTTGGCCACCGGCGTATCCTCACCGACAGGGACGTCGTCGCGCGCGCGGTCGGCTTTGTGACTGGGCAGCGGGAAACGGCCCTGCACTAATCGCCTATCAGTCCGCCTTCTTTTTCTGCCCCGCCTCTTCGGGCAGGCCCGCTGCTTTCCAGGCGGTATAGCCGCCGAGGATATGCTTGACCGGCGTCAGGCCCATGTCCTGCGCCGTCTTCGTGGCAAGCGCCGAGCGCCAGCCTCCGGCGCAGAAGAAGACGAAGGTCTTGCCGCTGGCGAAGAACGGCTTGTGATACGGGCTTTCGGGATCGATCCAGAATTCCAGCATGCCTCGCGTTACATGCTTGGCGCCGGGGATCTTGCCGTCACGTTCGACCTCGCGCGGGTCGCGCAGATCGACGAAGATCGTGTCCTCATCCTCCAGCAGCCCCGCTGCCTCCTCAGGCGACACGACCTCGATCTCGGCATTCGCCTCGTCGAGAAGCTGGCGATATCCCTTCTTCACTGCACATCCTCCAGGCCGTGGCTCGAGGCCGCCGGAATTTCGATCACAAAGACCGTGGTTTGTCACGCCTTGGCCGTGCCGCACAGGGCGGCCGTCGAATCCGCCGGTGATTCCTGCTTGACGACAGTCCACTCGAAACGCTGCCCGTGTACCTATGTGACTTTCTCGCCTATCGGCAACGCCACGCCTGATTGTCCCGGGTGTCGGAACACTTGGAACGGCCAGCTCGTTTTAGGTCTCACAAGGATGTGAAACCGTTCTGCAACACGGCCGCGAAAATTAATGGAAGCTTAACGAAATCAGTATGAATCGGTACAGTCACGTCATACATCCGCCTTGCGGAGGGCGGGACCGTCCAGCGGCGTGGAACGGGAACCGGTTTCAACCGGTGCGGGTGAAGCATGAAAATCCTCGGAAACAAAAAAGCCGCCCTGCCGATCGCGGTCGCGGCGACTCTTGCCCTCGGGCAGCAGTCGGCAAGCGCGCAAGGGCTGTTCGACATGCTGTTCGGCGGCGGCATCCGGCACAGCCCGCAAGGCGAGTTTCCGCCGCCGCCAAAGCCGCGCAAGATGCGGCCGGCCGGAGAGGATGGTGGCGGCGTCAGGATCAGCAGCCCCACCTATAACACCTACAGGGCCGACAAGCTTGTGCGGGTCGATTTCAAATCGCTGCTGCCGGCACCGCAGGCCGCGACCCCTCAGGACGCCGCCTTTGTCCCGTCGGTGACGAGCAATAGCTTCCGTGATGCCGTCGCAGGCTTGAGCGACTACGAGTTGTTTGCCGAGCCGAATATCGCCAAGGCGCTGATCGCCTATTATTCGGCCAATCCTGATTTCATCTGGGTGAGCGACAATACCCCCAACAGCCGGGCGCAGGATGCAGTGCGCGTCCTGGGGGAGGCGGCGAGTTATGGCCTGACGCCGGCCGACTATTCCGTTGATGTCCCGGCAGCCGCCAATTCCGCCGCCACACCGGAAGAGCGGACCAAGGAACTGGTCCGCTTCGAGATGGCGCTGTCGGCGCGCGTGCTGCGCTATGCCCATGATGCCCAGAGCGGTCGCGTCGATCCCAACCGGATGACCGGCTATTACGATTTCCCGGCCAAGCCGCTCGATCTCGAAGGCGTGCTGAAGACGCTGGCGCATACCCAGGAGGTCCGCACCTATCTCGAATCGCGCCATCCGCAGAATGCCGAATACCAGGCGCTGCGCGTCGAGCTGGAAGCGCTCGAGGCGAGCGAGGAAAACGAGATCGTCGTCGATCCCAAGCTCCTGCTCAAACCCGGCGAAAGCAGCCCGGAATTGCCAAAGTTGCTGACGCTTATTTCCGGTAATCTCGATGACGAGATGGGCGGCAGCTATGGCGAAGTGCTCGCGAGGCTCGGCAAGAGCGAGCTCTACGATCCCGAGCTGGTGCCGGTGATCAAGGCGGTGCAGCAGCGCGCCGGCATGAAGGGCGACGGTGTCATCGGCCCGCGCACGGTGGCTTCATTGGCCGGCGCCTCAAAGGCGGACAAGGTCGAGAAGGTCAAGGTCGCGCTCGAGGAACTGCGCTGGATGCCGTCTGATCTCGGCAGCCCGCGCGTCTTCATCAACCAGCCCGCCTTCACCGCCAGCTATATCGACAATGGCGAGGAGAAGCTGAAGACCCGCGCGGTCATCGGCCGGGTCACCAACCAGACCGCCTTCTTCTATAACCAGATCAAGCAGGTCGACTTCCATCCTTATTGGGGCGTGCCGCAGTCGATCATCGTCAACGAGATGCTGCCAAGACTGCGCGGCGATCCGGGCTATCTCGACCGCGCCGGCTATGAGGTGACGGATTCGCGCGGCAAGCGCATCCCGTCGGCGGCGGTCGATTGGGGTGCCTATGGCGCCAACATTCCGTTCAGCGTGCGTCAGCAGCCGAGCGAGGCCAATGCGCTGGGCGAGTTGAAGATCCTCTTCCCCAACAAGCATGCCATCTACATGCACGACACGCCGCAGAAGTCGTTCTTCGAGCGCGACATGCGCGCGCTCAGCCATGGCTGCGTGCGGCTACAGGATCCGCGCGGCATGGCCGCCGCCGTGCTGGGCACCACGGTCGACGATATCGCCGAGAAGCTGAAGCACGGGCATTCGACCGAGAATGTCACGCGCGTCATTCCGGTCTATGTCGCCTATTTCACCGCATGGCCGGACATGTCCGGCAAGGTCGAGTATTTCGACGACGTCTATGGCCGCGATTCCAAGCTGATGCAGGCGCTCGACGCGACCGAAGCGGTGCGCACGCCGTCAAGCTGAGCGCTTTTTACTCCAAGCAATTCCGGACGGAAGGTTACGGCGAAGCCGCCGAGCCCTGACCGCTTCACACTTTTCCTGGAATTGCTTTGATCAACGACCGGCGCAAGCCAGCGTTGCGCCCGGCAATCAGCCAATAGATCAGGCCGGCCACGAGGCCGCCGCCGGCGATGATGCCCATGTCCGCCCAGCGTTCCGGATCATTGGCGGCGTCCGGCCAGATCAGCATGAAACCGGCTGCCGCGGCAGCGGCGCCGAACAGCATATGCAGCCAGAAGCTTCGCAGCGAAAAGAACTCTGCGATCATTGCAAAGACCAGCGTCTGCATAGCCGTCAGGAGGATCGTCAGAAAGTAGATGAACATGCCGAGCGGCGGCACCACCAGCGCGGCGACCGGCGTGAACGCCATAAGCTCGAAGTAACCCGGAGCATTGGGCAGCGAACTCAATATCGCGTAGATCACCACCACGGCTATCAACCCGACAAGCACCGCGACCAGATAGCCGACAAGCACCATCAGGATGCGCTTCAGGACGTAGCCAATCATTGCCATGCACCCCCGTGCCCGCAATCATGGCGGGCAGTCAGCCACCAAAGCTGTGACGATGCAAGGGGTCCATCGCGCCGGAACGCGGCACAGGAGCGTTCAGGCGCTAGGTCAGGATGACGTTTCGTTGAATCGCCATCCGATCTAACTCTTGTTGGAGACGATCTTCTCTGAAAACCGGTTCCCACTTGTCGGGATAACGCTCCAACGCGCAGATGCCGGGGATCGGGCAGGGGTCCATTTGCCCCTAGTAGGTCTGGCGGAATGGCCGCAGGCGGACGCGGCCTATTTGGGTTCGCCGGTCACGGGATCGTAGGTGATTTGGACCTTGGCCTTGTCCGTCGTGTAGTAAGTGATGGTGTAGCCGTCGCTATCCCATTCGACCTCCTTCACATAGCGGAAGTCTGTGCGGTGCTCGACCTTGGCGACGATCTCCGAGAGCTTCTTGGCATTTTGCGACGGCAGTGGCTGGTCGTCCGCCGCAAAGGCTTGTCCACTGATAAGCAGGAAAGCGATACCGGTTGCTGAAACAACAGTGCGCATGAGAGCCCTCAAATCTCGTCGGCGTCAGTGCCGTCAGAAACTCGCGCGCAGGCAGGTTGGTTCCGCAGCGCCGCAATAACCGACTTTTACGGCGCATGCCTCGATGCGGCCGCAGGAGCCGGTCAATATTGCCTGGCGGAGAAAATGTAAGAACTTCAATTGGTAAGGTTCCACTTTGGATGTGTCTCCTGAGTAATGACCACTAACCATGCGCCGGAGGGTGAATTCGCCATATTAGCTGTTCGTGGTAGAGCTTTCGGCAAGACCCTGATAGAATTCTGGTCATAAGAGGGTGGCAACAGTGCGCCGGGCCTGTCGAGGATTTCCGTCGGCAGCCGGCGAGGCGTTTCTTTGAGCGCAGGTCGCCCGTTCTGGACTGCAGCGGGACTGGGGGCTCAATCATGGCTGAACGGAACTATACCCGTCAGCTTGCGACAATCATTTCAATCGACGCCGTAGGATTCTCGAGGCTTATGGGCATCGACGACGAGTTGGCTGTTGCCGCCTTCGAGGAAAGGCGCGACATCATCGCCGACAGTTGCGGAGCATTTGGCGGGCGCACGTTCGGCGATGCCGGCGACAGCATCATGGCCGAATTCGGCAATCCAATCGAAGCCTTGCGGGCAGCCTTCGATTTCCAGGCCCGGATCGTGGCGCTGAATGCCGCTGTCGCCGAGGACATGCGCATGCCTTTTCGCGCCGGGATCAACACCGGCGACGTCATCGTCCGGGAGGGCCGTCTATATGGCGACGACGTCAATATCGCGGCCAGGCTGCAGGAATTCGCGCCGCATGACGGCGTCGCCATCTCGGCGACGACGTGGCATCACGTGAAGGACAAGACGGCGGCCGTCTTCACCGATCTCGGCGAGTTCAGCCTGAAGAACATCGCCCTGCCGGTGCGGGTCCTGATCGCCGGTCGCGGCGGCAACGGCCCTGCCGCGACGGCTTCCTTCGCTTCCATTCCCGCCACGCCCGGTCATTCCAGGCCGATCGCCAAGGGCCCCCCGGCAATCGCCGTGCTGCCGTTCCAGGGCAACGGAAGCGAACCCGATGTCGGCTACATGGCCGACGGTATCGCCGAGGACATCATCTACGGTCTTTCCAACACGCGCTGGCTTTCGGTCATCGCCAAGGGCTCGAGTTTCCAGTTTCGCGACGACAGCCTCGGCACAAGGCTCATCGGCAACGCGCTGGGTGCCCGCTACATCGTCAGCGGCACGTTGGCGCGCTCCAACAGGCAGATCCGCCTCAATACGTCGCTCACCGATACCTCGAACGGGCGCTTGGTCTGGTCGCAACGTTTCGACCGCGATCTCGTCGATATCTTCAGCCTGCGCGACCAGATCGGCAGCGAGATCGTTTCCATACTCGACAAGGAGGTCGACCGCGCCGAACAGGCACGCACGTTCCAGGTGCCGTGGGAAAGCCTCGAGACCTGGCAATTGGTCAGGCGCGGCCGCTGGCACATGAACAGGCGGACACGTCGCGATACCGAAATCGCGCTCGACTTCTTCGACAAGGCCTACCAGGAAGATCCGAATTCGAGCGCCGTGCTCAACGAGCTCGCATGGTGGTATTTCTGGAGGGCATGGCTGCGCTTCGGCGACAGCGACGATCTGGAGAAAGTCGAGACGCTTGCGCGCAAGGCGCTGCTGATGGACAGCCTCGATGCGCGTCCGCATGCCTATCTCGGCGCAGCCGACATCATGCGCGGCCAGCCGGCATTGGCGGCCGAGCATCTTGCCGAAGCGATCCACATCAATCCGAGCTTTGCCTTCGCCCGCTCGGCCATGGGCAGCGCACACCTTTTGCTTGGCGATGCGACCAGCGCGATCCCCTTCTTCCTCGACACTGACCGATTGAGCCCGTTCGACCTCTATCGCTTCCACAATCTGGGGGAACTGGCCGCGGCCTATTGCTTCGTCGAGGACTGGCAGGCTGCGATCGCCACCGCCGAGCGCTCGCTCAACCTGTCGCCAGGCTACTTCTACGCAAGATTCCTGAAGATAGGCGCCCTGATGAGAAGCGGTCGGCGCGACGAGGCGGCGCATGAACTCGCGATTTTCATGACCAGGCACCCCGATTTTTCCGAGCAGAGGATACGCTGGATACCTTTCGTGGACCCGGCCAAGAACAATTTCCTGATCGGCAATTTCGATCGGGCCAAGTCTGCCGCATGATCGCCGGGACCGACAACAAATGACTGTGAACGAATTCACATACGCCGGACCGATGCAAACCTAGGCCAGACAATGCCGGCATCGCATTGACGTGGATAGCAGGGGGGCTTGAACGCGATGATCACTTTGAAGTACTTCGCCGCCGTCCGCGCCGCTCAGAAGAGCCAGCGTCCGCTCGCCGAAATGCCACCGTTCGACATCAACCGGCTGCGTTCCAAGAGCGGCTTTGCTTCCCGCATCGCCGGTTTTCTTCTCAGCGATCCGCGCTGGCTGCTGGCGCTGCTGCGCCGTTTCTGGCCGAATCTCGGCTTCGGCAATTTCCTGCTCGTCACCAAGGGCGCGGATGTTCGCGACATATTGGAGCGGGGCGACGAGTTCGAAACGCCTTACGGGCCGGAAATGGCCGAACTCGCCCGGGGCTCGAATTTCATTCTCGGCATGCAGGACGGCGCCGCATACCGGCAGATGAAATCGGCGGTGCTGAGCGCGTTCCCGCCGGCGGAGGTCGAAGCCGCCGTCAGGCCGATCGCCGAGCGCCATTCGCACGACATCATGACCCGCGCCAGCCCCGGCTTCGATGCCATCGCCGGATTGATGAAGATCGTGCCGGTGCGCATCTGCCGCGATTATTTCGGCCTCGAGATCGACGACGAAACCGAGTTCGCCGACTGGTCGATAGCGCTCAGCGCGCTGTTCTTTTCCGATCCGACGGCAAGTCCCACCACGCGCCAGCTTGCCGTGGTCGGAGGCGATCGGCTGATCAAGGTCATAAACCGATCGATCGCCGCCGTCAGGGAGAGAGCGGGCAAAGACGACCGGCCGCTTGCCCGCCTCATCGCGCTGATGGACCAAGGGCGCCTGTCCTTGCCCGACATTCATTCCATCATGCTCGGCATGGTCGCGGGCTTTGTGCCGACGAACGTGCTTGCCGGCAGCAATTGCCTGGATGTGATCCTGTCGCGATCCGATGCGCGGCAGGCCGTGGATGAGGCCATCGCGGCCGGCGACACCGACAAGCTCGACCGGGCGATCATGGAAGCCATGCGGTTCAAGCCGATCTGGATCGGGCCGTGGCGCTATACCAGGCGTGACGCGGTCATCGGCAAGGGCACGCGCCGCGAGCGCCTGGTCAAGGCCGGAACGGTGGTCATGCCGGCGACGCTTTCAGCAATGTTCGATCCGGAGATCGTGCAGCGGCCGAACGAGTTCGATACGTCGCGCCCGCATCGCGACTACATGGTTTTCGGTTACGGCATCCATCTGTGCATCGGCGCCGAGATCGCCCGCATCCAGATCGGCGAATGCATCCGCGCGCTGTTCGGCAAACCGAAGCTCGCCCGCGCGCGGGGCAGGGCCGGCAAGATGGTCAATGTCGGCGCCTATCCGGCAAGCCTCAAGGTCGATTTCGAGCGCCCGCCGCTTTGCCGCACCGCCGACCAGTCGATGGTGACAGTTGTCTGCCCGATCACCCGCGCCATGCCGCTCGATGCGGTGCGCGACAAGGTCGCCGACCTAGGCAATCCCGCGATTGGCGAGATCAGCGCCGCACTCGACAAGGTCGCCACCATACATTTCACCAGCTTGGCCGTCGCTCCCACAGGCAGGGACAAGAAGACGGGGGTCGAGACCGGCGCGCTGGTGTTCGAAATCTCCGGCGACGGCAGCACCGACGACGTCATTGCCGCCATTGCGCAATCGATCGGGTATCGGCTGCGGCCGATCTTCAGGGATGTCTGCGGCCTGCCGGATGGCGGCTCGCTGGAGGACTTCCTGAAGAAGAACCAAATCAAGATATCGCCCTCCTTCGGCAGCACGGCCGGGCTGGTTTTTTCCGGCACGCCCGGCCATTCCGTACGCCGCATCCTTGCCGAGGCGCGGCTGGCCGACAGCGTGCGCGAGATCGTCGAAAAGCCGCGCGTGGGCGCCGGCAACGCGATGGATGTGCTGGCCGAAGCGCGCCGGCATGTCCGCTGCCTCGGGCAATTCGGCTGGGCGTTCGAGCCCGCCGAAAGCCTGCTGGAAAGGCCGCCCGGCCACTGGTCGCGCGCGCTGACGACGACGCTTTTGACGCCGGCGATGTTCGCCACTGCCGCGATCGTCGTTCTCGCCTTTTGGCGCATGACTTATGTGCTCGTGTTCGGGAACCCGCATGGCATCACCTTCGCCAACATCGCGATCGCCGGCGCCGCGCTTCTGCTTACGGTACTCGGTCTGCTGGCGATTCTGGTTCTGTTCGTGGGCCTTTGCTTCCTGGCGTTGCGGCGGCTCGAAGACAAGGACCGGCCGGCGAACACGCCGGTCGATATCGGCGCGCTGGAAAAGATCCTCGCCAATGAGGACCACTGCGCGCAGAACAACCTGACGGCGATCTCGACGATGAAGCCGGGGATCTTGCGGCGGCTGGCGCTGCGGCTCTCCTTCTACCTGATCTCGATATCGGCGCAGAAAGTCTTCAGGCCGGGTTTCCTCGCCACCATCAACACCATTCATTTTGCCCGCTGGGTGCTGCTGCCCGGCACCGACAGGCTGGTGTTCTTCTCCAATTACGGCGGCAGCTGGGAAAGCTATCTGGAGGATTTCATCGCCAAGGCCTCGGCCGGCCTGACCGGCGTGTGGAGCAATACCGAAGGCTATCCGCGCACGCGCTGGCTGTTCCTGGACGGCGCGCGCGACGGCGATCGTTTCAAGCGCTGGGCGCGGCGCCAGCAGGTGCCGACGCTGTTCTGGTACAGCGCCTATCCGCATCTCAACACACCGCGCATCCGCATCAACTCCAGGATCAGGCGCGGCATCGCATCGGCCACCGGCAACGAGGCGCGCGACTGGCTGAGCCTGTTCGGTTCGCTGCCGCGCCCGCAAGCACGGCCGGCGGACGCGACCAGCCTGCCTGAACCGCCGTCCGCGCCGCTCGAAGAACTGGAATCCGGAGAAATCCAGTCGATCTTCTTCGGTCCGTTCGGTGCGCTCGGCTATGCACACATGCTTGCGATCGGGGTGCCGGAAGGATTGCCGGCAAGGAAGCGCAAGGCGTGGCTCGACTTCGTGACCGAAAGAACCAGTTTCGGCGACGGCGTGCCTGCCGGTCGCGCCATGACCGTGGCGTTCGGCCCCAACGGACTGCGCCGGCTGGGGCTCGAGGGCGGCGTCGACGACGAGCCGTTGGACACGTTTCCTGTCGCCTTCCGCCAAGGCATGGGAACGCCCGAGCGCAGCCGCATCCTCAACGACACCGGTCCCGACGCCCCGGACAAATGGCAGTGGGGATCGCCCGCCAATCCCGCCGACGTCGTCATCGTCTGCTATGCCGGGACGCCGGCCGCGTTGAAGGCGGAGATCGCGGTCATGAAGCGACAGACGACAGGCGCGGGGATGTCCGTGGCCGCCGAACTGCCGTTGATGGTTCGGCGCGACGGCAAGCGGGCCGTCGAGCATTTCGGCTTCGTCGACGGCATCTCGCAACCGATCGTTCGGGGCACGTCGCGCGCCGCCAAAGGAGCCGCGCCGATGCATTTGCTTGCGCCGGGCGAGTTCTTGTTCGGCTACCGCGACGAGCACGGCTTCTACCCGGCTTCGCCGTCGGTGGACGCGGCGCTGGACCGAACCGGCATCCTGTCGCAGGTGCGGCGCAACCGTCAGATACCGGGGCAGCCGCCTCCGCCGCGCGATTTCGGCCGCAACGGCACCTTCCTCGTCCTGCGCCAATTCGAGCAGCATGTCGAACTGTTCGACGATTATTGCAGGAAGGCCGCGACGCAGGCAGCATACGAGACTGGCGACGCCGCCATCACACCGCATTGGGTGGCGGCAAAGATGCTCGGTCGCTGGCAGGACGGCAGTTCGCTGGTGCGCAATCCGAACGGACGCCCGGGCCGTGGCATCGACAATGATTTCGCGCTCGGCGCCGAGGATCCGCAGGGGCATGCCTGTCCGCTCGGCTCCCACATACGCCGGTCCAACCCGCGCGATTCGCTTGGCGAGGACCGCGAGACGCAGATCAGGATCGGCAAGCGCCACCGCATCCTGCGCGTCGGCCGCACCTATGAGAAGAAGGGCAAGGGCGGGAAGACCGAGAAGGGCCTCCTATTCATGTGCCTCAATGCCGATATCGAGCGTCAGTACGAATTCATCCAGCAAACCTGGGTCTCGTCGAACTCGTTCCAGGGTCTTGTCGGCGAGACCGATCCGACGATCGGCGCGCGGGGCGGCGGCGGCCGGTTCTCGATCCCATCCTGGGAAAAGGTCACGGTGCTCAAGGATGTGCCGCAGTTCGTCACCACGAAAGGCGGCGGCTATTTCTTCATGCCGAGCCGGTCGGCGCTGCGCTATCTGATCTCGCGGCTCTGACCGGGGGCGCTGAAGGCAGTTCGTCGTTTCTCTGATGCGACGAACCGGCGGAGCAATGGCGGAGGCGCCGCGCGGGCTACGGCGAAGTCGCCGAGCCTGCTCAGTCGTCGTCCTGCGATTCGGCGATCTGGTTCAGCGCGGCGGCGTTGGTGATGCGCAGGCCGCCGCGCTTGATGGCGATCATGTGCCGGCTGCGCCAGTCGTTCAGCGTCTTGTTGACGGATTCGCGCGTCGCGCCGAGGAATTCGCCGAGCTCCGACTGCGAAATCGGAATCCAGCCGGCAGCGTCTGCCATCACGCCGCTCAGGAACACCAGCCGCTTTGCCAGCCTGGCCTCGATACCGAAAAAGGCCTGGTCGCCCAGCTCGCCGCTGACCCAGCGCAGCCGCGTGCACAGCAATTCGATCATCGCGCGGGCCAGAGACGGGTTTTTCTCAATGCGGTCGAAGAGTTGTGTCCGGCTCAGCGAAACCAGCTCGCATGCCGTAAGGCAGATGGCGGTCGCCGTGCGCGGGCGCCCATCCAGGGCTCCGATCTCGCCCACGAGGCTGCGCGACAGCTCGATATTGGCCACCAGCTTTTGCCCACCGGGCGAATAGATCGAAATCTCGACGGTTCCGCTCATCACGCCGTAGATGCGGTCGGAAGCGTCCTCCTGGACGAACAAATGCTGGCCGGCGGCATAGCGCTCAAGCTTGCAGCCGCCGAACAACAGATCGAAGTGGCGCGGGTCGATGCGCGCCAGGCGCGGCAGGTTCCTGTCGTCCGCGCCATTTGTAGCCATGATACGATTCCGCCTCTCGTTAGACGGAAATTGTAGGATAAGTGCGTGCTCGATCAAAGCGTCGTCTCCTTCTGTGGTGGCTGACCGAAATCGGCAGGTGGCGGACAGACGTTCCGTGTCATGCGTCACACGCCGAAATTGGATAAGCCGGCAAACTGTAAGGAGACCGGGCGCACTGGCGGTTGCGGGCCGATCTTGGAAACGCCATCCGCGCGCTTGGGTGGGAGGTGCCCATGCGCGCAGACAGCAAACCTGAAAATGGCTAGGTGATCGAAATTTCTCCTCGAGAACCGCATCCATATCGCAGTCCGGCAGCAGCTTCGGACGCCGTAGTCAGCTCGGGCCGTCGATGCCGCCGTGACAACATCTGAGCGCAAGCCCTGTTCAGCGTATGTGAAGGCGCTCACAGATATACGCATCTGGCGGACCGATGGTTATTTTAGAAGTGTATGGTCTTTGCTTTGCAACCGGCATGATTGCCTAGTCGGCAAAGAGATCAACCGAAGTATGGCTGAACCTTGTCTTGACTGCAGGTGACGGTCGGCCTCATGGTTCATTTTGGGGAGGGGCAGGCCATGGCAGCCGCGAAGGGACTCCTTGTAAAGGTTCGCGGCGACGGCGCGGGGCTCTCGGTCCGAGGCGGCCCGCCCCGGATTGGCGGCATCGAAGCCGAGCCGATCCTCTCTCTGCCTGCCGACGCAAGCGCCGGCACGGCCGCGGCCGGGGATCGCGGCGCCACCTGGTTGCGGTTGGCCACGGACGCCGCCGATACAGACAACCCCTGGGACCATGCCCACGATCTTGTCGCCCGGAACCCGGCGCTGGCGGCCGCGGGCGCCGAGGTGCTCGCAATCGAGCCCGATATCGTGCAGCAGTGGGATTATAAGGACAGCGGCGGCGATCGCGGCATGGCGGCAAGCGCAGCTCCGGTCTGTGCATTCGACGATCAGGACCCGCAGGGCGGACAGGCGGTGGTCGCGGGGCGCGTCGCTTGGAATGCCGCGCCGGACTTCAGCCAGTTCTCGGCGGCGCGCGAGAAGGTGGGCGCCAAGCAGGCCAACATCATCATCGCCCATCTCGATACCGGTTTCGATCCAGGCCATCAGACCATTCCCGCCGCGCTTCTTACAGCGCAGCAGCGCAATTTCGTCGACGACGGGACGGGTCCGAACAACGCGACCGACCACGCTCCGGCGGGCACGCTGACCAGCAATCGCGGCCATGGAACCGGCACGCTCAGCCTGCTTGCCGGCAACAAGCTCGACGGCTCCTCGCCGCACTGGCCGGGCTTCAACGATTTCGTCGGCGGCGCGCCGCTGGCGAAAATCCTGCCGGTGCGCATCGCCGACTGGATGGTGCGGCTGACCACCGGCACCATGGTGCAAGGCATCGACTATGCACGCAAGCAGGGCGCGCAAGTGTTGTCGATGAGCATGGGCGGCCTCGCCTCGCAGGCGCTGGTCGACGCCGTCAACCTTGCCTACGACCACGGTGTGGTCATGGTCACGGCGGCCGGCAACAATTTCACCATCACGCCGCGCAGCATCGTCTATCCCGCGCGCTACAACCGGGTGCTTGCGGCCTGCGGCGTGATGGGCGACGGGCGCGCCTATGCCGGGCTCTCCTTCGGCACCATGCAGGGCAATTACGGGCCGCCTTCGAAGATGGATACGGCGCTCGGCGCCTACACGCCGAATGTGCCCTGGGCCGAGATCGATTGTCGCAAGGTGGTCGACATGGACGGCAGCGGCACCTCCGCCGCGACACCGCAGGTCGCGGCCGCGGCCGCTCTCTGGCTCGCCGAGCATTGGGACGTGGTGAAGAATTATCCTCAGCCCTGGATGCGTGTCGAAGCCGTACGCAAGGCCTTGTTCGCGAAAGCCTTGAAGTCGACGGCCAAGATGAATGCGGCGGAGACGAGGGAGAAGATCGGGCAGGGCGTTTTGCGGGCCTTCGATGCGCTGGGCTTCCCGCCGCCGGCGGCAAACAGCCTGACCAAGCTCGCTCGCGCCACCTATACGTGGAGCTGGCTGGACCTTTTGACCGGAGGGAATTCGTTGGCGGCGCCACCACCGGCGACGCTTCGGCAGCGAACGATGTTCGCGCTGGAATTGATGCAGATGGCGCAAACCACGGCGGCAGTCGACCAGGCGATCGCCGACCCGGATGGCGATCCGGACAAGGTTTCGGCCGCGGCGCGCAACCGCTACCTGGAGGCGGCGCTCGACCAGGGCAATCCGTCGAAGCCGTTGAAGGCCTTTCTGGAAGGATGGCTGGGCCGGCCAGGCGCCAGCGTAGCGGTTCCGGCGCCAGTCGTGGGCCCGGCACCGGCCATCAGGCGCAAGCCGCGGCCGCTGCCGCCGCCGCAACGGCGCCTGCGCATCTACGCGCTCGACCCGTCGGTGGCGAAACGGCTGGATTCGGTTTCGGTCTACCAGGCGACGCTTTCGGTGCCGTGGGACGACGAGCCTGCGACCGACAGGCCGTTGCTGCCCGGTCCGATCGGCGAATATCTCGAGGTGGTCGATGTCGACCCCGCGTCCGACCGCGTCTACGATCCGGTCGACCTCAACGACAAGGTGCTGCTGGCGCAGGACGGCCTGCCGCCTTCGGAGGGCAATCCGAAATTCCACCAGCAGATGGTCTACGCGGTGGCCATGACCACGATCGGCCATTTCGAGCGCGCTCTCGGCCGGCGAGCGTTGTGGGCGCCGCATTACGCAGCGGCTCCCGGCCGCACCGGCGATATGACGGTGAAGGCGCATTACGTGCCGCGCCTGCGCATTTATCCGCATGCGTTGCGCGCCGAGAATGCCTATTACAGCCCTGAAAAGAAGGCGCTGCTGTTCGGCTATTTCCCGGCGACCAGCAATCAGGGCGACGTCACCACGCCCGGAACGACGGTGTTCTCGTGCCTGTCCAGCGACATCGTCGCGCATGAGATGTCGCACGCTTTGCTCGACGGGCTGCACCGCCGCTTCCAGGAAGCATCCAACCCGGACGTGCCGGCCTTCCACGAGGCCTTTGCCGATATCGTCGCGCTGTTCCAGCATTTCACGCTGAAGGAACTGGTCAGCTTCGAAATCGGCAAGGCGAGGGGCGAATTGTCGGCCGCCTCGCTGCTTTCCGGTATCGCCAAGCAGTTCGGCGAAGGCAGCGGCAGGGCCGGGCCGTTGCGCGAATATGGCGGCGCCGGCATGGCCGACCTCGACTGCGACAAGACCTTCGAGGCGCATGACCGAGGCTCGATCCTGGTTTTCGCTGTCTACCAGGCCTTTCTGGCCATCGCCGACCGGCGGACCGACGACCTGATCCAGCTTGCCACCGGCGGCTCCGGCATCCTGCCGGCGGGCACCTTGCATCCGAGCCTGGTCGAGCGCCTCACCGACGAGGTTGCCAAGACCGCCACGCAGATGCTGACCATGTGCATCCGCGCGCTCGACTATTGCCCTTCCGTCGACATCACTTTCGGCGAATATCTGCGCGCGCTGATCACCGCCGACCGCGACGCCTATCCCGACGATCCGCTCCACTATCGCCTCGCCTTCCTGGAATCCTTCCGCAAATGGAAGCTGTTGCCGCGCGACGTTCGCACCATCTCGGAGGAGACGCTGGCCTGGAGCGCGCCGGAGGATCCGTCGCCGGTCTGGCTGAAAGGCCTGCTCGGCAAGATCGACCTCGGCTGGAACCAGAAATTGAAGCGGGCCGAGATCTTCGCGCTCAACGACAAGAACCGTTATGCGCTGTGGAAGGCGATGCACAAGGCCTTCGCCTCCGATCCGGACCTCTACAAGCAGTTCGGCCTGCTGCCCGATCTGCCGCGCTACAATGACGACGGCACGGTCATGCACCCGCCGAAGAAAGGCGAGACGACCTTCGACATCTACAGCGTGCGCCCGACGCGCCGCGTCGAGCCGGACGGCTCGTTCCGCGTGGAAGTCGTGGCCGTGATCCAGCAGCGCATTCCGGTTGCGCTGGACGGCACGGCGATGCCGCAAGGCATGGCCAAGGGCGATAGCTTCTTCTGGTTCCGCGGCGGCGCCACGATCATCATCGATCCGCGCGAGGGCTTCGAGGAAATCCGCTACTCGATCATCAAGAACACCGGCAGCGCGGACCGGCAGAAGCGTCAGGCCGGGACGATGGCGGCCAACTATCTCTCGCCGCTGCGAGCGCTCTATTTCGGCGGCGAAGTATCGGAGCCTTTTGCGTTGTTGCATGCCAGCGACGGAGACGACGACCATGTCTAGAAAACCGGCGGCAAGAACAAGGCCGGCAAAATCGGCTCCCGCGGCGACGCCGGCATCGGGCATCACCGTCAGGCACTACTGCCAGGGCATCGGCGACTGCCACTTGCTGACGTTCAAGAAGCCGGACGGTAAGCCGTTCCGCATTCTCATCGATTGCGGCATTCATGTTTCGATCAAGAGTGGCTCGGCGCTGGTCGCCGACATCGTCGCCGACCTCAAGAAGGAGACCGGCGGCAAGATTGACATCCTCGTCGTCACCCACGAACACTGGGATCATGTTTCCGGCTTCCTGACCGCCAAGGACCTTTTCAAGGATTTTGTCGTCGGCGACGTCTGGATGGCCTGGACCGAAAATCCTGCCGACGCGGAGGCCGCGGAGCTCGACAAGTTCAGGGGCCAGGCGCTGGCGGCCTTGCAAGGCGTGGGCCAGAAGCTCGACGGGATGCAGGGGCTCAGTTCTTACATGGCCGGGGTGCGCGATGGCCTGCAGTCCGTGCTCGGCTTCCAGTTCGGTGCCGCCGGCGAGCGGGTGCGCTCGGCCCGCGACGCGGCGGCAAAACTTTCGCAAAAACCGTCGCCGACCTATTTCGAGCCTGGCGGGCCGCCTGTGACGATCGACGCATTGCCAAACCTGCGCGTCTATGTGCTCGGTCCGCCGCGCGACAAGGCGGCGCTTCGCCTCGAGGAAAAGGCGAGCGAGATGTTTCCGCTGGCCAGCGGCGGTCCGTACGCGCGGGCGCTGGCGAGCGGCCTCAAGATCAACGAGGCGGCCGATGCCGGTTACGTCGACGAGCTCAGTCCGTTCGAGCGCAATGTCGGCACGCCGCTCTCCGCGGCGCTCGCCGGCGACAAGGGCAGCGATCCGGCCATCGACATCGCCGCCTATGTGCGCAAGCATTATTCTGGGCCGGTCTCGGCCGCGGCATCCATGGAAGACCGCGACCAGTCCTGGCGGCGCATCGACGCCGACTGGATGGGGATCGCCGCCGACCTGGCCTTGCAGCTCGACCGCGGCGTCAACAACACCAGCCTGGTGCTTGCCTTCGAGTTCATCGACAGCGGCCGGGTGCTGCTGTTCCCGGGCGACGCCCAGATCGGCAACTGGCTGAGCTGGAAGGACCTGAAATGGCCGGTCGGGCAGGGCACCGTCACATCGGCCGATCTTCTGGCGCGCACCGTCTATCTCAAGGTCGCGCATCACGGCAGCCAGAACGCCACGCCGCAGAAACAGGGTTTCGATCTGCTGACGAGCTCGGATCTGTCGGCCTTCATCCCGACCAACAAGGTTGATGCGCTGAAAGTGCACTGGGGCGAGATGCCCTATGACGGCATCCTGACCGCGCTCGAGACAAAGACCAAGGGCCGCGTCATCCGCGCCGATGATCCTTGGCTGGCGGACAAGAACGGAAAGCCGGCCTTTGCCGCGCCGTCCTGTTCGATCCAGGCGGTGCGCAGCGCGCCACGCGATGCGGCACGCGGGCCGGGCGGACTGTGGGTGGAAGTGGATCTGGTTTAGGACCACCGGAACGCCGCCGCGCGGCAGGCGCCAATCAGTCCGGCTTCAAGGCCGATTGCGAAAAATCGAAAACCGCTCTATGGAGCGAGCGGCTGAATGAGGGCGGCCACTCAACACATTGCACAAGGTCGCCCCATGCCCGATCAATTCTCGCGCGTCATCGCCTTCCTTGCCGTGGTCACGGCCCTGCTGTTTGCCGGGCTGCATTTCCATCAAGGACACATCATCGCCACGCTCTATTTCATGACCGGCGCCGTATTGGTGACAGCGGTGACGCATATGAATGTGCGCAGAGGGCTGATCTAGAATCCGGTTGTCGGGCCATCCAAGCAGGTCGAATAGACGGTGCGTGGATTGAATCTGAGACCTTCTGTGTTCACCCACGCTGGACGGCGGCGGGCTGAAGCTTCGAGCGGAGGCGCCATGCCATTGCGTGGCCTAATCGAACGCCTGGACGTTCGACTGCCGTATGCTGCATGTGAGCCAGCGGAGTGATGACGAGGACCGAAAAGGCAAACGAGGCGAGTGCCAGTGTGATGGGAGAAACTCCTGCATTGACGGCCTTTGCGAGTAGCTCAGGCACGTTCCAAAGAGCGATCAGCACCAATGGGTGCAACAAGTAGAAGCTGAAAGAGATGCGGCCGAAATACCTGGCCACAGCCATCAGACGACCTTTCCGCAACGGAACGCCATAGGCGATCAACGCCGAGATAAAACCCGCGAAAGCCGTCTCGAAAATCACGGACCAGTTGGACCACCATCCTAGCAAGGGGCGCGAGAGTGCGAACCCGGCGACCGCGAGGGCGAGCGACAGGGCCGGACGAGGAAGGCGAGCGACTATCTTCCTTCCATAGGCACAAGCGATCATTCCGGACACGAAGGAGCAGAGGTTCCCTAACGAAACGCCCTTTCCGGGCGTTCCAGACCACTGCCCGCTGAATGACAGGCCGAGCAAGATGAGGGCGGGCAGAACCAGAGCGACAGCGCCCCATCGCCGCCAGGACCAATAGAGCAAAAAAATCAGTGGGGCCGCGATCATTTCGGTTTGGAGCGACCACATCACGCCGTTGATGTCGGTACGTAGCAACAGCGCATTGGCCATCACATTCCTGGTCGTGTAGACCTCAGCCGGCCCAAGCGACATGCCGGTCAGCAGAAACAGTCCGACGAAGATCGCGATGGTTGAAAAGATGGCAGGGTAGATGCGCAGAACGCGTCCTATGAAAAATGGGCCGGCGCTGGCCTTGAGGTCATCCGTCTGCCGACTGAGCATCATCATGAGAACGAAGCCGCTCAGGACAAAGAAAAATACGACGGCGCCGTGGCCGTTCCCGGCGATGCGGAAAGCCGCATCAAGGTAGCTTTGGCTTCGATACGAGCCCTGCACCAAAGAGACCGCTTGCCGCGTCGCATCATAATATGTCGCCTGACCGCAATGAAAGAGCGCGACCATCAGCGCGGCGACGCCGCGAGCTGCTTCGAGGCCAGGTACGAACTCACGGCGCGAGATAGCGATATCCCCCATGTCGCTGACGTTTCCCCCGCAATCTCCTCTTGATGCGCTCGGACGGCACCGGGCGGCATCCCCCGAAACCAACTGTGCCCAATTCGAGCCGCATAAGCTCCATTCCCTACGCGCATTTGCGCGGAGGTCGTCATAAGAACTGTGGAAAACCAAGGGAAATGGTGGGCGATGCAGGGATTGAACCTGCGACCCCACCCGTGTGAAGGGTGTGCTCTCCCGCTGAGCTAATCGCCCGCCTTAGGCCCGAAGACCGAAGCGAGCCGCGATATAAGGGAGGCGGGTGCGCGAAGTCAAGGCGATGTGCCAAGCTTCTCGCTCGGACCAGTTTCCGGTTTGTCAGCCGTCCGATCCGAGTCCCGCTCAGCGTGCCGCCGCGATCAACCGCTCGGCCAGTTGCGGCGTCAGCGTGTCGAAATGCGAGATCACCAGAGTTGGCTCGAATTCGCGCACATGGCGGTCGGTGTAGCCGAAATCGACCGCGACCACCGGAATGCCGGCTGCCTTGGCGGTGTCGATGTCGGTCTGCGAATCGCCGATCATCAAGGCGTTCTCCGCATCGCCGCCCGCCAGCCGGATCGTCTCGGTGAGATGGCGCGGATCGGGTTTGCGGAAGGCGAAAGTGTCCTGGCCGCAGATCGCGGCAAAGTAGTTCGACAAGCCCAGCGCGCCGATCAGCGTCGCGGAATTGGCTTCGTATTTGTTGGTGCAGACCGCCATCAGATAGCCGGCGGCCTGGAAACGGTCGAGCGCGGCGACGACGCCGGGGTAGGGGCGCGACTTGCCGGGAATGTTCAACGTGTAATGGTCGAGGAACAGCTTCAGCAGCCGGTCGTGCTCTTCCGCCATCAGCGCCTTGTTCTGCGCGGCATGCGCGCGTTCGATCATCACGCGGCCGCCATGGCCGACGAAGCGTCTGAAGCCGGCTTCGTCGACAGCTGCGAGGTCGCTCGCCGCCAGGCTGTGGTTGAGGCTGTCGAGCAGGTCGGGCGCGGTGTCGATCAGCGTTCCATCCAGGTCGAAGACGATGATCGGGCGGG
>NZ_JAIUHV010000019.1:0-60399 GCF_020165285.1 Mesorhizobium sp. CA10
TCGATGAAGTGCAGACACGACATCGGACAGGACCAGGTCGCTGATATCTTCAGAGCTATGACGGACCTCGTCGGCTAGTTTCAACTAAGCTCCTGCTACTTGGCGGCTGATGCGCCCGCCCCAAGGCAAACGCCTGAATACTGAGCCGAACCGCATCGATCTGATTGGTAAGCGCTGCCTTGACGGACTTACGACTTTGC
Organism: Mesorhizobium sp. CA10; assembly: GCF_020165285.1. NCBI lineage: Bacteria > Pseudomonadati > Pseudomonadota > Alphaproteobacteria > Hyphomicrobiales > Phyllobacteriaceae > Mesorhizobium > Mesorhizobium sp. CA10. Next base: position 201 of record NZ_JAIUHV010000019.1, read on the forward strand.
GATGCCTTATGACCTTGTTCCCCAACCAATACGATCCAACTTGGTCCAAGGGGAAAAGTTCCTCGGCATCCAGAACGCAAACATCGGTATAAACGATGGCGTCGCCCTCGTGCATTTGGGCCTTCTCGCGCTCCCGCTAGAGGTCCAGTTCGGCCTGGAACGTATTCCGATCGACGATTTTGGGCGCTGCCATATTCTCGCTTGTAACCTCGGTCATCACCTTCATCGCGCGGGGTACCGTTCAATCACCTCGGCCACACCGTCCGGATTGTCGGCCACCGCATAATGGCCGGCGCTTGGGACTACGTCGCTTTCCACATGCGTCAAGCCCTTCGCGCGATAGCCGTCCACCAGGCCAAAAGCCGACTTTCTGCTGGCGGCCCCAAGGTTGGCGGGCCGTGCGCTCTCAAATCGGTCGTAGAAACAGGCTTGCCGCTCGACGGAAGCAGACGTTGGCGGCGACCAGAGTGGCCGCGGTGCCAACGGGATCTGGCGTGGTATTAACCTGAGACCGTGCTTGGTGTGTACGCATGCGGGGCAAATCTAACTGCTGGTGGCTTGCGAATTCCGGGTCGAAGGCAGATTGGCCTCGAGGAAGCGATGCCAGGCGCCGCCGAGCAAGAGCGACGTTTGCGTCTTGTCAAAGCCCGCCGAGAGAAGGCCCTCCGAAAGCGTTGCAAAATCGAGGTTCGACCTGAACCAGGATGGCTGCTGCGGGAAACTTGCCGCCGCCTGTGTCTCGCGGGTCCAGCGGCCTTCGCGCATCCAGCGCACCACGCTGTCGGGCTGGTCCTGGCAGAGATCCGAGCCGATGCCGAGATGGTCAGGTCCCATGATCCCGGCCGCTTCCGCAGCCATTTTCCCGAACTGCTCCAACGTCGTATCCGAGCCGTTCGGAAGGTGCAGCGGGTAGAGCGAAAGGCCGAGCAGCCCCTCCTTTGCACGCAATGCCTGCAAGAGGGCCTTGGAGACATTGCGGTTGCTGTCGCGCAGCCAGCGTGGATTGGCGTGGCTGACGACCACCGGCTGCTCGGAGAGCGCGATCGTCTCCAGCGCGGTCCGCTCGCCGGCGTGAGACAGATCGATGATCATGCCGAGACGGTTCATCTCGGCGATCGCCTCGCGCCCCATCCGTGTCAGGCCGCTGTCCTCCTTTTCCATCCAGCCACAGCCGAGAAGCGACTGGTTGTTGTAGGTGAGCTGCATGAAGCGGATGCCGAGATCGAAAAGCATCTCGATCAGGCCGATGTCGTCCTCGATCGGCATCGGGTTCTGCAGGCCAAGCAAGATCGCCGTCCGGTTCGAGGCCCGCGCCCGCTCGATGTCGCCCGCATCGCGCGCCAGGAGGATCAGGTCCTCATTATCGCGAAGCCAAGTGCGCCAATCGACGAGATGGCGCACCGTCTCGCGAAAGCCTTCGTGATAGCCGACCGTGGCGTGGACCGCGGTCAGTCCGCCCCGGCGCATCTCCTCGAAGATTGCGCGCGACCACTTGCAGTATTGCAGCCCATCGATGAGCACCTGCGGCGCGTCGCTGGTCATTCGGGCGCGCCCGCGTGGATGTAGGAGGTCTTGACCTGGGTATAGAACTCGACCGCGGCGCGGCCTTGCTCGCGCGGCCCGTAGCTCGAGGCGCGGACGCCGCCAAACGGCACGTGATAGTCGGTGCCGGCGGTCGCCAGGTTGACCATTACGCAGCCGGAGCGCGAGGCGTGGCGAAACTTCGTGGCGCGCGCCAGCGAGCGCGTGGCGATGCCGGCCGTCAGCCCATAGGGCGTATCGTTGGCAAGGAAGATCGCCTCGTCGAGATCGTCGACGGTCATCACGCAGGTGATCGGCGCGAACATCTCCTCCTGGTTGATGCGCATGCGCGAACGGCCGTTGAGGAACACTGCGGGCGCCATGTAGTGGCCGCGATGCGCCAGATCGAGCGCCTCGCCGCCGGTCGCTAGCTCCGCGCCCTCGCTGATGCCGAGCGTCACATAATCGAGATTGGCCGAGAGCTGCTCGGCGCTGACGACCGGCCCCATCTGGACGCCGGCCTCGAGCGCATGGCCGACCTTCAGGGCGTTGGTTTTCGCCAGCAGCTGCTCGACGAAGGCGTCATGCACCTGCCGGTGGACGATCAGGCGGGACGAGGCCGTGCACTTCTGGCCGGTGCCGCCGAAGGCGCCGTTCACGGCAAGGTCGACGGCGCGATCGAGGTCTGCATCGTCCATGACGACGAACGGGTTCTTCGACCCCATTTCGAGCTGCAGCTTCACGAAGCGCGCGGCGGCGAGCGCGGCGATGCCGGAGCCGATGGCGCCGGAGCCGGTGAAGCTCAGCCCTTGTATGTCGGCATTGGCGGCAAGCTCGCGGCCGATCGTCGATCCTGAACCCGTCACCAGGTTGAACAGGCCCTTCGGGATCGCCTGCCGGCTGATGATCTCGGTGAGCGCCCAGGCGCTGGCCGGGGTGACGCTGGCCGGCTTCCAGATAACGGCATTGCCGAAGGCTAGCGCCGGCGCGATCTTCCAGGACCCGGTGGCGATGGGGAAATTCCAGGGCGAAATGATCGCGACGACGCCAAGCGGCTCGCGCTCGATCAGCACATCGACGCCGGCCCTGACGGAATCGGACGAGGAACCCAGATTGCGCAAGGCCTCCGCGGCGAAATAGGTGAAGAACTGGCCGGCGCGATAGACCTCGCCGACGCCCTCGGGAAGGGTCTTGCCCTCCTCGCGCGACAGCAATTCGCCAAGCTCCTTCGAGCGCGCCATCAACTCGCGTCCGATGGCGTCCAGAACGGCGGCTCGCGCTTCCAGCCCGGCAGCCGCCCATTCCCGTTGCGCGCCTTGCGCCGCCGCGACGGCGTCATGGATGTCGGACGGCCGTGCCTGCGCGAAACGCCCGACAACATCGGTCACGTCGGACGGATTGATATCCTCGACCCAGTCGGCACCGTCGCGCCACTCGCCTGCAACGAAGTTCTGACCGCTCAGCATCGTGTTCCACCTGCATCAATTCGGTTGACAACGACCTAACCAATGCTGTGAACTTCAATCAAGCTCAATTTTTGGCAGAAATGTTCAGGCAAGCTTAACAGTGACCAAAACCATCAGCCTGACCGGCATGCGCAGCTTCGTCGCGGTCTGCGAGACGGGCGGCGTGCGCGCCGCCGCCGACCAGATCGGCCGCACGCCGTCCGCCGTGTCGATGACCCTGAAGCAACTGGAGGACGATATCGGCGCGCCGCTGTTCGAAAGCGAGCGCAAGGGCGCGCTTTCGCCGGTCGGCCGTATCGTGCTCGACGAGGCGCGCGCCATGATCGCGCATTACGATCGCGCCTGCCTGGCGATGACCAGCTACGCGGCGGACCGGCAGGGGCGCTGCGACGTGGCCAGCGTGCCTTCGGTCGCGGTGACCTTGCTGCCGCGCGCGATCGCCAAGCTTCGCGCCGAAGGCAGCCGGTTCGACATCCACGTCCGCGACAACGATTCCAGCGCCATCGTCGAGGCGGTCGAGAATGGCATGGTGGAGGTGGGCCTCTGCGTGCTCGCCGGCAGGCGGACGCAGCTTAGCTTCGAGCCGCTGTTCCATGAGCCGCTCGATTTCGTCTGCCCGGCCGACCATCCCCTGGCAAGATCGAAGCGCCCGTTGAAATGGGCTGAGCTCGACGGCGAGAGCTTCATCCGCAATGGCGCGGCCGCGGCACTGGGGCTTGCCGAGACCGAAGCGCTCGCCGCAGGCTCCAAGCTCACCGCGACCAATGTGAGCTCCAATCTGGCGATGGTGGAGGCCGGGCTCGGAGTCACCATCCTGCCCCGGCTCTGCCGCTGGAAATCGAGCCACGACGTGCGCTTCGTGCCGCTTGCCGATTCGCGTTCGAGCCGCACCGTCGGCTGGATCGCCAAGGAGGGTCGTAACCTGCAGCCGGCGTCGCTGCGCTTCATCGAATGCATCCGCCTGCAGACGCGGGCGAGCGAAGGGGAGTTCGGCTATGCGGCGGCATGATCGGTGGGTGAGGGGATGACACGCCTGACCCAAGCCCGCATCGAAACGCTCGCGCGCGCTGCGCTGATGCGGCACGGCGCAAGCGAGCGGCAGGCCGAGACCTTGGCCGCGGGCATCGCGGCGGCGGAACGCGACGGGTTGAAGTCGCACGGCTTGATGTATCTGTCGACCTATTGCGAGCATCTGACCTGCGGCAAGGTGCTGGGGCAGGCCGAGCCGCGCCTGACGCGGCCGGCTCCGGCGGTCGTCGCGGTCGACGCCGCCAACGGCTTTGCGCATGCGGCCATCGCCCTCGGCCTGACGGCGCTCATCGAGGCGGCACGCACGCAGGGCGTGGCGGCGCTCGCCATCCGCAACTCCTATAATTGCGGCGCGCTCGGCTATCACACCGAGCGGATCGCCCAAGCCGGCTTGGTCGGGCTAGGCTTCACCAATGCGCCGGCCTCGATCGCGCCCTGGGGCGGCCGCAAGGCGGCGCTGGGCACCAATCCCTGGTCGCTGGCCGTCCCGGACGGGCAGGGCGGCGCGCGCTTCGTCATCGACCAGAGCGCCAGCGTCGTCGCCAAGAGCGAGGTCATGAAGCGCGCCCGCGCCGGCGAGCCGATCCCACCCGGCTGGGCTTTCGACGCAAGCGGCGAGACGACCACCGATGCCGGCGAAGCGTTGAAGGGCACGATGGTGCCGGCGGGCGGCTATAAGGGCGTCGGCTCGGCGCTCTTGGTGGAGATCTTCGCCGCATGCCTGACGGGAGCCAATCCCGGGCTTGTCGCCAGCCCCTTCTCCGGCACGGCCGGTGGCCCGCCGGGAACCGGGCAGTTCTTCCTGGCAATCTCGCCCGATGCGACCTCGGCCGGGGCATTCGCGGGGAATCTGGAAGCCGTCACCGGCGCCTTTGTCGGTGAAGCGAGGCTTCCGGGCACGAGGCGCTTTGACGCGCGAGAGCGGAACGCAACTGAAGGCATCGCGGTGGCCGCCGAAGCGCTCGCTACGCTCGAGAAGCTGGCCGGGACCACCGCATGACGGCGATCGCGCTGCGCCCGCCGGAGGTCGTCATGCGCCTTAAGCGGCTGGGCGCGGCGCATCCGACGCGGCTCAGTTTCCTGCGCCAGCTGATCCGCCGCGCCTCCGGGGAGAAATGGCGTGTCCGCAAGCATCTGTTCGACCTCAACGACAACGGGTTCGGGCGTGCCGTCTATGCGGTCGAGACGCCGGCACGGACCTATAGCCTGATCGCCTTCTCGACCCCGCTCAATGACGAAAAGCGGTCCGACCGGGTGATCGCGCAGGCCTGGGATACCAGCTACGTGCTTTACGACGGATTGCCGGACGCCGCCGAGATCGCGCGGCTGGAGGCAAATGCGCCGCTGCAGGAGGCGGGCCGCTACACCAGAAGCGAGCTGGTGCTGGCGCGCGCGAACAAGAGCGTGCGGCTGTTCGAGGACGTGGCGTCGGCGCTGGCGCGGGGACAACAGCCGGACGAGGAGCAACTTCTCGGCGTCGGCTATCTGCTGCGCACCACGGCCGTTTACGGCAACGGCAAGTTCGGCATCGCCGACCGCGACGAGATCGCCGCGCGCCCGGAGCTTGCAGGATCCTTCCAGGCCGAGATGCTCACCGTCTGGCTGATCCGATCCTTCATGCTCGACCTTGTCGACCATATCGCCCGTCGCCGCAACCCGGCCGGCGCGGCGAGGCTGGCGCCGCAGTTGCGCCGGGCGCTCGGCGTGGGTAACGCGACGGGACTCGGCATGGCGCCCTTCCTCGTGCGCCACCCGCTGCTGACGCATAGCTGGTTCTTCGCCCGCGAAACCGCGCTGGCGCGGGTGCGCGCCGAGCCGCAGGCAGGCGAGGCGGAACGGAAAATCTCTGCACAGGCGCTCGCCGATCTGGCCCAACGCGTCGCCCGCTGGCACAGCGACGATGACCGACAGGCCGCCGCGACCCGATCCTTGGCCGCCGATCTCGATCGGCTGTCCGAAAACCTCGACCGCCTTCTGGCGAAACCGCAGCCCTGGGATGCGCTCTACCGCTTCGCCGAAGAGCACTTCTCCCTGGAAGGGCAGGAGGCCTGCGTCTCCCTGATCCTCGAGCCGCACGGGGCGCTGGTCGACGAACTCGGCGACACGATGAAAGCCGACGAGACGCCCGGCCATGCCATCGACGGCGGCATGGACTGTGGCTCGCTGCGCCAGGCGCTTCTCGACTGCTATTCATGGGCGAGAGCAATCGACTTTGCTCAGCCGGCTGCCAATGCGCGCTTCTGGTATGTATCGGCGGAGAAGCTCGAGCCCCGGCTCGGCGAGCGGTTCGAGGAGGACGGCGCCGAGTTAGAACAACCTTTGGCCACCGCCCGCGATGCCCTCAGCCTGGCGGCCGCGTTGGCGCAGGAGCCGGCCTCGGCCAGTGTCGCGGACTTCCTGCTGCGCCGGCCTGAATGGCGCCATGCGGTGCGGCGCGCCCAGATCGTCGCGAAATTCCCCTATGCCGAGATCCACGACAATCTGATCGGCGCCGAATTGCGGCCCGTCGACATATTGCGTGCCAAGCTCGCTTTTTTCGGCGCGCGCAGCTTCGATCCACGGTCTGACCGCTGGCTGCGGATCGCGCTGTTCAGCGGCGAGCCGCTGATCGAGGATGTCGCCACGCAGGCAGGAGAAGCCTCGTGATCGACCTGTCGCTCAACGAGGTGGAAACGCTGAGCGCCAAGGCGGCGCGGGGCGTCGGATTTTCATGGGGACTGGCGGAGGATATCGGCCGCGCCGCGCGCCGGATCGCCGTTGAGGACGACAATTGGGGCATGGCCATGCTGAGCCTTGCCGAAAACGCGCAATCCCTCACGGCGCCCGATCCTGCTCGCGCAGCGCGCTGGCGAAAAGGCGAGGCCGACAAGCCAGCCCAAACGCCGCTTTGTCCGATCCGAACAGCGGCTTTGCTGCTCGACGCTCCGCTTCCGGGGAGCGCGCTGCCGCTGGCGATCATTGGTGTCGGTCTGCCGGTCTGGCTCGACGCCATGCTGCGCCGCTCGGCCATGCGCGTCGCGCGACCTGCGGGGCTGGCGAAGCGCGCCGATGTCGTCATCGAGCATCGCGCCGAAATCGAGCAGCCGGCCACAGGCCGGCGCGGCGCGATCGACGAGCAGACACTTGCGGCGCTCAATTCCTTCGCTGTCAGAACCTATGTGCCGGAAAGCGAGCGATCGCGCATGCGCGGCGCGGGCGGCGGCCGGGTGGACGATGAATAAAAAGGGGAGAAAAAAATGAGCGCAGCCGACGGCCAGAAGATCGCCATGCGTGGGGCGGGCTACTACTCGGCCAACACTGTCGGCGCCAAATACGTCATTGACAAGGTCGGCGATCTCGTCGTCAAGGGGGTCGCCAGGATGCCTCGGCTGGCCGACGGCCAGCCATTCTCCGTCGCCGATTTCGGCGCGGCGGACGGTGGCACCTCGATGGACATGATGCGGCGGCTGGTCTCCGCGGTTCGGGAGAGGGAACCGGACCGGGCGATATCGATCACCTACACCGACCTGCCCCATAATGACTTCTCGACCCTGTTCCGGCTGAGCCAGGGACTTTTGGGAACCTCCGCCGAGGTTCCGCTGGCCGAGACGCCCGGCCTTTACATCTTCGGCAGCGGCACCAGCTTCTACCGCCAGATCCTGCCGGACAATTCTCTCTCGTTCGGCTTTTCCGCCACGGCGATGCACTGGATCAGCAAGCGGCCCTGCATGATCGCCGACCATGTCCAGGCGGTCGGCGCGACCGAGGCCGAGCGGGCGCAGTTTCGCGCCCAGGGGCTGCGCGACTGGGAGACGATCCTGTTGGCAAGGGCCCGTGAGCTGAGGCCCGGCGGCCGGCTGGCGCTGGCCAATTTCTGCGTCGACGAGGAAGGGCGCTATCTCGGGCATACGACAGGGGTCGACATGTTCGACAGCTTCGCGCGCCATTGGCGCGATCTGCTTGCGGCGGGACGGATCAGCGAGACGGAATATGTCAACGCGACATTCCAGCAGTTCTACAAGACGCCGGATGAGTTCGCCGCGCCCTTTCGCGATCCTGTTTCGCCGGTGTCGCTGGCCGGGCTGAGGCTGGAAAACATCTTCACCATGGTGACGCCGTGCCCCTATGCCGAGGCCTTCCGGGTCCATGGCAACGCGCAGGACTTTGCCAGGGCCTATGTGCCGACGCTCCGCTCCTGGTCGGAAACCGTTTTTGCGAACGCGCTCGATCCCTCGCGTCCAGCCAATGACCGTGCCGCAATCGTCGACGATCTTTACGGCGCGTACGAAGCCGACGTCGCGCACGCTCCCGAAGGTCACCGCATGGACTACGTCCACTGCGTGACGGAGATCGTCAAATCGTAAGGGATATCGAGAGTTTGCGCGCCGCTTCCTGAAAACGTTCAGATGACGATCATCCGGGCCAAACTGGACGTCCATTCTTGAAGTTTCACGGCCTCCGCCCCCGAACCGCCTCTGTGCCACAAGAAACATCGAAGCCCGATGGCCGCTGGAGCGCGTCTATAATAAGTGATGTGCCGCTCACGCGTGGGCGGCGTACAGTTGGATCAGGTGCGATGCGTGACCTGAACCTTAGAACGGGTTCTTGTCTGGATTGATCGCCTGAGGAAGCAGCAATGCTGCTTGAGTCCTAGCCGCCGCACAGACTTCGGATGTCCGCTGGCTAAAAGCCAGATTCAGCCCGTACTGACCATACTGCCAATTTTGATCCTTGGCAGCCTGATCCAAGTCTGACTTGTTAGAAATCGCCTTCACCGCTTTCCGCATATTCTCGACATCAGTCTCACTGAAAGAGAGATCATTATGGCGATAGCAGTAATCCGCTGTCGCGTAGATCACATCAAGCAGCAATAGCTCCTTGCTGGCCTGAGAGCTCGTAGGCGGGGCGACTGAGGCTGTTCCAGCCTTAAGTCTGGCTGCAAACGCTTTTATCGAAGCAGCGGTCCTGTGCACCTGGTCGAACTCAGATGGACTAAGTGTCGATTTAGCCTTCTGCTCCAGTTCATCCATCTCCGTCAGATCGGCAGGTGAGAGAGTGTGTTCTGACATCACCTTGCCTGCGAACACCGACATCTTGGTGACGAAAGTGCCATAATTTGGCGCTTGATCATCACCTAAACCGACAGACGCTCCAGCAATAGTCATTGCCATAGCGAGAAGGCCGCCCCTGAACATGCTGGTATAAATCAAAATCCGCCCCACGAAGACCATGGACCGAAAACGTTCATAGATGAATCAACGCATCCGCGGCAAGATCAAGGGAGTCTGGCGAACATCTTCAGGAGATTGGCAGGATCGGGTTCTTCTCTGAGCCATCGCTCGTAGTTCTCGCGAGTGTCGGCCGCCAGCACCATTGATCACTCGAAAGTAAGCTGTTTTCTCAGGCTGCGGCCTTAACCTTCTGATTGGCCATGTAGGCCCAGGGTAGGAGATCGTCGATCTGGCTGTTTGGGTGGACGATCCGGGCGAGCACTTCGGCGAGGTAGCCCGAGCGGCTCGACGTCGTTCGGCTTGCAGGTCTCGATCAGCGAAGCGACGACGGCCCAGTGCTCGGCGCCGCCGGCTGCAGCGCTATCTTGGCGTCTAGCTAGTCCAGGTCGAGGCGCGGTTGCCAGTAATGACGGAGGGATGCCGATCGGTCGCCGTTGTTAGTCACCTTACACTGCGCCAGCCCAACCGGGATTCGATACGCCTGGCGCTAGCTTTGACCAGATGGATCAGATCCGGGTTCTTCTGTTTCAGCTTGATATCGGGAACCACGATAGAGATCGTCGCCCTGCAAGCCCCCTCGCCGTCGCATATGGGGGCGGCGATGCAGGCCACAGAGAAGTCGGATTCACCGGCCTGGATCGAGAGGCGTTGTTCGAGGGCCGCGGCGGCCGTGCTCGCCAGCACCTTCTCATCCGTTTCGGCTCGGCCGGTCGGGGAAGCCGTTGCGGAGCGTGCAAAAATGGCGCGGCGTTCCTCTTCCGGCAAGTGGCCGACCAGCATGCGGCCGGAGGCGGTCCAGTTAAGGGGGCTGCGAGTGCCTACGCGTGAGGTCACCTGGAAGTGGTCCTTGCCCTCCTTCATGGCGAGCACCACCATGTGATCGCCATCGCGCCCGCAAATCTGGATAGTCTCGCCCGAGCTTAGGGCGAGCTCGTGCATCTCCTGGATCGCGACGTTGAGAAGATCAAGGGTGCGGGCATAGGTCAAACCATAGTGGTAGAGGCGAGGCCCGAGCCACAGGAGGCCGTTGTCCTGCCGGTCAAGCAACTCCTTCTCCACAAGGTCGTCAACGATCACATAGATAGTCGACAGCGGCGCGCCTATGTCGCGGGCGATCTCGTAGGCGGTCGCCGGTCGCTCCACCTTCTGCAGATAATCGAGGATCTGCAGCGCCCGGTCGATGCCGCTGGTGCGCGAGCGGCGCGGCTCAGGCGCCGCAATTGGCGCCGCTTCGATTTGGGCCACTATCCTGGTCATTGGTTCGGACATCTTTCTCAAGGCGAGTGTAGAACGGGATGGCTGTTTGCGATACCTGATATGATCAATCCGGCCATTTCAGGATTGCCGCTTCCCGTGCGCGCAGGCGCTCCTCAAAGGACGTGGCGGCCATTAGGTTCGACGTGCGCGCCTGATCCAGTTCCACGGCCAGCCGCTTTGCCACGACAAGCTCCTCACCCGGATGCAGATTGCAGGGGTCGAGGAAGAAATAGCCGTGCTCGACCTCATGGTCGCGCACGACGACCGGAGGGTCGCCGGCAGCCAGGCGGTCGGCCAGATCCCAGGCGGCAATGCGGGCTTCAGCAGGGTTGACCGAAACTTTCAGGCGATCGAGCGGATTTTTGGTCGGATCCGGGGCGATCTCGGCGATTATACCCGGTCGGCCATCGAGCGCCTCGACCCAACAGTCGAGCGCCTTGCGTTCGCGGGCGCGGATGCCATCATGGTCACGTGTTTTCCATGCCTCAAGTGCCGCCACAGCGCCGACGATGCCTTCCTTGCCCACCTTCATGCCGCGGCCAATGCCGCGATTTTGCAGATAGACGTCGCGCACCCTTGCCTTGGATCCGGCAACGATGCCCGAGGTCGGGCCGCCGAGAAACTTGTGACCGGAATAAAGAACCATGTCGGCTCCATCGGCCAGAAAGCCCTTGAGGTCGTATTCCGATGCCGCATCGACGATCACCGGTACGTTGCGCGCATGAGCCACTTCGGCGAAAATCTTCAAGGGGATTTGCGCGTAGCCCACCACGTGGTGTGACACGACATAGACGGCGGCCGCTGTGTTTTCGGTAAGGGCGCCGGCGAGTTGATAGGCCGCGGCACTTGTGGCCTGGCCGACCGGCACGACCTTGGCTCCGGCAATGCGGATCGCCTGCTCGATGGGCGCGCCGTAGCTCACCATATGGCCGGACTGGATGACCACCTCATCCTTCAGCCCGGCCGTGTCGGGCAGGCGTTCGATCGCGACCAGATCAGGTCCGGTCATGCAGGCTGCCACCGCCAGGCTGATCGCCGCCGAGCAGGACGCCGTGACAAAGCCGGCTTCGGCGCCGGTCAGGTCGGCGATCGCGGCGCTGGCGCGACGTTGTAAGTCACTCATTTCGACGAATTCGGTCAGGATCGCCGCCACTGCTTCGACGGCATCCGGCACCACGATGGAGGCGCCGAGCCCAGTCATCGTGCCGGAAACATTGATGACCGGTCTCAAGCCAAGGCGGCGACGAATGTCCTCAATCGGCATGGCGGTGGTGCTCCTTAGTGGGAACTCAATCGATGGCGATGATGGCTTCGATCTCGACGGTGATTTGGCCAGGCAGCGAACCGTGCCCGACGGCCGAGCGCGCGTGAATTCCGGCCGGACCGAAGACGTCGATGAACAGATCCGAGCAGCCGTTGATGACGGCAGGATGGTCGGCGAAATCGGGCACGGCATTGACCATGCCGAGCAGTTTCACCACACGCCGCACACGGCTCAAGTCGTGGAGCGCGGATCGCATCACGGCAAGCAGGTTGATGCCGGTCAGCCGTGCATGTGCATAGGCCTGCTCCACCGTCACGTTGCCGCCGACCTTGCCGGTGTGCTGCATGCCGTCAGCCTCGGTCGGCCCCTGACCGGACAGGAACAGAAGCTTGCCTTCCTGAACGTGGGTGACAAAATTGGCGATTGGAGGCGGTGCCTGGGGCAGGGTGATGCCCAGCGCCTTCAGGCGGTCATTGGGCGAGTTTTCCGATCGCTTCATCGGCTCGGAAAAAGTCATGTAAGCGAACTCCAGTCAGTCATTTCTTTGGTCGTGGCGAATGCAGGCCACATGATGTCCGCCGCCGATGGGCGAAACCGGCGGGATTGCCGCGGCGCAGGCTTCGATCGCTTCCGGACAGCGAGTGCGAAAGACACAGCCCGATGGCGGATCAATCGGGCTGGGAATATCGCCCAGGAGCGGGACCCGAACGCGCATGCGCGTTGGATCCGGCACCGGTGCGGTTGCCAGTAACGCCCTGGTGTAGGGATGCCGTGGCGCCGCATAGACCAGCCTGCTTGGACCACGCTCCATCACCCGGCCGAGATACATGACGACGACTTCGTCGCACAAATATTCAACCACCGACAGGTCATGCGCGATGAACAGCAGCGTCAGACCAAGCCGCTTTTGCAGATCGCCAATCAGGTTGAGCACCTGAGCCTGCACCGAGACGTCGAGCGCCGAAACCGGCTCGTCGGCAACAATGAATTCTGGTTCCACCGCAAGTGCCCGGGCAATGCCGATCCGTTGGCGCTGGCCACCTGAAAATTCATGCGGGTAGCGAGAGGCATGATCGGGTGAGAGGCCGACAAGAGCAAGAAGCTCGGCAATGCGGTCCTGCCGGGCCTTGCCACGCAAATAGCCGCGCGCGTCGAGAGCTTCGCCGAGTATCGCGCTGACACGCAGGCGCGGATTGAGGCTGGAGAAAGGGTCCTGAAAGACGATCTGCAGCTTTTGCCGATAGGCGCGCATCTCGCGTGCCGACAGCGAGAAGAGATCGACGCCATTGAACAGGGCTTTGCCGCTGGTCGGCTCGATCAGACGCAAAATGGCGCGACCGGCGGTGGTCTTGCCGGATCCGGATTCACCGACCAGACCGACCGTCGAGCCGCGCTTGACCTCGAAACTGACGTCCTCCACGGCGTGCACGACACGGCCGTTGCGCGCGGGAAACCGCTTTGTCAGTGCCTGGACGCTGAGCAGGGGGGCTGCTTGTGTCGTGTCGTTGGTTTCAGCGTCGGCAATCATAGTTCGGCGCTCCGGATGCAGCGGGAGAACCCTGCCGAGCCCGCCGGCATCAACGGTGGCGGGGCGGCCCGGCACGGGGCGATTGCGTAATCGCAGCGCGGCTCGAAGGCGCAGCCGGGCGGCAGGGCGGTGATCGCCGGCACGCTGCCGGGAATGGAATAGAGTATTTTGCGCTCGCCGGCCGCATCGACGTCGCGCGGCGCATTGGGAGTGCAGGCAAGCAGGCCGCGCGTATAGGGATGGCGCTGATGCGCGAACAGATCGTTGACGGGCGCCTGCTCGACGACGCGGCCGGCATACATGACAACGACATTGTGCGCGATCTCGGCGACGACACCGAGATTGTGAGTGATGAACAGGATCGACATGCCGAACTGCTGCTGTAGCCGTCGCAAGAGATCAAGAATTTGAGCCTGGATCGTCACGTCGAGCGCCGTCGTCGGCTCATCGGCAATCAGCAGCGAAGGATTGCAGGCAAGCGCCATCGCAATCATCACGCGCTGGCGCATGCCTCCTGACATCTGATGCGGATAATCATCGAGACGCGATGCGGCATCGGGAATTTCCACATGCCGCAGCATCTCCAGCACCCGCTTGCGCGCTTCCTGCCGGCCGACCGGTTCATGCAGCGCGATCATCTCGCCGATCTGGTCGCCGACGCTATAGAGCGGGTTGAGGCTGGTCATCGGCTCCTGGAAGATCATCGCGACCTCCTTGCCGCGGATGCGGCGGAAATCCTTCGCGGCGAAGCTTGCGAGATCGTCGACTTTGCCGGCCCGGTTGCGAAACAGGATTTTGCCGCCGGCAATACGGCCCGGCTTCGACAGCAGCCCCATGATCGACAAGCTGGTGACCGATTTTCCCGAACCGGATTCGCCGACCACGGCCAGCGTCTCGCCGCGCTTCAGCTCGAAGGTGACGCCGTCGACCGCCTTGGCGGTGACGCGCCGGGTCACGAACCAGGCCTTGAGGTCCTGGACCGACAGGATCGTGTTCTGGGCCAGCGCCTCGCTCAAGCTTTCCATCCGCAATGAGGACAAGCGCCGTCGCCGGCATGCGCCGATGGCACGTGCCGGTGGGCTTCTATGGCATTCGCTCCCAGGATCGCGTAGCGCGGTTCGAACAACTGGTTGAGCACGCTCGTCGCACCCTGGGAGTCTTTCACCGTCAGTTCGGCATCGACCAGTTCGAACAATGTGAATTCCGCCGGCTTGCCCTTTTCCAGCAAGCTGTCGGCTGGCAGTCGGATGGCCCGGCGTGGTGCCACAGTCGACGCTATCACCACGTCCTCGAACGCCATGCCCAGCGACAGAAGCTTCGACATGGTCGTCGCCATGTCCCACACGGAACCGTCGAGCGAGCGGTTGTGCAGATCGGTCGAGATCGTCTTCGGCGGCAGGCCGCGTTCCAGAGCGGCCTTGGCGACATCAAACGAGAAGGATGCCCCGCCATGGCCGACATCAAGCACGATGCCGCGCGACGCCGCGTCCTCGGCCAGACGGTAGAGATCGTCGTCCTCGAGGATCGAGCCGCCGGCCTTGCCGTTGAAGCAATGGGTAACGATGTCGCTCTCGCTAAGCAGGCCGAGAATGTCGTCATAGAGCGGCGGCGGCTCTCCGACATGCACCATCACCGGCAGCTTGACGATGCGGCCGAGCTTCTTCGCCAGCTTGACCGGCGTCAGATCCCAGCCGCCGGTGATGACGTGGCTTGCCCGCACCTTCAACCCGACGATGACGTCGCGGTTGGCTTCAATGGTGGCGATGGTTCGATCGATGTCGATGGAGCGCATGTCGATCAGCTCGCTCACTCGGTTGCAGGCAACGAGCCCAATCGAGCCGATGTTCAAGAATGCGTAGATGTTCTCCTGTGCCGGCTCAACGATGAATTCGCGAAAGCCGTGGAAATTCGCCTCGCCGGCAGAGCCTGCGTCAACCATGGTGGTGACGCCGCGCGCGGCACCACATTGCTGGGGTCGAATGGAGATATCGGTGCCGCCATACCAGACATGGACATGCAGATCGGTCCAGCCGGGCGACAGGAAGGCGCCGTTCGCCTCCACCACCTTGACGTCGTCGCCCGCGCCAATCATCGAGCCGATCTCCGCGATGCGTCCGTCCTTGTCGATGAGCACGTCGATGGCGGGACCGAAACGATCGCCGAACGCCACGGGCCTGGCGCCCCTGATCAGCAGCGGCTGCTTCATTTCGGGAAAACGGTTGCCGAACATCAGATGTCCTTTGCCAGACGGGGGTCGAGAAGGTCGCGCAAGCCGTCGCCGACCAGTTGCAGGGCCAGCACGGTGATGACGATGGCAGCGCCGGGGAACATCATGATCCAGCCGGCCTGGTCCATGTACTGACGGCCGACCGCAATCATCGTGCCCCAGGTCGGGATGTCGGGAGAGATGCCGACACCGAGAAACGATAGCCCGGCTTCGGCCAGGATGGCGTTGGCGAAGATGAAGGTTCCCTGCACCAGGATGGGGGAGGCGACGTTGCGCAGCACGTGACGCACCAGGATGACGGGCGTCGGCACGCCGAGCGCGCGCGCCGCTTCGACATAGGGCAATTCGCGGATCACCAGCGTCGAGGCGCGCACAACCCGCGCCAGCCTCGGCGCGTAGACGATGCCGAGCGCGACGACGACGTTGACTGCCGTGGCGCCGAGTGCCGCCACCAGGGCGATGGCAAGCAGAATATCGGGAAACGCCATCATGGCGTCGACCAGCCGCGAAACCGGCGTGTCGAGCTTCCTGAAGAAGCCGGCCGTCAGCCCAAGCACAATGCCGATCGCTGATGAAAAGACGACGACTGAGAAGCCGACGGAGAGGGAGGTGCGCGCGGCATAGAGCATGCGCGTGAACACGTCGCGGCCGAGATCGTCGGTGCCGAACAGATGCTCGAGGCTTGGCGGATGCAGCCGGCTGGCGATCGAAAGCTTGGTCGGCGCATAGGGCGCGATGATCGGCGCCAGGATCGCCGCCAATGCGATGACGACGAGCAGGGCCAGCCCCACCGCCGCCGTCGGGCGGCCGAGCAACCGTGACAGAAGGTTGGGCTCCTGGTGCAGCGGGGTTGCGATGGCGGCCATCAGTAGCGCACCCGCGGATCGATGAGGATGTAGAGCATGTCGATGACGAAATTGACCAGCACGTAGAGGCCGGCGATGACCAGCAGCGCGCCCTGGATGACCGGATAGTCGCGCCGCAGCACCGCCGAGACGACGAGGCTACCGACCCCCGGCAGGCCGAACACGGTCTCGGTGACGACGGCGCCGGAAATCAGCAGCGCCGCCGTCAGGCCGATCACGGTGAGGATAGGGATAAGCGCATTCTTGAGGGCGTGTTTGAGCACCACGCGCCACTCGCTCATGCCCTTGGAGCGCGCGGTGCGGACGTAATCGTCGTTGAGGACGTCTAGCATCGAGGCGCGCGTGAAGCGCGTGATCAAGGCCGAGCTGACAAGGCCGAGCGCCAGCGCCGGCAGCACGAGATGAGCGATGCGATCGCCGAACGAGGCGCCGGGTCCGCCATATCCCGACGTGTCGAACCAGCCGAGCCTGACGGCAAAGAACTGGATGAACAGCAGGCCGAGCCAGAAGCTCGGCACGCTGGCCGCGAACATGGCGATCGTGGTGGCCGCCTGGTCGAAAAGCGAGCCGCGCCTGTAGGCGGATAGGATGCCGACGGGCAGGGCGATCACAGTCGCGATCATGAGCGAGAACACGGTCAGAAAGAAAGTTGGTTCGGCGCGCTGGAGGAGTGCCGTGGTGACCGGCTCGTTGAGGAAGATTGACTGGCCGAAATCTCCCTGCATAACCCCGGCGAGGTAGTGCAAGAACTGTTGCGGGATTGAACCATCAAGTCCCAGTTTGGTGCGGAGGGTAGCGATGTCGGCGGCCGTAGCGTCGGGACCGAGCATGACAGCGGCAGGGTCGCCCGGCGTCACCCGCACGATGACGAAGACGATGGTGGCAACCAGCGCCATCACCACGATCATGCCAAGGAGCCTTTTGAGAACCGAGCGCAGCATCCGCGTTGATATCTCCGGGGCCGGTTTTGCGGGAAGGGCCGCCGGACCGCGGCGCCTCCCGGATCATGCCAGGCTGCCTTCCCGCGACGGAGCGGGAAGGCAGGGGATTGGCTATTTGCCTTCGAGGTAAGCGTTCCAGAAATAGGGCCAGGGCGCCGGCGTGACGCCCTTGAGGTTCGGCGCCTCGGCGGCGAGCGCGTTGAAATCGCCGACCTTGTAAACCGCCGCTTCGTCGTAGATCACCTTCTGCACGTCTTCGTAGAGCTTGGCGCGCTTGGCCGGGTCGGTCTCGGAGTTGAAGGCATCGAGCACCTTGTGCTTGGCATCGCTCGACCACCAGCCCGGCGTGTTGTCGGACATGAAGCCGTTGAGCGACGGTTCGGCGAGAAACGGACTGTGGGTGATGTAGATGTCCCACAGCGCCGGATCGGTGCGGTTCTTGGTCAGTGTCGCCCATTCGACGACATCGAGCTCGACCTTGAAGCCGGCCTGCTCCAGATAGGCCTGAGCCACTTGTGCCATCTTGTAGTGGAATTCGTACTGGCGGCTGGTCAGGATGCGCAGCGGCTTGCCGTCATAACCAGCGTCCTTGAGCAGTGCGGCGGCTTTCTCGGTGTCGCCCTCGGGCTTGTAGGCCTCGGTACCTGTGTTCGAATGCCAGGCGAAGCCTTCCGGATACATGGCACCATCGACTGCATAGAAATCCTTGGACCCGAAGGCGGCGAGCAGCATATCCTCAGGCGCCAGCGCTGCCTGGATGGCCTTGCGGATACGGATGTCGGAATTCAGCCCCTGTTTGGTGTTCATCACGAACACGGGCCAGCCGAACGGCTTCAGGATAAGCGGCTTTGTCTTGCCGCCGGAAATCTTGTCGTAGGATTCGACAGGAAGAGAATCGGCATAGGCGAACTGGCCGGCGACGGCGCCCTCGACGCGCGTATTGGGATCGGGAACCGGCACGAAGCGAATTTCGTCCAGATATTGTTTCCTCGCCCCACCATAGCCATCCGGCTCTCCGTCGCGGGACCTGTAGCCATCGAAGCGGGCGAGTTGGATGAACTGATCCGGCTTACGGTCCTTGAGCATGTAAGGCCCGGTTCCGATGAACTTTGTCAGCGGATCTTCGTCGGCATTCTCAGAGGGGATGATGATGGCCGCCGCATTGTTCAACGACAGCAGCGACAGCAGGGGCGCGTAGGCTTTCTTCAGTGTAATCTTGACCGTCTTCTCATCGAGGGCGTCGAGTGAGCTTATGACGTCCGCCGCCTGCTTGCCGCGCGTCGCCACCTTCATCCAGCGTTTCAGCGAGGCCATGACATCGGCCGATGTCATATCCGAACCGTCGTGGAACTTGACGCCCGTCCTTAGCGGGATCGTGTAAGTCAGGCCGTCCGGCGATATCGTCGGCATGTCGGCGGCCAGGAGCGGCGTGATGCCCCACTTGTTGTCGAACGTATAAAGCGTCTCGTAAATGTGCTGGGTGATGATGCCGACCAGATCGGCGGTCGATGCCATTGGATCCAATGTCGGAGGCTCGCCGACGGTGGCAACGTCGATCACTCCCCCCTTCTGCGGTTCAGCCCATGCCAGCGCCGGCAGCAATGCGGCGAACGACGCGACGACTTGCAGTACGCGCTTCATCCGTTCTCCTCCACGTTCCAGTTTTATGGAATATATAGTTTAGTTACGCACTAAGCTTACGCCGATCGCTCATCGCGTCAAGCGGCGAAGGCCGGGCTGGGCTTGATTGCGGATCCCGTCCGTGCAGTCCGTGCGCCAGCAGCGGACATTGCTGGTCTCAAGGCAAACAGGCGAGTTTGCGCCAGAAGCTGTCCCTGCCGAGTCGATCGCACAAAGTCAGCCGCAAGCGGACGGGAGGTGGATATGTCGATATAAAGCTGCTTCCGCTTTGAAGGCCGGTTCATTACGCACTACCCGGCAACTATTGCCGTCCGCTGCGACTGGCCATCCATTCGGCTCCGCGCCAGATTCTTAACGTCGCTGCGCCAGCCGAGCTCTCGTCCCGACCCACCATGGCGCAGCGAACGGCCGGGTGACCTCTGCTAAATGAATCTCGTTGGCGACTTTGCGTCGACGTTCTGGTATAAGGCTAGACAGCATAAAGGACTGCGGTTGGGCCGGCAAAGAAATGGTATTGCCTGATGGGTCGGACATCCGCAGCGACTGTTCGGCCGCCCAGTTCGTGGCATCTTTTCGGGAGTTGGTGGCCGATGATATCGGCGTCGAGGGTGGTGATTTCAAACCAGCCGATCGGGACCTGCCGCTCAAAGAGGAAGCACATCTGGGCAATGTTGTACCGGCGCGACGGCGTGAGTTTCGGGCTGGACGCCTTTATGCAAGGCAGGCCCTCCGGGGCCTAGGCATTCCTGAAACCGTGATTCCGATAGGGCCCGATCGAGCGCCGATCTGGCCGACAGGTGTCGTCGGTTCAATCTCTCACACCAGAAGCCTATGCGCTGTCGCAGTCGGATTGTCCGCCGATTATCTTGGCATCGGCATCGACATCGAAGAAAATTCTTCGCTTTCCGGCGAGCTGGCGAAACTGGTGACGCACACTTCGGAACTGAACGAGCGAGAGGTGATCGAAGCGCGGCTGGGCTACGACCTCCCGAAGCTTCTGTTCGTCATAAAGGAAGCTTTCTACAAAATGCATTTCCCGCTCAACCGGCGCTTTTTGGCGTTTCGGGATGTTCGCGTCGAACTTGACGTGGAGAGACACGTAGCGAAAGCCGTGATCGTTTCGTCAAGCCGCTTTGTGGCGGCCGATACTTTCGACGGCCGGTTCGGCAGCAGCCATGGGACATTGTTCTCGTGTTTTGCTCTCTCTGCGCCTTGACAGCCACGCGGCCAGCAAGCACTCAGTGATCCGAGCCTGGTGCTCCATTGGATTGAACGGTGCTGTTGCTGAATAACGTCCGATCTTGGAGCATGATCTGATGGACACGATACGTGGCCATGTGGATCGGCATGCGGGACAGAATTCGCGAACGGTGGCCCTTCTGGCTGCGGGACGCGCGCCTCTTACCTATCAAGGGTTGGCGCTCAAGATTCGCCACATCGGTGAATGGCTGGCGCTGGAAGGCATCGGACCAGCCGACCGCGTAGCGCTTCTTCTGCCCGAGTGCACGGAAGCTGCTGCTGTGATCGTGGCGGTCGCAGCCAACGCGGCTTGCGCTCCCCTAAATCCCGCATGGCCCTCCGACGAGCTTGAATCGCAACTAAGCGCGCTGCAGCCCAAGGCGCTGATCGTGTCGGATGGCTGGCAATCGCCGGTGCTCGCCGTGGCGATTTCGTTGAACATGCGCATTCTGCGACTGCATGTGGCGCGCGACGCGGCTCTCGGGCCCTTCTTGTTAGCCGGCGCCAGCGGGGCACGTCGCGATGACCAGCCCAGGGCCACGCCAGACGATGCCGCGCTGCTACTTTTCACGTCGGGCACGTCGGCGCGGCCGAAGCTAGTCTCGCTGACACATCGAAACCTTTGCGTTGCGGCGCACAACATCTGCTCGGCGGTGGATCTCCGGCATACCGACCGGTGTCTGGGCGTGATGCCACTGTTTCATATTCATGGCATAAGCAGCCTTTTATCGTCAGTGGTATCTGGGGGCTCCTACATCAGTATGGAGGGTTTTTCCGCCGACAGCTTCTTCAGCTGTCTCAGCGAGTTCAGGCCGACCTGGTATTCGGCGTCGCCCGCCATTCATCGCACCATTCTCGATCAGATCCGTCTCTGCCCGGATGACCCTCGCCAAAGTGGACTGCGCTTCATTCGCTCGGCTTCGGCACCAATGCCGCCTCAGCTGATCGCGGAGACTGAAAAAATATTCGGCGTGCCGTTTGTCGAGGCCTACGGAATGACCGAGGCAGCGCCGCAGATTGCGAGCAACCGGCTTCCGCCGTTCGAACGCAAGCCAGGCTCCGTGGGCAAAGCCGCGGGGCCGGAAATCGCCATCATGGACGAAACCGGGCGTCTCCTGCCGCCCGGCGCAAATGGCGAGGTGGTCATTCGCGGCGCCAATGTCATGCAGGGCTACGACGGTGACCCCGCCGCCAACCAAGCCGCATTCATCGATGGCTGGCTGCGGACGGGTGACATGGGCCATATCGACGCCGACGGCTATCTGTTCGTCACCGGGCGCCTGAATGACATCATCAATCGCGGCGGCGAAAAGATATCGCCGCTGTTGGTCGAGCAGGTCCTGCTCCAACACCCCGCGATCGCGCAGGCGGCTGCCTTCGGCGTTCCACATCCGGTGCTCGGCGAAGTGGTCGCCGCATCGGTCGTGCTCAAGCCAGGGTACGAGCAATTGGTGTCGGATCAGCAGATACGCGGCTTCGTAGCCGAACGGCTGGCGCGCTCGAAGGTGCCGCAGAAGATCATTGTGGTGGAGGCAATCCCTGTCGATTCCGGCGGAAAGGTCAATCGCAGGCATCTGGCCCTGACGCTCGATCCGCAACGACAGCTCGCGCAAGTCGATGCGCCACGGACCGGCAAGGTGGTTGCCCGAACCGCCACCGAGCGCCGGGTGGCGGCGGTGTTTGCCGAAGTGCTGGGGACCGAACCGCCCGGCATTCATGACGACTTCTTCGATCTCGGCGGTCATTCGCTGATCGCCATGCAGGTTCTCGCCAGGCTGCAGGATATATTTCAGGTCAGATTGCCGATCGACAGCATGTTTGAACGCCCCACCGTTGCGCGACTTTCGGAACGCATCGGCGAGCATATGGCCAATCTCGTGGCCGAGGGCACGGTGCGGCTGGAGCATGGACCGGTATCTGAGCCCGGCACGACACGCATCCCGCGGCGGCAAGTGGCGACGCCCGCACCACTCTCGTCCGCCCAGCAGCGCCTCTATTTTCTCGACGGAATGGGCGCCGGCGGCGCTTACAACATGTCGGCCTCGCTGCGGTTGACAGGCACGCTAGACGAGCGCGCACTGGCGGCGGCCCTCGATGAGATTCGTCGGCGTCACGACATCCTGCGCACGACCTTTCACATGCGCGAGGGCGAACCGGTGCAGGTGGTTTCCGAATTTCAGGAAACCAGGCTGATGGTGATCGATCTGACCGGCTACAATGCGCAGGTGCGCGCCGCCGAGGCAATGCGCCTTGCCAGCCAGGATGTCGCGGAACCGTTCGACCTGGCACAGGGCCCGCTTTTTCGCGCCAGGCTGATCCGGCTGGCATTCGACGAGCACTTCCTGCTGCTGACGATGCACCATATCGTTTCCGACGGCTGGTCGGTCGCTGTCATCCATGCCGAACTGAAGCAACTCTACGACGCCTTTCATCACGACACGACGTCGCCGCTCGAAGACTTGCCGCTCCAGTATGGCGATTTCGCGGACTGGCAGTGGCGCGGCGTCGAGGCCGGGGAACTCGAGCGCCAGACCGGTTACTGGGTCCGCCGGCTCGAAGGACTGTCGCAAGCCTTCACGCTTCCGACGGACCGCCCGCGCCCCGCCATTCAATCCTATCGCGGCGGAACTCTGCAGGCCGTGATCGACCGTCAAACCACGGATCGCTTGAAGGTCCTCGGCCGAAGCCAGGACGCGACCCTGTTCATGATCTTCCTGGCGGCCTTCAAGACGTTGCTCTTCCGCTACAACGGGCAGGACGATTGCGTCGTCGGCGTGCCGATCGCAAACCGCCCGAGGAAGGAGCTGGAGCCGCTGATCGGGTTTTTCGCCAACACGCTGGTCCTGCGGACATCGCTTGCCGGCGACCCGCCCTTGCTGGCGTTGCTCGGCCGCATCCGGTCGACGGCGCTCGATGCCTATGCACACCAGGATGTTGCGCTCGAACGCATCGTGGAACAGCTGAAGATTCGGCGCGATCCCGGCCACACGCCGTTGTTTCAGGTGATGTTCGCGTTTCAGAACGTCCCGGAATTGCCAGGCTTGCCTGCACGATCGGCGACCGGCCACGCGACAGGACCTTGCTTCGATCTCGCGCCGGGCCTCGCGGCACAGCCTTTGAGCATCGACAAGGCGACGGCGAAGTTCGACCTCGCTTTGTACCTGTCGGAAAGCCCGGAAGCGATGTCCGCAACCTGGCAATTTAACGCCGATCTGTACGAGCCGGCCACCATCGACCGGCTGGCCCGGCATTTCCAGACCTTGCTCGAAGGCATAGCAACCGATCCCGGGCAAAGACTGTCGGAATTGCCCCTGTTGCCCGACGCCGACCGCCGCCAGATCGAAGTCGACTGGAACCGCACCGAAGTCGGAGGATTGCTTGGTCAGGATTGTGTCCAGCTGTTCGAGGCGCAGGTGGAACGAACACCCGAGGCCGCCGCGGTGTTGGGCAAGGACCGGCAGTTCACCTACCGCGAGCTCAATGAACGGGCCAACCGGTTCGCGCGGTACTTTCGCAGCCGTGGGGTTGCCCGCGAGACATTGACCGCGATCTGCCTGCCAAGATCAGGCGAGATGCTGGCTGTGCTGCTGGGAGTGTGGAAGGCCGGCGGCGCATTCCTGCCGGTCGACCCCGAACATCCGTCCGAGCGCATCGCCCTCATGCTGCATGATGCCGGCGTGAGCCTGCTCGTCACAGAGACGTCGCTGCTGGCAAAGTTCCCGGCCGCGTTCCAGATTGCGGGCGATCTTGCGGAGTCCGGCCGGACGATCTGCCTGGATGCCTGCAGGGCTTCCGTGGCGCAGGAGGATCCGCGCAATCCCATAGGCCTCTGCGCGCCCGATGCACTTGCATATGTGATCTATACGTCGGGCTCCACCGGCAAACCCAAGGGCGCTATGATCACGCAGGCCAATGTCGGCCACTATGCGCAGGCGATGATCCGCGCACTCGCTATCCGTCCGGACGACATCTATCTGCACACCGCTTCATTCTCGTTCTCCTCCTCGATACGGCAGTTTGCCGTCCCGCTTTCCTGCGGCGCTGCCGTGGCAATGGCATCGGCCGAGGAGTTGCGCGATCCGTATCTGCTGTTCGAGACGGTGCGCCGTCAGCGCGTCTCGGTGCTGGACCTCGTTCCATCCTTCTCGGCCAGCTGCCTGCAGGTTCTGACGTCGCTCGACCAATCCGTGCGGATATCCTTGCTCGACAATCATGTGCGGCTCGTGCTTTCAGCCAGCGAGCCCTTGCCCAGCGCCTTGGTCGAAAAATGGCGTCGGCTCTGCAAACCCGCGACAGAATTCATCAACATGTTCGGCCTGACCGAAACGACGGGGATCGTGACGGTCTACCCCATTCCGGCGGAGGGCGGCGTGGCGGGGATCGTCCCAATCGGGCGGCCGATTGCCAACACGCAGGCGTACGTGCTGGACACGTCCGGCCATCCGGTTCCGATCGGCATTGGAGGCCACTTGTACATTGGCGGGGCAGGAATCGGACTCGGTTACCTCGATCGTTCGGAGCAGACCGTCTGCAACTTCGGGCCCAATCCGTTCAGCCCGCATAAGGGCGAGCTGCATCGAACCGGCGACCTCGCCCGCTACCGGCCCGACGGGACGCTCGAAATTCTCGGCCGCGCCGACGAACAGGTCAAAATTCGTGGCTTCCGCATCGAACCTGGCGAGATCGAGGCTGCGATCTTTGCTTACCCTGAAGTACGCGAATGTGTCGTCGGTGTTGTGGAGGATGCTGGCGAGGACGATGATCTCGGCGATCGAAAACGCCTGGTCGCCTTCGTTGCGGCCAACGAGCCGCGTGATGCGGATACGCTTGCCCTGTCGCTACGGCTGCGCGAGCTTCTGAAGCGGCAGCTTCCGGAACACATGCTGCCGCAAAGGATCGTGATTCTGCAGCGCCTGCCCCGCACCCCGAACGGCAAGATCGACCGGGGGGCTCTGCTCACCAGAGAGCTGCAGCCGTCGGTTCGTTCCAATGTTGTCGCGCATCCCTCGATCCGGGTCGATCCGCACGGGGTAGCACCTACCGACGTCGAGATGATCTTGGTGGAGATCTGGAAAAGGGTGTTGCGGCTCGATGAGATCGGGCTCCACGACAACTTCTTCGACCTGGGTGGCAATTCCATCCTGAGCATCAATATCGTTGTCGAAGCCGGCAAGGCCGGCCTGATCGTCGATCTGCGTCAGTTTTACCGGCACCAGACGATTGCCGATCTGGCGCGCGCTGTTGCCGTGGCACGGCACGATATCGGGCCAATCGTGGCCGCCGCACCGGTATCGAGCGAAAATGGCACGAAAGTTTTGGTGACGATCGAGAGCCTTCGCGCCTATGGCCGCGATGCGCTGACACGGGCCGGACTGAGTTCCGAGGGTGCGGCGATTGTCACCGAAGTGCAGCTTGAGGCAAGCCTGCGCGGACAGCCGACACATGACATGGTCAGCATTCCGCGTTATGCCTCAAGGATTGCTTCGGGCAAGATCAAAGCTCGTCCGCAAATCCGGGTCGAACACGAGAGCGCCACCATCGCGCGGATTGACGGCGACAACGGACCGGGCCAGTGGGTGAGCATGGTGGCAATGGACCTTGCCATTGAAAAGGCGAGCAGGCACGGCGTCGGAATCGTCGGCGTCCGCCGCTCCAACCATTTCGGCGCCGCCGGCCATTATGTATGGCAAGCAACGAAGCACGACTTCATCGGACTCTGCACAACCAACGGACCGCTGATCCTGGCGCCGACAGGCGGCGTCACGCCAACATTTGGCAACAATCCGCTTGGTGTAGGCATTCCGGCAGGACGGCATTTCCCCATCCTTCTCGACATCGCCATGAGCGTCGCCCCGCGCGGCAAGATCGGCTTGTCCGTGGCGGAAGGCAGTCCGTTGCCAGCTGGGTGGATTCTTGACCGGTCGGGGCGTCCTTCTACCGATCTCGGCGATCTCGCCGCAGGACTTGGCGTGCCGATCGGCGGATACAAGGGCTATGGGCTGGCACTGGTGATGGAAGTGCTTGCGGGTGTGCTCAGCGGCGCGGGTTTCGGCCGTGATCATCAGCGAGACACGCTGCACGACAGCCGCCACGCACCGGACTACGGCCACTTCTTCATGGCACTCGACCCCGAGCGGTTCATGCCGGTTGGGGACTTTATCGAGCGCGTCGATCGCCTGATCGAGCAGACCAGGAACGGGGAACGCGCCGAAGGCGCCAACGAAATCCTGATCCCCGGTGAAATGGAATTGCGCGCCCGCCGGCAGAGCCTGAAGGAAGGTGTGTGGTTGCGCTCATCCACCTATAGTGCGCTCATCGCCTATGGACGCAAGGCAAAGCTCGAAGCTGAACTGGATGTCGTGACCGAAATCCGGCTTGCAGAGGGTCATGGCTGATCAGTTGCACGATCTTGCGCCAAATCAGAACGATCACATGATGACGTTCGACCGGGCCGAGCTGGAGGAGACCATCCCGGCGCGTTTCGACAGAGTTGTCCGCAGTCATGCCTCACACGTGGCGATCGGCGGCGAGCGGCAACAATGGACTTACGGCGAGGTCGACCGGCGTTCCAATCAACTGGCCCGCGCAATCCTTGAGCGCACGCAGCCAGGGCAAGGATGCGTCGCCTATCTTGTCGACCATTCGCCGGACATGGTGATCTGTGCGCTGGCGACGCTCAAGGCGGCAAAGGCCTTCCTTTGCGTTCATCCTGGAATGCCGCTTGCAGCGCAGCGCGACATCATCAACGATGCTGCGCCGGATCTGCTGCTCGCCGGCGCGTCTCACGCAATGACCGCGTTTAACCTTGTCGATGACCAAAGGCGGGTTCGCCTGATCCAGGACATCGACGCGCGATACTCCGCAGATGCGCTGCATGTTCCGGTCGACCCAGGCGACCCGGCCGCAATCTTCTATACCTCCGGGAGCACCGGGCGGCCGAAGGGCGTGGTGAAAAGCCATCGCACCGTACTGCATCGGGCCTGGCTTTGTGCCCGATATGACGGGGTAACCTTCTCGGACCGTCAGTCTCTTCTGACATATTGCAGTTTCGCCTCATCGGAAGCGGACGTCTTCGGAGCGCTTCTGAACGGCGCCACGCTGGAACTCTATGACGCGGCATCGCGTGGTCTCGCCGATCTGAAGGCGTGGATCGACGAGCGCCGCATCACCCTGCTGCATCCGCCCGTCATGCTGTTTCGCAAGTATCTGTCGATGCTCGATGGCTCGGGCCTGCATCCGTCGGTACGCCTCGTGGCGCTTGCGGGCCAAACGGTCATTGCCTCGGACGTTGAGCAATGGCGCCTTCGCTTCACCACGTCCTGTGCCTTGCGCCACCGTTTCTCTTCCACCGAAGCTGGTCACATCGCGGTGGCATCGGTGGCCCCAGGCGAGACACCTGCGGCAGGTACGGTACCGGCGCCGCGCCCGGTCACCGACAAATCTCTTCTGGTCATCGATGAAGATGGCCAGCCAGTCGAACCGGGAGGTGTGGGCGAACTCGTCATCCGCAGCGCTTTCCTGGCAGATGGTTATTGGCGGCAGTCGTCCGAAACGGCAAGGCATTTCGGCACCGACTCCAATTTTCCCGGCCAGCGTCTGTTCCATACCGGCGACATCGGGCGGCTATCGAGCGACGACAGTCTTGAATTCCTCGGGCGGCGCGACGACCAGGTCAAGATTCGCGGGTATCGCGTCGAAACGCGGGAAATCGAGCAGGCTTTCATGCTGCTTCAAACCGTGAACGAAGCAGCGGTCGTCACCGAGCTTCGCCAGGATGCGCACTCCCTTGCTGCCTTCGTCGTGATGAGGCAGGGAGCGTTGTTTGAGACTGACGCCTTAAGAGCCGGGTTGAGATCGATCCTCCCTCAATGGAAAATTCCAGGCCGAATCCAAGCGGTCGAGTCATTGCCTTTGACGCCGACAGGCAAGATAGACAAGCCACTTCTCCAGCAATTTCTTCAGGCACGTGGCGGCCCCGTTGGGGATGGCCAGACCGTGCAATCGTCCGACAAGAAAGAGAACGCGCCGTCTGCAAAACTGATCAAGATCTGGAAAGGGCTTTTTGCCAGGACTGTCGTTCGCTGAATGCGAATAACAATTCAGACCGGCTCAGGGTGTTTGGTCTCTCTGGGTAAGAATCCCTGTTAGTCGCACAGGCTGTACGTTAAAAGCAAAGGCATTCGATGTACCGCCCTGCTTGCAATCGGCGGAAAATCAATCGGTTCAGGGGCTTGCCGATGAGCATGCAGAAAGTTATCCGCGCTGCTCAGGCAGCGCCAAGCATTGGGCCGGCGCATCTGATCGCAGGCATCTTTGCTGCGGAACTGCAAATTCCGAGTGCAGACATCGACGATAATTTCTTCGATCTGGGTGGCGATTCACTGACCGCGGAAACTGTCGTTCTTGCCGTTCAGAGCCGCTTCGGCATCAAGCTCCAGACCTCGGTCTTGCTCGCGGCTCCGACGCCGCGCGAATTCGGTAGCCTGGTCGCCTCCTTGAATCAGGTTCATCCGGCCCTTCAGCTCATCGTGCGCGTGTCCGGCAGCGCCGGCCATGAGCCGATCGCCATGATACACGGCATTTCGGGATCCGCCCTGTTTGCCAACCGTTTTGGCAAGCGCCTCAAGGAAAAATACGCGGTGATGGCGGTGCGTGGCATGGGGCTCGAACCCGGAGAGACGCCATACTCTAGCGTGGCCGAGATAAGCGCCAATTATTTCGACGGTCTGACCTCGGCCACCGGCCGACATCCGCATGTGGTCGGCGGCATATGTTTTGGCGGTCTGCTGGCCATCGAGGTTGGACGCCTCACCTATGATGCAACCGGCGAGCGACCGGCGCTACTGCTCATAGATCCACCGCCGCTCGGTTCGGCTTGGCTGAAACCGATGGCCGACAATCGCATGACCGCTCAGAGGCGGCGTCAGATCACGCGCAAGGTCGTCTACTGGCGCACGCTTCGCGACGGTTTGAAGGCAGTCGGGATGGGGCAGACATGGATTGGGCGCCATACGCGCCAGAAGGCGTTCAAAAGTATGCTCATCCACGCCGCTGCCGGCTTCTCGCCCTCATCCTATCCTTGTGACATCCTGGTTCTTGCCAGTTCAGAATGGGGCGCCGCAACCGTCGAGCAATACAAGGGCTGGGCGTCTGAAGAAACCAGGATAAAAACCGTTGTCTTGCCAGGCGCGCACGAAAACTTTCGCGAAGCCAACATGGAAGCGATCGACCACGAGATCGTTGCGTTCCTGGCCGACAGAGATGTTAGACATGAGCCGCTTCCCTCCGGTTTTTGAGAACGTCCCTAGATTGGTGTTGGCCTTTGGCGGCCTGCTTTTCCAAGGAATTGGTGAAAGTGAAGGGCTCCACGGTCGAGGAATAGGAGTTGCTTGGGTCGAACGGGAGCCCGGAAAGCCGGCTTTCGCGCTGACGGCCGGCCGGACGAGGGGGCAATATGTCGGCTCGGCCTTCATCAGTTCAAGCGGGCCATCCGGGAGCGCCTATGGAATCGTTTCAAGAGCATGCCGGCCCAGCGCCGAAGGGCGTGAGGTGGTCATCGCCGTGTGAAGCACTTGCGCGGCGAGGAGGATAGGCGACCCAAGGTCCGTTGGCAGAAAGGTGCTTCGGCGACAAGATCAGCACGGCGGAGTGGCGCTCAAGGCGAAACTGGTACGTCGTCGAGGCACAAGACGAAACCATCGCTCCCGCAATGCGGGTGGTGGAGAAGCGGGAGGGGAGCGACACGAATCTCGCTGGTCGAGAACACCCACCACGTAGCGATGCATCCAATGGACGAGGTTATCGCATCGCCGACGTGCTCCGCGCGGCCGGTTGCAGTGAAGCCGTCGCCAAGGCGGTGGAACGCTCGCCCAAGGGCGAGGCGGTGGGCCGAGAGGAACTGGCAGGCAAGGGATGGTTGCCGGGTATTCTGCGTTCGGCAGTAACCGAAGCGCCAGATAGCTTGGCCATGGCCGCCGAATAACCTCGGCACATTCACGGCAAGCCCGGACCGAAATCGATCCGGGCTTGCTTTTTGGGCGGCGAGGGTGCCCCGAAGCCCCGCCCTCGCGCTCCTTCCCGCATCGAGCACTTATTCGGAAGGAAAGAGGTTAGCTTTTAATCCAGCGCCCATTCAGGATGTGTAGAGGGTTTGAAGTGGTAGCGGGAGAGCGCTACCGCCTTTCCCCCCACTCGGAGAGCATGCGATACTTCTTACAGTGTCGGGCATGATGGGCCTGTCTCGGTGCCGCAAAGACCGGTAAGGAACGGGAGAGTCTGAGCCGAAAGCTATCGAGACGTGAACGGCAGCTTTGCGCCTCGCTTCGGTCATCAAAGTTAGCTGTGCCCCTGCCTAAAAGCGGACGTCGCAGGCGACCGTGCTGGAAGTCATGATAGCGCCACTAGCAGACGATCCGCTTGGCGCCAGCAACGGCCCCTAATTCAACAGGTCGAGAGGCCGCGCCCCGCCCCGCCTGCAAATCGTTCATGTGAGATGAAGGTTCTGCACTTCGTAGGTCCAGACCCGAAACCCTTTGAGAACATGCGGGCCGAAGGAGTTGATGAGCGGAATGTCGGCCGCATCGCGGCCGCGGGCGACGACGATCCTGCCAATCCTGGGCGTGTTGTTTCGGGGATCAAAAGTATGCCAAGCACCGTCCAGGAAGACCTCGATCCAGGCGCTGAAGTCCATGGGGTCGACGACCGGGACCCCGATGTCGCCGAGGTGTCCGTTGACATAGCGTGCAGGAATATTGAGGCAGCGGCACAAAGTCAGCGCGAGATGGGCGAAGTCGCGGCAGACGCCTATGCGTTCCTGGTACGCCTCGAAGGCCGTTCGCGTCGATCTGGCCTGCATGTAGTCGACTTGAATATGACCGTGGACGAAGTCGCAGATTGCTTGCACGCCGCCCCAACCTGGGGCAGTGGCGCCAAACATGTCCCACGCCGCCTGGCTGAGACGATCGGTTTCGCAGTAGCGACTGCCCATTAGGTAGACAAGGCAGCCGTCCGGCAAATCCCACACCGCTACTTCGCGGGCAGCTGGCAGCAGCCTGTCTATCTTGCCGTCATCCTCGATCGTTGCATCGCCCCACATCGTCAGGTCGCCCGCGGGCGCGACAAGCCGGCGGCATCGGTTGCCAAAGAGATCATGGTAGGTCGATGTCGGAACATCGGGCGTGGTGAAGACCGTTTCGGGGATCCTGATATCGGCCGCGCGGTCGTCGTGGACCGATAGCAGGCATACCAATGCGGTCGGTTGCTGGCAGGTCAGCGTGATCTCATAGCCGTAGCGGATCAGCATGTGGATCTTTCCTGCCGGAAATCAGCGGGGGTCGGAGTGCAGGAACCGCGACGGTTGCGGGAGTAGGCTTTGCAAGCAACATCATGGATGGACATCAGCAAGGCCTCGAATGCTGAAAGGTATCTTGTTTCAGCAGGCCCGGTCTCGGCCAAGGCGATATCCGATTTCGCGAGCGCCTCGACATCGACCAAGAAGCAAGCCGTCATGATCGGTGAGGCGGACGGCGTTGCGCGCCGAAAACGTGGAAGTCGGTCCAGGAGCGACCAACTTCCACTCGACGGCCATTTGATGGTCCATAGAAATCGCGCCCGGACGCGCCGCCCTCATTTTCCCAGACCGCAAGCGCGGCGACGTTGCGGGTCCGACAGCTTTCGTTGTTATGGCCACTCATGATGTTAGCCGATCCTCATTACTCGCCTCCCCGGCGAGAACGCCCGAATAGAGCGTTGCGCCATTCGCATCGGCGATCGTCATGGCGTCCGGCCGCTGCGGCATGTTCAGGGTCCCAGCCAAAAGCCTGGCGATTTCGATCGCATCGTCGAGGTCGGCGGCTTCCGCGGCCTCGCGGCCGAGCACGGCATGCGCATCGTCCGCTTCTCGGGTGCGATAGAATTCGATCATGATCTTTATCATCATCCATCTCGCTGTGTCAGTTCTCGCCTTAGCCGCGAGGGGTACTGATGTCAGGAAGTCTGGTGTCGGCGCCGAACACGCTTTTAGGCTTGGGCAGGGCCTTTTCCTGATTCGGCTTCCTGATTTCCCGGCTCGAGCGTTTCGGTCCCTTTGCCATGTGCGAACGTCCTTTCGATGAGCGTTATGGTGTCACCCGGCGATGTGGCGACCGGTTCGAGACTGTCTTGCGTCGCCACCCGTTCATGAGGTTCGCCGTCGTTGCGGATGCGGTACTGCGCCGAATCTTCCCTCGGCGGGAGTCTGGCTGTGATCCGGTAGATTTCCGAAGTCTTTGGAAACGTGCCGAAGCCGCCCTTCAGCCGGACAGCCTGTCCGAGGGCAAATAGATGCGTTGCGGCTTCGCGGCGGACCGGGTGTGGGTTGCGTTGCATCATCGTGGTTCTCATCATTGTCTCTGGTCCTGCTCCAGTGCGGCTTTGAGCGATGCCGGTTCGATCGGCACCATCTGCCGCGTAGCACCGCTTGCGGAGATCGCCGGCAGGTGAATGAAGGTGGCGACGCGGCGCCACGCGATCAGGGAAGCTCCTTCGAGGGCTTCCTCGTCGTGATCGACGCGGTAATCCCCGGGTGGTTGCGGTGCATCAAAGCCGGGCAGCGAAAACGCCGACTTGAAGCGAACGATAGTTGGTGTGGTGCGGCTGGTCATTTGTTGCGGCTTTCAGCGGAAACCCGCGCCTGCGCGTTTCCCTATCATTCCCACTCGAACCACCGGAATGATGCCCGACGCTGCCAGTACATCCGTGGTCAGCGTCGATGTCATTCCAGGGGTTCGAACGGAACGAAATGTGCGCCGGCCGGCGCTGCACTCGTTTTCGAGAATTCGGTGGTGAATGGCGGGGCTCTGACACAAAGCCAACTCGACCAAATCAACGAGTTTTACCTATGCGCCTCATTTGAGTTCTAAACAAGGTCGAGACGATTTTTATTTGTCCCTTGAAATAACAGACGCACGCCCGCAGAATTCAAGCCGGCAGAAAATTTCCCACAAGTGCGGATGAATTTCTGCGCGGCTCGAATTATTTCATTCGAATTCTTGGCCATCGGCGAGAAATAATTCTGGCACTCCTATCTATCGAGTGCCAACCCGCCTATACAGAGGCAGCGGCCGCCCAATGCCGGCCACAGAAAGAAGTTCCCCATGAAATTCCGGCCACTCCACGACCGCGTCGTCGTTCGCCGCGCCGAAGGCGATACCAAATCCAAGGGCGGCATCATCATTCCCGACAATGCCAGGGAGAAACCGCAGGAAGGCGAAGTGATCGCCGTCGGCCCGGGAGCACGCGACGAAAGCGGCGCCTTGATCGTGCCCGATGTGAAAGCCGGCGATTTCATCCTGTTCGGCAAATGGTCCGGCACCGAGGTCAAGATCGATGGCGAGGACCTTCTGATCATGAAGGAAGCCGACATCATGGGCATCATCGACAAGAGCGAGACCGGCATTGTCGACAAGACAATGGCCGTCAAGAACGCCGCCTGACCGGGCAGTCTTCACGGCAAACGGCGCACTCCAATTTTCGAACGGGATCAACGATCATGTCTGCCAAGGAAATCAAATTCTCCACCGACGCGCGCGACCGCATGCTGCGCGGCGTCGAGCTCCTGAACAACGCCGTCAAGGTGACGCTCGGCCCAAAGGGCCGCAACGTCATCATCGACAAGGCTTATGGCGCGCCGCGCATCACCAAGGACGGTGTGACGGTGGCCAAGGAAATCGAGCTTACCGACAAGTTCGAAAACATGGGCGCCCAGATGGTGCGCGAAGTGGCATCGAAGACCAACGACCTTGCCGGGGACGGCACGACCACCGCCACGGTGCTGGCCGCCTCGATCCTGCGCGAAGGCGCCAAGCTGGTCGCTGCCGGCATGAACCCGATGGACCTCAAGCGCGGCATCGACCAGGCGGTCACCGCCGTGGTTGAGGAAATCAAGGCGCGGGCCAAGAAGGTCAAGTCGTCGGCCGAGATCGCGCAGGTCGGCACCATTGCCGCCAATGGCGATGCCAGCGTCGGTGAGATGATCGCCAAGGCCATGGACAAGGTCGGCAATGACGGCGTCATCACTGTCGAGGAAGCCAAGACCGCCGAGACCGAGCTCGACGTCGTGGAGGGCATGCAGTTCGACCGCGGCTATCTCAGCCCGTATTTCGTCACCAATGCTGACAAGATGCGCGTCGAACTGGAAGAGCCCTATGTGCTTATCCACGAAAAGAAGCTCGGCAACCTGCAGGCGATGCTGCCGATCCTCGAAGCAGTGGTGCAGGGCGGTAGGCCGCTGCTGATCATCTCCGAGGACGTCGAAGGCGAGGCGCTGGCCACGCTGGTCGTCAACAAGCTGCGCGGCGGCCTCAAGGTCGCGGCCGTCAAGGCGCCGGGCTTCGGCGATCGCCGCAAGGCGATGCTGGAAGACATCGCCGTGCTCACCGCCGGCCAGATGATCTCGGAGGATCTCGGCATCAAGCTCGAAAACGTCACCATCGACATGCTCGGTCGCGCCAAGCGCGTGCTGATCGACAAGGACACCACCACGATCATCGACGGCGCCGGCGCCAAGGCCACCATCCAGGCACGCGTCGCCCAGATCAGGGGTCAGATCGAGGAAACCACGTCCGACTACGACAAGGAAAAGCTGCAGGAGCGGCTGGCCAAGCTCTCCGGCGGCGTTGCGGTGATCCGCGTCGGCGGTGCTACGGAGTCGGAAGTCAAGGAAAAGAAGGACCGTATCGACGATGCGCTGAACGCCACGCGCGCGGCTGTCGAGGAAGGCATCGTGCCCGGCGGTGGTGTGGCGCTGCTGCGCGCCAGGTCGGCGCTCAGGGGCCTGACCAGCGCCAATGTCGATGTCACCGCAGGCATCTCGATCGTGCTCCGGGCGCTCGAAGCGCCGATGCGCCAGATCGCTGAGAATTCCGGCGTCGAAGGGTCGATCATCGTCGGCAAGCTTGCCGACAGCAAGGACCACAATCAGGGCTTTGACGCCCAGAACGAGGTATATGTCGACATGATCAAGGCAGGCATCGTCGATCCGGCAAAGGTGGTGCGCACGGCACTGCAGGATGCCGGCTCGATCGCAGCGCTTTTGATCACCGCCGAAGCCATGATCACCGACATTCCGGCCAAGGATGCCGCACCTTCACCTAGCGGCGGCGGCATGGGCGGAATGGGATACTGAGACCTTGGCGCCAGGAGACGGCCGTGCGTGAACCGACGCTACCCCCGGTGTTCGGCAGGCTTGGGGTCAAGTCGCCGGTCGCCATTGTGGCGGCTTCGGCCACATCCAGCAATATGACGAACCTGGCGGCCCGTATGCGAGAAGGTCTCTCGTCGCGCAGGGGCCTGGCTTTGAACCTCGGCGTGGTGCTGTGGACAGTACTTGTCCTGGCGGCGGTATTTTTCATTCTGCAAACCTGAACCGATCGGCGGCGGGCGAAAACGAAAGGACGCGGAATATGGCAAACCGCCACGGGCTTCGTATGGACCATCCGGACAGCTGGACCGTTTTCGACGTCTTCACCGGCCAGCCCGCCGAGTCCGATCACAAGATCATGGTCGGCATCAATGCCGGCCAAGCGTACGAGATGGTAGCCGGCTGAGCGATCAAGACGCCAAGCGGCGGGAAGAGGCCGGCCGCTGACTTGTACCGATGTACCAACGAATAAATCCGCCGGAATGTCGGGGGCGTACAGTGCCATTGTCGCCGGCCAGAACATGGGCACCGGCGCTTGAGCGCGTCCATCATACTCCCGCCCCTCGATGGGAGCCGGATTATGGACAACGATCATTCCGCCGATGTGATTTCGACTTTTGACTGCAATATCCTGCGCAACGCCTTCAGAACACCGGTCATCGAAAATCGCATCCCTGAGGATCAATGGCACGGAAACGCCGCGCTTCTGATCCGCGATTATGCCGGCAACTCCGATTTTGATTCGGCACTGCTGGCCTGGATCGTACGAAAGTAACCTTGTCGCCGTGCATAACTTGCCGGAGCGGGCAGCTGCTCCGCGTTCGCTTTCATTTTTTGCCTGAAAGGATGATGAGCATGAGATACTTGAAAACCCCGGATGCTCCGGTCGTAACGATCGAGCCAATCGTCGAGGCCGCAAAAGTCCTATCGAAGCGGCTGACGATCAGAAGCGACGAAGCCGCAAGACGAAAGATCGCCGACACCGACGGCACGATGCGGCGGGCGCGTCACCTTGCTGAAAGCAACCGCCTGATTTAATGCGCCTACGTCGGCTTTGGATCAGGTCGAGACTTCAAGGCGCCCACGGTAAACGTCCGCTATCGCGCATCCGAAGACCTGAAGCTCCCTTTCGGCATCCGGCCCCGAATGAGAAAAAATCGACTTTCCCTTCATCGCACCGGGATCATGTCGCACCGTCATCTGGGTGGCTCGTGGTCGTTCCGGTGGCTGCCACGAACGGCAGATAAGCGCCTAAACGGACGTTTTGCGGGGCGGACCGGAAGGACGGCACAGCGATGCTCGTCGGGATCGCGCAGTTCGGCTGCGCCAGGACCTGAGGATACTGGCGACCGTAGGCGAACTTCGGGGTGTAGCTCGCGAGCTATACGTGGCCGATGAGTTCGACATCGCTGTGCATCTTTGCGCGTGCGGTTGCGGTACGAAGGCTACGACGCCGCTCGGCCCTCCTGAATGGCGAGTGACCTATGCGAACGGTGGGCCTACGGTCGTTCCCTGAATCGGGAACTGGCAGTTGCCGCGCCGCTCGCACTCCGTCATCACAGGCGGAAAAGTCCTGTGGGCAGGCCAGTGGAGTGAAGAGAACATCAACGCGGGCCGCATCGCGGAACAGCACCGAGGCGAGGCCTACTATGCCGCTCGCGCGCACAATCGCAAATGGTGGGTCCGATTTGGCAAGTGGCTGCGCGGCCTGTTTAGTGGTGGCAGGAACTAAGGTCGGTTACCGAACGGCAGCTATCTGCAGGGTCCGCTCCAGGACCGGACAGTCAGCAGTCGGCCCCCACTGGCACAGCTATGAACACCTGATTTCGCCGCTTCAAGCACCGCGGGCGTATTGCGCTGGCGGCGCCCCCACGCACCGCGAGAAGGCTGAGCTGAAGGCACTCGTCGAGCCGTATCCGGTCTTCGCCGCAATCTGCGCGATGCTGTGCTGCCGCGCTCTAAGCATGTGCTTGGCCAGCGTCATCCTCCAGCTTTGCAGGTATTCCATCGGCGCCATGCCCACCACTCGGTTGAATCGCGTGAAGAAGGCCGAGCGGGACAGCCCCGCCTCACGTGCCATCTCGGCGACGCTCCATGCGCGATCTGGCGCCGCGTGGATGGCGCGCAGCGGGCCGGTCAACCGGTCGTCCGCCAGCCCGCGCAGCAGGCCTGGCGTGGCACTCGTCTCGGTCGCAGAACGCAGAGCTTCGATCAGTAGCACCTGCAGCAGATGTTCCAGAACCACGTCGCGTGCCGGGCGATCCGCTCTCGCCTCGTCCCGCACCAGTCGCGCCAGGTCGCCAAGACGCTGCTCCCCCCGCACCATGGCCATATCGGGAAGCAGCGACACCAGCAGCTCCGCATCCGGGGCGCCGAAGCTGCAATACCCGATGAGCTGCTGCACCTCGACAGCGGCATTCTCTGGCCCGATCCGCACTGTTCCGTCCGGACGGATCAAAGGGCGGCTTTCCAGCCCAGGCGGCGGTTCGGGATCGGTGCTCGACATGGCAAAGCTCTGCACCGCCGGCACCAGCACGAAATCGCCTTGGCAAAGGTTCATCGGCGGCTTGCCGTCCACCTCGAGACGCGCCTGACCGGCAAGGAGCAGACAATAGTAGACCTGTCCAATCTCGGTCCGCCGTACGCGCCAGGGGCCGGAAGCGTCCACCAGCTTCGAAAAGGGCGCGCGCGGACGCAAAAGGGCGATCACTTCGGAAAGCGGATCTGACATTTCGGACTTTCGATAAACAATCACGGACATGCGATTATAGAAAGTTCGCTCCGCAAGGTCGATATCGAAAGCATCCAACAACGGAGACACCCCATGAACACCGTGATGATCACCGGATGCTCCTCTGGCTTCGGGCTGGAGACCGCGCGCCACTTCATCGACAAGGGCTGGTCGGTCGTCGCCACGATGCGCAGCCCGCGCGAGGATGTCTTGCCCGCCTCCGATCGACTGCGCATCCTGCAACTCGACGTGACCGAGCGCGATGCGATCGGCCGCGCGGTCGAGGCAGCAGGTCCGATCGATGCGCTCGTAAACAATGCGGGCATCGGCTGGATGGGACCGCTGGAGGGCACGCCGGAAGAGATAATCCGCGAAATTTTTGAGACCAACACTTTCGGCACGATCGAGATGGTCCGCGCCGTGCTGCCGCAGTTCCGGCAACGCGGAGCGGGGACGATCGTCAATGTTTCCTCCAGCACAACGCTGAAGGCTCTGCCGCTGCTACCGATTTACACGGCCAGCAAGGCTGCGGTGAATGCCTTTACCGAATGTCTCGCGCTGGAGCTCGAGCCCTTCGGCATCCGCACGCGGCTGGTCCTGCCCGGCCAAGCTCCAGGGACCCGTTTCGGGGCCAACGCACGCGGCAAGATGGCAGAAGCGGGGGGCATTCCCGAAGCCTATGGCCCCATTGCCAAGCAGGTCTTTGCCGCTCACGCGGCGGCGGCGAACACGAAGATCACCGAGCCGGCGGACGTGATTGCGGCCATTTGGCGGGCAGTGACCAAGCCGGACTGTCCGTTGCGCCAGGCCGCAGGCGCCGATGCCATGGCTCTTGCCGCATGACGGCAGGAATGCCGGGCTCCGGCACTTCGGGTCAGACGGAGGAACACTTTGCCGGTGTCGCGAATCTTCCGCTTCGCCGGCAGAACCTGTCTGAATGGTGGGGTCTGCCCACATGCGGCAAACGGCTCGATCGAGCCGTTTATCGTGTCCGATTCCAATGACAGCAAGGCGTCGTGAGCTGAATGGCTGATTTACCAATTGGTCGGTTGCGCGCGAACTGGCTGGAAAGAAGGTGCGCATCAACGCCCTCAATCCGGGGCCGACCGACTCACCGATGCACTCCCATATCGACCCGGCCCTCAAGGACCGCATCGCGGCCGACCTGCCGATACGCCGCATGGGCCGGCCCGAGGATATGGCTGCCGCGATCCTGTTCCTGTGCTCCGACGCCGCGAGATTCGTCTACGGCGCGGCGCTCGACGTGGATGGCGGCTCGATGTTCCGCTGCGCGGCATGGCGTCGGTCATAGGAGAGTTTTACGCGGCTATATGGCGGTGGCGTATTTGGCTTTGGATGCCATCAGCATCCAGAAATTGCCTTGGCGACGCACGACTCCGCGGCATTTCTCACCCGATTTCATTTGGGTATCGGTGACATCGAAACCAGGATTGCTGGAACCGGACTGGTCGTTTCATATGGCGCCCTTCGCCGGGGGCTGTCGGTCCCGCATCCCGCCTTGACGGCGGCGCTATGCTGATGCTCCTTCGGCCGCCCTGTTGAACCGGTCTCATGGCCACGAACCTGCTCCAGCACCGAACTGACTTGTTTGCGCTTACGGACATTTCGGTGCCTTCACCTTGTACGCCCTTTTCACATTGGTCAGGAGAGCAGTGGGCTCTCCCGACGCAGAGGCCTAGAAGGGCCGGATTTTCAGCGACGGGTTGATAACAGAAAGCGAGGAGCAAAGGCCTTGCTCTCCTGCCGAAGAATGCCAGTACGGATCGCACCTACAGCGAAACCAAGTGCTTATCGCGGGGTGCCGTCGCCGAAAGCGGATTTCCAACTCAAAGGGTGGTTAACCTATCGACGGGTGTCGCGCTCAGGAGGCGTATGGCGTGGCGATCTCTCGGCGCGAAAAATCATAGCTCTAAAGACATTAGATCGCTTCGGCCCGGCAAGGCAGAACCTGCGCCGCCAGCCTGTCGAGGAAGGAGGCGATTGATTTGGCATCGGGGCCGCCGCATCTGGCTTCCGGCGTTCAGGGCTCTCTCGATCTGCCGGGCCGAGGCCAGAACATCATCAAAGCTCGGTGCCGCGCCGAAAATCATGGCGGTCGTGTTTACATAGTCGCGGGCGAGCGTCAGCAAGGTTCGCAGTCCGTAGAATGCTACAAGTTTCAGACAAGACCGCGCGCAGCGCCAGGCTGCCCGTGCCGACTACCATTGGGTCAAGATGGGCTGCGAAGTCGCCCGGATCGCTCAGTTTGCGGAAATGGACATCGACGCGGTGCGTGCAGTGGTCGCGGAGGAAGAGCATCACCGAAACTGACGGCGGCGCACCGTGCCGCTTGCGCGCCAAGGCCGGCAAGGGAAGCTGCGCCGCGGCGCAACCCGGCACTATCATCGCATTGCATGCCGCGCCCTTGCCCGCCTTGCGCTTCGCGGCCTCCTGTTCCTGCCTGATTGTTTGGGCGAGGACCGAATAGAAGGGAGGCGCTGCACAGGTGCGCGGGCGAAAATGGAAAAAGCAGAAATTGAAGGGCTGAAGGACAAGGTACCCTGCGCTGCGGTGCTGGAGCGCGCGGGGTTCGCCCTCGACGTCAAGCAGAGCACGCGCAAGGCGATGAAGTATCGCCGTGAGGCGTCGATCATCATCGTCATCCATGACGGCAAGGGCTGGTTCGACCCGCTTGGCGACGACAAGGGCGATGTCTTTCGCCTGGTCGAACATCTTGAGAAGGTGCCGTTCGTCGAAGCCATGAACGACGTCGCCAACCTTGTCGGGTTCGTGCCGTCCGAGCCGGTCTGGCAGCGGGTGTCCCGCCAGCGGGAGCCTGACCTGTCGATACCGGAGCGCTGGCACGCACGGCGCAGGCCGTGGTGCGGATCGGCGACCTGGCGCTATCTCACCAAGGCCCGCCATCTTCCCGACCGCATCGTCCGCGCCGCAATCAGCGCCGGCGTCCTGCGCGAAGGCCCGCACGGCTCGATGTGGGCTGCCCATATCGACACCAACGGCACCGTTACGGGCTGGGAAGAACGCGGACCGGACTGGCGCGGCTTTGCCACCGGCGGCGCCAAGGTGCTGTTCCGCCTCGGCAGTCCCGATGCGTTGCGCCTTTGCGTGACCGAAGCCGCGATCGACGCTATGAGCCTTGCCGCGCTTGAGGGCTTCCGCGCCGACACGCTTTATCTCAGCACCGGGGGCGGCTGGTCGCCGGCAACCGATGCGGCGCTCCGCGCGCTTGCCGCCAGGCTGGGTGTTGAGATCGTCGCGGCTACCGACAACAACAAACAGGGCGACATCTATGCCGACCGCCTGCTCGGACTGGGGGAGCAAGCTCAGTGCGGCGGTGATCGCCTTCGACCTGTAGCGGACGACTGGAACGCCGATCTGAGAATTAAAGCGGAAGCACAGGAGGGGAGGAAGCAGGGAGCTGCCGCATGCCCGCCGGTCGCCTCAAGGGTGAAGCTTCGCCCGGCTCGCGCCGGCCCTTGACCCGCCCGGGCGGGGAGGCGGCCGCGGGGAGGGGTCCGGAAGGGCCGAAGAAGACGGTGATCCATAGGGGATGAACCGCGCTCCGGCTCCGCACAAGGCCAGGAGCCTCCCCCATGCCCCAATCCTTCATCCGCAAGGTCTACTTCGGCATCGCCGATCGCCGGCAGATGTTCCGCCTCTTCGACCGCCACGCCCAGCGGCCCGATCGCTGGGAGAATGACGACAGCGGCCTGTTCGCCGGCGAGTGGTTCGAGATCGCGCGAGCCGAGCACGATTACATGCTCGACCTGCTGCCGCCGCTCTGGATGCGCGGCGAGATGTTCGCCCTGCGCGAGTTCCTCACCGAGAGCCTGACCAGCGTCTTCTACACACTGCGCATCAACGGCAGGACGCGCTACTTCCATGCTTATTGCGACCTCGCGCGGCCCCGCTCGCCGGTCGAGATGCGCGACGCCATCGTCGAACGCGAATCCTGGCCAGTGAAGGCGATGACGCGTGCGGAGCGCCTCGAGCATGTCTGGAGCGCGACCCATGACGAGTACCGCGGCTACGCCGGGGAGCGCTTCGGAGCCGAGCATCGCGGCAAACGCACCATCCTCGTCTATGGCCTGGGGACGCCCGAGCAGAAGTTGCTCGACGACCTGACCGACGACGAGATCGCGGCCAAGCTGCCGGTGCATCTCAGGCACCTTCCCGTTCGCGCAGCGGCGTGAGGGAGGCGGCGATGTTTACCTTTCCGATCGTAGCGGTCCGCAAGGTCATAGAGCGCGGCATCGAGGATGCCGCGGCCAATGACGGTTTCCGCAATCCCTACTACGGCACCCGCCCCGGCGAAGGCGAGAGTCCGGGTCTGTGGCTGGTCGGCGACGAGGGCGTCTACATCATGTCCAACGGCAGGCTCGTCGAAGGGACAGGCGCGCTCGTCATCTATTCCGAGCAATGCCACCCCAGGGGCCGACGTTGACTGGTGGGACTACAAGCGCCGCCACTTCGGCGCCGATGACGGCCTCGAGTTCATCGAGGCCGAGCGTCTGCTTCCGCTGTGCGACCGCAACCTGCGGGCTACTCACCTCAATGTCGAACTCACCGAGACCGAAATCGCGCTCTCGCTGATCACCCGCTGACTTCCCAAGCCGCGACATCGATCGCCTGGCCGACCCGCTCGGCCGGGGGCTCGCGCGCGCCTTCAAGACGAGGATTCTCCAGATGTCCAACGACGATCCATTCACGCTCGATCTGTTCAACACCACCACGCAATCGTCGGGCCTCGGTCTCGGCGTTACCGCCTTCGGCAACGACTTCGGCGCTGGCGAGCCCAAAGCTAAAGAGATTACGACGCCCGCCGTGCCGGAGTCACAGCCGGCGTCCCCGCCAGTCCACTCGCCGCGCTGCGCGGCCGAGGCCGGGCCGGGTGGCGATGACTTCATCCTCGAGACCGATCGCGGTCTTGGCCGGGGCTGGAAGCAGCGAGCCCGCGATAATCTCGATGCAATCCGACTCGCCGCCGAAATCGAGCGCGCCGATCGGCCGGCGACGCGCGAAGAACAGGCGCGGCTGATCCGCTTCACCGGTTTCGGTGCGTCCGAGCTCGCCAATGCGGTGTTTCGCCGTCCCGGCGACCGTGCTTTCCGCGCCGGCTGGGCCGCGATGGGCGCCGAGCTCGAGGAGATGGTGTCGAGCACCGACTACGCTTCGCTCGCGCGCTGCACGCAATATGCGCACTTCACGCCAGAGTTCATCGTTCGCGCGATGTGGGCAGGCTTGGTGCGTCTCGGCTGGCGTGGGGGCAGGGTGCTTGAGCCCGGTATCGGCACGGGATTGTTTGTGGCACTGATGCCGGCAAAACTGCGCGACGAGGTGCACGTCACCGGCGTCGAGCTCGATCCGGTGACCGCGCGCATTGGCAGGCTACTCCAGCCTCGAGCACGCATTGTAAACGCCGACTTCGCCCGCACCGACTTGCCGGCTGACTTCGATCTCGCCATCGGCAACCCACCCTTCTCGGACCGTATCGTCCGCTCGGATCGCGTCTATCGGTCGATGGGGCTGCGCCTGCATGATTACTTCATCGCCCGCTCGATCG
The DNA here is from genome assembly GCF_020165285.1 of Mesorhizobium sp. CA10. Lineage (NCBI taxonomy): Bacteria > Pseudomonadati > Pseudomonadota > Alphaproteobacteria > Hyphomicrobiales > Phyllobacteriaceae > Mesorhizobium > Mesorhizobium sp. CA10. The sequence goes on from NZ_JAIUHV010000019.1 coordinate 43,883, forward strand.
ACCTGTTGAAGCCCGGCGGTCTCGCCGCGTTCGTCACCAGATCGGGCACCATGGACAAGACGGATCGTTCGGTGCGCGAGCACATCGGCAAGACCGCCGATCTGGTCGCCGCCATCCGCCTTCCCGAGGGCAGCTTCCGGGCCGACGCCGGCACCGATGTGGTGGTGGACCTTCTCTTCTTCCGCAAGCGGCCGCACGCTGAGGCCCAAGGCGATCCCTCGTGGCACGATACCGACGAGGTCAGCCCCGCAGATGGCGACAATGCTGCGATCCGCATCAACCGCTGGCTCGCCCGGCGACCGGATTTTGTGCTTGGCACGCATGCTACGACGTCGGGACGGTTCGGCGAGACGTATACCTGCCTCCCGTGTCCGGGCATCGATCTTGCACAGGCCCTGTCGGATGCGATCACCCTTCTCCCGGAAGCCATCTATGACGGCGAGCCCGAGAGGATCGATCTCAACGGGGGGCACACCGGGCACTTCGGTGAAGACCTCGCCGCAGGTCCCTCTATCCGCGAGGGCAGCTTCTTCGTCGCCTCAAACACGGCGCTGATGCAGATGGTCGACGGCGCGCCAGTGACCCTCACCGTTCGCAAGGGCCGGTCGAGCGATGGGATGCCTGACAAGAACGCCCGCATTATCCGCAAGCTGATCCCGATCCGCGACGCGGTGCGCGAGGTCCTCAAGGCGCAGGAGCTGGATCGGCCGTGGAAGGCGGCGCAGGTCAAGCTGCGCATCGCCTGGTCAAACTTCGTCCGTGCCTTCGGTCCGATCAACACCACCGTCGTGTCGACCAGCGAGGACCCGGAGACCGGCGAGGTGCGCGAGACGCATCGCCGCCCGAACCTCGCCCCGTTCCTCGATGATCCTGATTGCTGGCTCGTGGCTTCGATCGAGGACTACGACCTCGAGACGGACACCGCCCGGCCTGGTCCGATCTTCACCGAGCGGGTGATCGCACCGCCCGCGGCCCCGATCATCAATTCGCCAGCAGACGCTCTCGCGGTCGTGCTGAACGAGCGCGGCCTAGTCGATATCGATCAGATCGCCGAGCTGTCGCATGTCGATCCCGACCTGGTCATCGCCGATCTGGGCGACGCCATCTACCGCGATCCGGAGAGCGGCGCCTGGCGGACCGCCGACGACTATCTCTCCGGCCAGGTCCGCGGCAAGCTCAAGGCCGCTGAAGCCGCCGCGGCTCTCGATCCCGCCTTCGAGCGCAACGTTAGCGCCCTCGTAGCTGTCCAGCCCGCCGATCTCGGCCCATCCGACATCACCGCGCGTCTCGGCGCACCCTGGATTCCGGCCGCCGATGTGGTCGCCTTCGTCAAGGAGACGATGGGCGCCGAGATCCGCATTCACCACATGCCCGAGCTCGGTTCTTGGACGGTTGATGCCCGCCAGCTCGGTTACACGGCGTCCGGCACGTCCGAATGGGGCACCGAGCGCCGGCATGCCGGCGAGCTCGTCACCGACGCGCTCAACAGCCGCATGCCGCAGATCTTTGACACCATCAAGGATGGCGACAGCGAGCGGCGCGTGCTCAATGTCGTCGACACCGAGGCGGCCAAGGAGAAACTCACCAAGATCAAAACGGCCTTCCAAAACTGGATCTGGTCCGATCCCGACCGCACCGACCGGCTGGCGCGGGTCTATAATGACCGGTTCAACAACATCGCCCCGCGAAGGTTCAACGGGGACCATCTGCAACTTGCGGGCGCCTCAGGCGCGGTTTCTCTTTATGGACACCAGAAGCGCGGCATTTGGCGCATCATCTCGGCCGGTTCGACATATCTCGCGCACGCCGTAGGCGCCGGCAAGACCATGACCATGGCGGCCGCCGTCATGGAGCAGAAACGGCTCGGTCTCATCGCCAAGGCCATGATGATCGTCCCAGGACATTGCTTGGCGCAGGCCGCGCGCGAGTTCCTGGCGCTCTATCCTATGGCCCGCATCCTCGTCGCCGACGAGACCAATTTCAGCAAGGACAAGCGGCGCCGCTTCCTCAGCCGCGCGGCCATGGCGAATTGGGACGCCATCATCATCACTCATTCGGCCTTCCGCTTCATCGGCGTTGCGTCCTCGTTCGAACAGCAGATGATTCAGGACGAGCTCGCGCTCTATGAGTTCCTGCTCACCAAGGTCGAAAGCGGCGATCGCGTGTCGCGCAAGCGCCTCGAGCGGCTGAAGGAAGGCCTCAAGGAACGTCTGGAGGCCCTCGCAACCCGCAAGGACGACCTGCTCACCATCTCCGAGATCGGCGTCGACCAGATCATCGTGGACGAGGCGCAGGAGTTCAGGAAGCTCAGCTTCGCGACCAACATGTCGAGCTTGAAGGGGATCGATCCGAACGGCTCGCAGCGCGCCTGGGACCTCTATGTGAAATCCCGCTTCGTCGAGACCAGGAACCCGGGCAGGGCGCTCGTCCTCGCCTCCGGTACACCGATCACCAATACGTTGGGCGAGATGTTCTCGGTGCAGCGCTACCTCGGCTACGCGGCTTTGTCCGAGCGTGGCCTCCACCAGTTCGATGCCTGGGCTTCGGCCTTCGGCGACGTCACTACCGAACTCGAGCTGCAGCCCAACGGCAAATACAAACCGGTCACCCGCTTCGCCACCTTCGTCAATGTCCCTGAGCTGATCGCCATGTTCCGCACCTTTGCGGATGTGATCACGCCCGAGGATCTGCGCGACTACGTCAAGGTGCCGGCGCTCTCGACCGGCACGCGGCAGATCAGGACCTGCAAAATATCTGTCGCGTTCAAGCGCTACCAGGCTCTCCTTGACGCCCGGATCAAGGCGATCGAAGGGCGCGAAGCGCCACCCGAGCCCGGCGACGATATCCTGCTCTCGGTCATCACCGATGGCCGCCATGCCGCGATCGACCTCCGCCTCGTCGATCCGGACAATGACAATGAGCCGGGCAATAAGCTCAACGACCTCATCGCCAATGCTTACCGCATCTGGCGCGACACCGCAGACGCAGCCTACGTCCGGCCGGACGGCACGCCTTTCGAACTGACTGGCGCCGCGCAGATGATCTTTTCCGATCTCGGCACGCTCAATGTTGAGCGGACGCGGGGCTTCTCGGCCTATCGTTGGATCCGCGACGAGCTGGTGCGCATGGGCGTGCCGGCGGCCGAAATCGCCTTCATGCAGGACTTCAAGAAGTCGGAGGCCAAGCAGCGGCTGTTCTGCGACGTCCGCGCGGGCAAAGTCCGGTTTCTCATCGGCTCGTCCGACACCATGGGCACCGGCGTCAATGCCCAGCTCCGGCTCAAGGCGCTGCATCATCTCGACGTGCCATGGCTCCCCTCGCAGATCGAGCAGCGCGAGGGACGCATCTTGCGGCAGGGCAACCAGCACCACATCGTCGACATCTTCGCCTATGCCACCGAAGGCTCGATGGACGCCCAGATGTGGCAGAACAACGAGCGCAAGGCTCGCTTCATCGCCGCTGCACTCTCGGGCGACACCTCGGTGCGCCGCCTCGACGACCTCGGCGAAGGGCAGGCCAACCAGTTCGCCATGGCCAAGGCGATTGCCTCGGGCGACCCGCGCCTGATGCAGAAGGCCGGGCTCGAGGCAGACATCGCCCGGCTCGAACGCCTGAGGGCGGCGCATCAGGACGATCAGTTCGCCATCCGCCGACAGATCCGCGATGCCGAGCGCGACATCGAACACTCGACACGTCGCATTGGCGAGATCGGCCAGGACCTTGCGCGGCTGGTTCCGACGACGGGCGAGGCGTTCCGCATGAGCGTGGGCAACAGGACATATGTGGAGCGCAAGCTCGCCGGCCGCGCCCTGATGACCGAGATCCTGACTTTGATCCAGCTCCAGCATGCCGGTACCCGCACCATCGCCGCGATCGGTGGGTTCGAACTCCAATATTGCGGCGAGCGCTTTGGCCAGGACAGCTATGGCTACATCACCACGTTGCTGCGCGCCGGCGCGGCGACGGAAGTCGAGTTACCTGTGACCACCACGCCGCTTCGCGCGATTGCAAAGCTCGAACATATGCTTGGCAATCTTGAGGAGGAGCAGGAGCGCGCACGCCACAGGCTCGCGGAGGCCGAGCGGCGGCTCGCGTCCTATCGCTCACGCGCGGGCAGTACCTTCGCCTTCTCGGACGAACTGGCCGACAAGCGCCGCCAGCTCTCCGAAATCGAAAGATCGCTGTCGCAGGAGATCGATGGTGTACGCCCCGCTGAGGTGCAGGCGGCGTAACCCGCCCCCACGTTCTGAGCAGCCGTCGCCGGCCCGGTGGAGGGGCCTTCCCGAACGAAGTAGGGAAGCGAAAGGCAAGGAGGACTGCTCGCAGATCGGGCGGCCCGCCGACGCTGACGCTCAATCGCGCCGTCGCCATCCCGGCCCGTCATCCTGCGCAGGGCTGAAGAAGCCCCGCTTGGCCAGCCGGGCAGGGATGCTCCAACGCAATTGCCCCGTCCCGCCCGCTCCGCGGGCCGGGGGATGTCTTCGGAAAGAAGACGAAAAAAGGACCGGCGACGGGGCCTGTCCATAACCCACCAAGGAGCATTCCAATGGAACTGAAATTTGTCGATCCGCGCTCGCTCAAGGACAATCCCGACAAGGCGCGGCGCTCCAAGTCCAGCCCTCAGGCCGACGCCTTGCTGCTGGCAACGATCAAGGCCATCGGCGTTGTCGAGCCGCTGATCGTCTTCGCTGAGGCCGATGGCGGAAATGGCTTCGTCATCGATCAGGGTCATCGCCGGGCGAAGCAGGCGATCGCTGCAGGTCTCGAAGAGATCGCCGTTCTGGTCGTGCCTCGAGCCGAGGACGGCGGCGCGATGCGCTCGCTGGCCACCTCGATCACGCACGAGCAGCTTAACCCGGTCGATCTGTGGCGTGCGATCGAGCGTCTCGTTGCGCTGAACTGGACCGAAGAGGCCATTGCGATCGCCCTCGCGCAGTCGGTGCGCCAGATCAAGAAGCTGCGCCTGCTCGCCAATGTGCTGCCGGCGATGCTCGACGCCATGGCCAAGGGCGATATGCCGAACGAGCAGCAGCTCCGCACTATCGCGGCCGCTTCGCTTGAGGAGCAGAAGGAGGTCTGGAAGGCCAAAAAGCCTAACAAGGGCGATCCGCAGGTGTCGTGGTGGAGCATCGCCAACGGTCTCACCAAGCGCCGCATGTACGCGCGCGACGCAAGCTTTGGCGACGAGCTGCGCGAGGCCTACGGCATAGCCTGGGTGGAGGATCTGTTCGCACCGGCCGACCAGGACAGCCGGTACACCACCGACATCGACGCCTTCCTCGGCGCCCAGCAGGAATGGATGACTCAGAACCTGCCCAAGAAAGGCATCATCACCGAACCGAACACGTATGGAGAGGTGAAGCTGCCGCCAAAGGCGGAACGCGTTTATGGCACGCCGAAGAAGTCGGATCACGCCGCGATGTATCTCGACCGCGAGGGAAAGGTGAAGACCGTTCACTTCCGTCTGCCCGAGGCCAAGAAGAAGGCCAACGCGATGGAAGCCGCCGAGGCGGTCGTCATGCCGAAATCGCGTCCCGATGTGACCCGTAAGGGCATCGAGATGATCGGCGACCTGCGCACCGATGCTCTCCATGAGGCGCTGTCACGGGCGCCGATCGAGGACGACACGCTGTTGGCGTTGCTCGTTCTCGCCTTCGCTGGCCAGAACGTGCGCGTTGATTCCGGTGCTGGCGGCGATCATGGGTTCGGTCGCCGCATGCCTCGGCACGCCGCCACCCTCTTCGATGCCGAGGGCAAGTTCGCCTTCGACGCCGAGACGTTGCGTGTCGCGGCCCGGGGCGTCCTCATCGATGCGCTCTCCTGCCGCGAGGGCATGAGCAAGTCGGGCGTGGTGGCGCTCGTCGCAGGGGGCGCGATCGGGGCAGACAGCTTCCTCGCCAATATGGGCACCGAGGACTTCCTGTCCTGTCTGTCGCGTCCGGCGCTCGAGGGCTTGTGCGACGACACGCCGGTTCTGCCGCGGGCGCGCGTAAAGAACACGCGGGCCGCGCTCGTCGAGCACTTCAAGGAGGGGCACTTCGTCCACCCGGCTGCGCTGTTCGCTGCCGATGCGGCAAGCCTGACCGAGTGGCTGTCCAAGAGCACCGTCCCCGAGGCCGAGGACGACGTTGGGCCTGAGGTCGACGGTCTGAGTGGAGAGGACCAACGTTCCGAGAAGGGCGAGCTCGGGGAAGGCTATCGCGAGGCCGCCGAATAGACCTCGCGTCCTTTTGATCGCTCTGCCGCCGCCAGGTTCGCTTGGCGGCTGCAGGTGCACGGTCGCGGCAGCGAGCGCTGCCGATACAATGGAACTCCGGCGTAGGCCCACGGCCACGATGGGGTGATCCTGTTGTGCGTGCCGAGACACCTTCGGTCGATGAATAGGCAGGTGGCCATGATCACCTGTCCTTCGGTTCCAATGTCGAAGTCGAGGCCCGTGCCGGTCCTCACTCGGGCTTCATGCGGTCCTGAACCTGCGGCCGTCCGCTTCAAGGCCGCGTTCCGCGCCGCGGGGCGGCCGGATCGGTCCGGTCTCGGCATGGCAGGCCCGCGTCCCGCGCGAGGGCTGAAGAAAGCCCTGCTTGGCCGCAAACCTTCCATGCTCGTCTCGGTCCGCCCGGGCCCTGAAGCGCCCGTCATTCCGCCGGTTCTTTTTGGTCCGCGCCCGAGGGAGGGCCGGCACGGAGCCGGTCCTGGCCTCGAGAACCAGAAGAAAGGATATGCCAATGACCAGGAAAGCCGCCAATCCCCGCGCAACCGCCCGCGTCGCTCCGCTGCGCAAGGGCACTACCTTCCAAATGGTCCGACTCGTGTGTCCCGACGCCGCACAGTGCGCGCTCGTCTCGGAGAGCTTTGGCCTCCCGGTGCTCGACAGCGACGGCATTCGCGACTTGCACGAAAAGCTCGTCGTGGACACGGCCGCAGCGCTCGACGAGGGGCTTGGGGAACGCGCCATGCAGATACACCTGCAACGCGTCGTCGGTGCCTTTGTCGGGTCCGCCTACGGGGCCGGCCAGTTCTACAGCCAGTCGGTATCCGAAGCTCGGGACGCGACGGCCAAGTCGGCCTGCGACGATCGGAACGAAGACGTCGCAGGTCCGGTCGGCTTCGACAGCGCTGCCCAGCGCAAGCGTGAGTTCGCCGCCGATATGGCACTACAAGCCCATGCGCTGCGCATGGCCGCCGAGGGGGCTATCGCGGCCTACGAGCAGGTCGTAGGCGAGGTCTGGAAGCCCTTCGAGCGTCCAGTCGAAAACCCCGGCCAATCCGTCGACCGCAAGGCGGCCGAATTGCAGATGGCGGCCCTCGGATGAACGTCGAGGGCGGGGCTCCGGTCCCGCCCTCCTTCCATGTCGAGCACGTCCGGCTCATCCGTCCCTCGCATCGACTGCACGGGGCCCAGCCGATTTTCATTGGCCGAACATGCCGCTTTCGATCGTGGCCAAGTTAACCTTTCGTTGCGAGCGCCGTCTCCTGGGAACGAAGAGAGACAACCTGCTGCCGTGCGGTGCGCCCGAGCAAATATGGCCGCATCGTCTCCCAATTCCCGCCCGTGGCGACCACCTCGACACGGCATGTTCTTGTTCCAGCGATTTTCATGTGCGCGACTTTGCATCGGGGGTTCTAGCGTTGCTTCCGGCGCACGACGCTCCGGGGGCGGCCGCCGATGCCAGTTCCTTTCGTCAGCCTCGGCCCGATCGGCACATTGGGCTCCCTTCACGGCCCAATCCCGCTCTCTGGTGATGGCTTTCCTGGTGCGGCTGCGGATCTTGCCCGATCAACCCGCAAGGGGTCCGCTAGCATGCTGCGGCCGCTCGGCTGGCGCCTTCGGGTGATCGCGCCCGCCCCCGCACACTGACGGAGCCATCGAGCGGGAATTGGCCCGCTCCAAAATGGAGCCCTCAGATGTCCCACGATCTCATACTCGCCCAAAAAGCCGCATGGTCTCTCGCCCGCACCCTCATGGTCCCGGTTATCCTCTTCCAGGTCGACGACGAATTTGGCGTCGTGCCCGCCGCAGAGCTCGACGACGCCGATGTCGAAATCCTTTTCGAGTACGATCCCTATAGCGGTGGCCGGTCGGTTCATTGAACCGACCTTCTCTCGACTATATTCAGGCGGCGCCCAGCGCCGCCTTCCTATTTTCTGACGACCGCTCGCGCCCCCGTCCTTCCCGAGGTCCTGGCGGAGCCGGGCAGTCAGCGCAACGGCTTCGCCGTCCTCCGCTTAGCTGCGGCCCACCCCATCGTGCAAGCACCATGGGACCCGATAGGGTGCGCCGCCCGCCTTCCTGCTCCGCCCAAGCGGACCCCCGTGACGGGGCCGCGATCGGCGCGGCCTGCAACTGGAGGTTCATGAAAATGACCAGGAAAGAAAATGCAGAGCGCATGGACGTCTATGCGCGGATCACCGACCGCATCGTAGCCGAGCTGGAGAAGGGTATCCGTCCTTGGATGCAGCCGTGGCAACCGAGCAATGCCTCCGGCCGCGTCACCCGGCCGCTCAGACACAATGGTCTGCCCTATAACGGCATTAATGTGCTGCTGCTTTGGTCGGAGGCTGTCGCACGCGGCTTTTCCAGCCCGATGTGGATGACATTCAAGCAGGCGCTCGACCTTGGCGGCGGGGTTCGCAAGGGCGAGACCGGCTCTATGGTGGTCTTCGCCAGCCGCTTCACCAGGACGGAGACGGACACCAGGGGCGAGGAAATCGACCGCGAGATCCCGTTCCTCAAGGCGTATTCCGTTTTCAACATTGCGCAAATCGATGGCCTGCCGGACCAGTTTTATCGACGGCAGGCGGAGCCGGTGCGCGATCCGATCGCCCGAATCGGGCATGCCGACCAGTTCTTCGCCAATACTGGGGCGCTAATCCAGCACGGTGGGAATCGCGCCTACTTCGCCCCGGTGACGGACCACATCCAGATGCCGCCTTTCCAGACGTTCCGGGACGCCGCGTCATACGTTGCCACGCTCAGTCACGAGGTCACCCATTGGACTTCGGCGCCGCATCGCGTGAATCGCGACCTTAGCCGCTACGCCAAGGATCGCAGCGAGCGAGCGCGCGAGGAACTGATTGCCGAGCTCGGAAGCTGCTTCCTCTGCGCCGATCTTGGTATCGCGCCCGAACTCGAGCCCCGGCCGGACCATGCGAGCTACCTCGGTTCGTGGTTGAAAGTCCTCGCCGACGACAAGCGCGCGATCTTCTCGGCCGCAGCCCATGCGCAGCGCGCCGTCGCTTTCCTGCATGGCCTTCAGCCGGAGACCGCAGAAGAACGCGATGCTGCCTAATGTTTCACGCATCAACTTTGGAAGGGGAGGTCATGTGCCTCCCCTCTGTTTCGCTCGGCCGTGCCGGCCGATGGCTAAGCCGGAGATGCTTCCCAGACAATCGCGAAATCGATTCCCGCTCTGGCTGATCGACAGATCCGCGCGGCCGATTCCTTCTCGCGGCCGTCCTAAAGTTCGAACCGAAGTTGCCGTTGTTCCGGCGGCAACACATTGACTAGCGACGAAAGCCTGACACCCAAGAGCCGGATTGCCTTCTGTACCGGAAAACACAGACCCCAGGAGATCGGCTGCGAAACATTTGAATCAGAGAACTCGATTGGCACCGAAACGATGCGACTGTGCGTGGTCTGGTGGCAATCGGCAAATTTGACCCAAAGCGCGATCGTCCGGCCCCGGCCATTGCCGTGATGAAAGGCATCGCGGAGCGACCGCCGAAGGCACGAGCCTCGTAGCTTGCGGCAGCCACCACGCCTGCCGCGTCAGCACCATAAGCACCTGAAGTCGGCCAACATGCTGGAACGCCTCAACGAAGAGATCAGGCGCCGCACCTATGTCGTGCGCATTTCCAAACTCACAGAGCCGCCTGCACTTGGTCAGGGCGCTGGCCGTCGAAAGCAAGGAAAACTGTATGGGACCAACCGCTACATCAACATCGACGACCTGCGCGAGCACAAGAAGCTCGCTCTGCGCCAAGCCGCATGACCAGCCTCATGGCAGCCCCATTTTTGCAGAACTTGACGCACACAACCCCTGTTCAGCGATTTGCCAATCGATCAGTCGAAGCCTATGCTTCGATATCGGCCGCCAGATATTTCGGATGCAGTCGACAGTAAGAGGTACGTGCTCTTGCCCGTCAGGGAGAAGAGCCATGCCTCAGTCCGTTCTTCGCAACCACATTTTGAAAACTCTTGCTCCGAAGGATTTCGCGCTTTTACAGCCGTCCATGCATCGCATGGGCCTTGCTATCAAAGCCCGACTGGAGGACCCCAATCAACCGATAGAGCACGTATATTTTCCAGAGATGGGCATTGCGTCGGTGGTCGCCACCTTGACCGGAGCGCGGCAGAGCGAAGTTGGCATCATCGGCCATGACGGCATGACGGGAGTCGCGGTCGTTCTCGGGCAAGACAGATCTCCCAACGAAACCTATATGCAGATAGCGGGCAATGGCTGGCGCCTGCCGGTTGAAAACCTTCGCGCTGCTATTGCAGAAAGCGAGAGCCTTCATGAGGCGCTGCTTCGCTACGCCCACGCATTCTTGGTGCAATCATCCCGAACGGCGCTGGTTAACGGCCACTCGAAAATCGAGGAAAGGCTGGCCCGGTGGCTGCTGATGGTCCACGACCGGACTGAGGGAAAAATCTACCTGACGCATGAATTTCTGGCGACCATGCTTGGCGCCCGGCGTCCCGGCGTTACCACTGCCCTCCAAATGCTTGAATATCGGGGGCTAATCCACGCCAAGCGCGGTGAGATCGCGATTGTCGACCGCATCGGGATGATAAAGCTCACACGCGGCGCATATGGCGAGGAGGAGCAACGGCACTTCGGCATGGGCTCCGAACTGTCCGCTATCGGACATACGCTTGAAGGCCGCCGGAAATAGGCCGTTAATCACGTTGGTTTGGGTTCAGGGAGGAACTCTTGATGACCAACACATACCGGACCGTCACAGTTGAAAAAGCCGCCGAGGCCTATGTTCTTTCCAGGGGCAAGGCCGGGTTCCTGTCCATCGCGCAGGCAATCCGCGCAATCCGAACACTGATGCCAGACTGCAGGGCTTCCGACCGCGAGTTGGAGGAAATGCTGGCGACGGCATGCATCGTTCACAGCGTGCCCGTAGCCTTCGACGCAGCAACAGCCGATAGCGCAACATCGCGGCTCCATTCATAGAGCCGAAGATGCCGGCGCTCACGCAGACGACTGCTTCATCGGACATTCGTCGAGCGATTGTCCTCTACCTGATCGACAATGTCGAAAATCCGAGCGTATCGGTATCAGAGGTCATCTTCGCCGTGAGAAAGATGTTTCCGCTTTGCGAACTCACAGATTGGGAACTTGGCGATCAAATAGCGAGAAGGGCGATCGATGCGGGATTCGTCGTTGAATTCGACGCCCAACTCCCCTGACTCACTCGGGGTAGTCCCCGCGAGAGCCATTATCGGCCGACGCCACGCGCATAACTCCGACATCAAGAAGCACGAGCGTCCAGTCGAAACCGCTGGCAATCCAACAAAAGGTGCGATCACGCGACAATTGGGGAATCGCAGCGGCGGCTTCATTCGCAGAGCGCACCAAACGACCTCTCGAACGGGCTGATCTGGCCGAAGGACGCTGAAGCCTCGACCGCCTATGCCGCAATGGTGCGTCGCGCGTTTCTTCCCCTGGGCGAAGCCCATTCCTCGCGCAACCAAGAAACGCGCGCCCTGCGCCGTCCTGCGCTTTGCTGCGGTCGCAAGCGATGCGGCAGCGGTCGCCTCCGGCCTCACGATTGCCATCGAGGCCGCATGGTGCGGGCTCGGAAACGAGAACGGAGACTGAAAATGGCTACCATCGGCACTTTCAAGAAGACCAATGCGAACGAGTTCACCGGCGAGATCGTCACCCTCAGCGTCCAGGCCAAGGGCGTGCGCATCGTCCCCGACACCCGGGCCAGCGGCGAGAACGCTCCAAGCCACCGCGTCGTGGTCGGCAAGGCCGAGATCGGCGCCGCCTGGTCCAAGCGCTCCAACGAGGGCCGCGACTATCTCGGGCTCAAGCTTGACGACCCGAGCTTCACCGCTCCGATCTACGCCAACCTCTTCGCCGACGAGGAAGGCGAGGGCCATAGCCTCATCTCGTCCCGCCCCAACCGCCGCAACGGCGAGTGAATCGGCAGACGCCTCGCCCGGCATCGGGCGAGGCGTCCTTTCATGCTGACTGCGGAACCTAGCTATGATTGATCAGAACGGCTGGCGAGCCGGACGCCCGCGCCACCACCATTCTCAGGGATAAACTGAATTCCTGCGGATTCGAATGCGCGTCGCAACGCGTCAATGGTCACTCTGTTGGCACTTATTGGACCGGTTAGAGGCTCTAGTCGTTTGATTGTAGCGAGCGAGACCCTGGACCGTTCCGCAAGCGTTTTCTGATCCCATTGAAGCAAAGCACGTGCGGCTCGCATTTGCCCACTTGTAATTTCAACTGAACCAAAAGTATCATTTGATGCCATAGGGCTTGATTTTTTTGCCTGCGCTCACTTAAATCACCGCTAGTTGCCACCGCCTGCGACCCAAGAGAGATAATCTCCAGGTCGCTTGGGCGGCGGTGAAATGGTCGAGCAGGGTGCATGAACACCTTGCCCGACCTGACCAAAGCCAAGCTGTGTGGGAGCTCGGATCATGGCTGATTCCGACAATACCACGACTTTGCCTTCCGTCACGCTTGGACGGGAGATGCAATCTCCGTTGACCAAAGAGCGTGCCGGCCCTTCAGCCGACGCCCCGTTGTCACCCGATCCCGCACTTCTCCTGTCCCTTGCCTGGATCGACGCCCATGTTGGGATGCTGGCTTCCTGCGTCCGGCAGCAGCAGGAGGAGGAGAGAGTTCTGGAGCGCGGCGCGCTCTTGCCCACCGGCGCAGTTATTGGGCGCGGGGAGGGGGCTAGCGCCGACTGCGACGATCTCGATCCCCGGGAACAGGATGATGCCGAGAAGGCCGACGCCTTGCTGGCTGAGCTTGCGTCGACGCCTGCTCAATCATTGAAAGGCGTGATCGCCAAACTCGCGGTCACCCTTCGGGAGGCGACTGACAACACCGATCTTTTCGAATTTCCGCTTCCGCAGATCCGCTCTGCCTTGGCCGATTTGCGGCGTCTAACGCACGAGGCGGTCAGCGACCAGCCTGCCGGCTGGCCCGCCGGCGACCAATCGATCGGCTCGCTGTTCGAGCAGTCCGCATCATCCTTCGCGGCCTGGCGCGCCTTCGGTGCGTGGAGCCAAGGTGATGACGAGGCCTATCGCAGCTGGACGAACACATTCAAAATACTGCAGGGCGCAAGCCAATAAGCCTCGTAAGGCCCCTGCCTGATCGCTCGTCGCCGAGGTCCCTCCTCGTCCATTCGTCAATGACGGAATCCAAGGATTTCGCTTAACGCCGCGTCCCCCTATCAAATCCCTGAGAAGGGAAGGATGCGGATGAAGCCGGATACATCGCAGTGGCGTGACCCACAGGCATATGCATTCGTCAAAGGCGCAACCGCCGATGAGATTGCCTGGGAATTCCTGCGACGCAATCCGCAATATCAGCAGGACTTCGCGACCTCACGCTCGGCTAAGGCGATGCGCGCATTACGCAAGCGCTGGGGTTTGCAGTTTCGCCGCCCGGCCTGATCAGTCCGCGGTAGAGCAACCCGTCTATTGGGCGCCTCAGATCAACCCTGGGGTCGTCAACCTTGTCGCGCTTCCGCGGGGCCTGCGCACGGGTCAGGGCAGCGCCTCCGACGTCCAACTGGCCGCGGGCCGGCATGACGAGGTCGGCCTTCACGTGCGTTCGTCGCCGGGCGATATGCAACTGGCGCTTCTTGGCGACACGAAGCCAGACGAACCGCTCGCCGCCATCATACCGCTGGACGAAATGGCGCACGACCGGCTGCAAGCCATCGAGCGGTTCATCCGCTCGATCCACAGGCAGCACCTTCCCGACGCCCGATTGACCGCGGGCCAGCGCCGGCGCCTTGGCCACATGCTGCGATGCTTGGATGGCCGGGAAGAGCAGGCATCCCATTTTGAAGTCGCGACCGCCTTGTTCGGTCGGCGACTGGTCAGCGCCGCCGACTGGCACGACTCGGCTTTTCGATATCAGACGCATCGCTTAGTGCGCGATGGCTTGAAGATGGCCGAGCGCGGCTATCGCCAACTGCTTCGCACGCGACGGCGTCATTCCTGAAAAGGTTTCGACGCCGCCTGGTTCACTTAATGCGTTGTGTGCAAGCCCAGGGTTACCATTCTGAACTGAATGGCGTTTTTGCGTTGCGGCCGTTGAGGTCAGCTCTGCTGCTCAGCTAAGCGGACGGCGCCAGGGCCGGGCTCGTTCGTTGAAAGTCTGGCCCGAAGCAGCGTGAACCAACGATCGAATTCAGGCATCACCGTCTTCGGGCAATAATCTCGACCGGTGCAATCTGGCCCGCTGAAATACTTTCGACCATATTTCGGACCATCTGCGGCCGCCGCGCTCCCATGAGTGTCTGGATCCCCAGTACTGCCTGCTCTGTGGCCGCCTGGGCGCGCTGCCTCGCGATCCGATGAAGCCAATGCGGTAACACGCCCAGTGCGGTTATGGCCCAGCGATCGTGAGGGGTGGCCCGGTAATCTCCATATCGAACTGGGCCGCGACGGCCTTGATTGCCGCAAGGTCGCGCGGAATTTCCAGTCCCTGCGCGGCAACCGCCGGGAAAAAGCTTTCGAGACCACCCGGGGACAGGATGGCGATCCATCGCGCACGCTCGACGACGGCGAAGGTGTGCTCGACGCCAGCGGGAATGTAGAACACTGCCCCGGTGGTACGCTCGGAAACTTCCCCGGCGCGCCAGAAGCGCAGCCGCCCTTGGAGAATGACGAAGACTTCGTCGGATTTGGGATGGCGATGGCGCGGCGGTCCGTCGCCCGGGCCAGCATTGGATGCAAATGCCCCGAGCTTGCCGCCGGTCTCGCGCCCAGTCAGCAGCGTCTCGTAATGCGTACCATTCCAGTCGGTTTGAGTACCAGGTGCTGCCCGCGTTTGCATCTTTCGCCACATGTGGTTGATGTGAAGCTTGATGGTGTCACGATAGCTACACGCTGGCCTCAGGCGGTCGCCTCGTATGAACATACGAGATGCGCCGGGGAACGGTTGTCAGTGAAGCCGGCTTCCGGCAAACTACAACTTCCTTCAGGCGAGGGAGCGGTGAAATCCGGCACACATGCACGATTTCGACGGCATGGTGGGGCAGATCTACGATGCGGCGGTCGAACCCGGCCGCTGGCCGCAGGTTCTCGAGACGCTGTCCGATTTCCTCGAAGGCGCCGCCACCAAGCTGACATTCCAGAACACAAGAACGTTGCGCAGCGAAGCGAATTCGGTGCGCATGCCGCCCGAGGCGGACATCACCTATGCGCGGTACTACTACAAGACCAATGTGTTCCTGCCGCGCATCGCGCGCCTGCACGCCGGCACGCTGATCCCAATCTGGGAGCTCCTGCCGCGCGAGGTCTACCGGCGCTCCGAGTTCTACAACGACTTCTGCCGGCCTGGCGACATGTGCCACTCGATCGGACTCGTGCTGGCCAACGAGCCGGACACGCGCGTCGTGTTCACCTGCGGACGCGCCGAGACGACAGCAGAGTTCGAGCCCGAGCACCTCGACCGGTTGCGTCGTATCGGGCCGCATCTGGTCCGCGCGGCGAGCGTGGGATTGCGCCTCTCGCGTTCGGAGATCGCCAGGAGTGCCAATGTCGAGGCGCTCGACCGCATCGCCCAAGGCGTGCTGATCGTGGCGGCAAGCGGCGAGATCCTGTTCGCCAACCGAACGGCCGAAGCGCTGCTCAATGAAGCCGACGGAATCAGGACAGAGAAATCGGCGCTGCGCGCAGCCAGGCGCGCGCATGCCGCGCAATTTCAACGGTTGATCGTCGCGGCTGCGGAGCGGTCGGACACCGCGGGCGGCGTGATGGCGCTCGCGCGGCCGGCGCCGCGGCGACCGCTGAGCGTGCTGGTGGCGCCGCTGAAGATCGAGTCGACGTGGTTCGTGACCGGCCGCCCCGCCGCAATCGTGTTCGTGGCCGATCCGGACAGCGCGCCGCGGAGCATGCAGGCCCAGGTGCGCAATCTCTACCGGCTGACCCCGGCCGAGGCCGCCGTGGCCATTGCAGTTGCCCGCGGCGAAGGACTTCAGGCGGCCGCAGACGAGCTCGGCATCAGCCTGACCACGGTGCGCACCCACCTGCAGCACGTGTTCGAAAAGACGGAGACACGGCGGCAGGCGGAGCTGGTGCGCCTCATTGCGGCGAGTGGCGTTTACGAGTGACAATCTGGAGCGCAGCAAGGCTCGCCCAAGCTGGTTGTAAGAGCTTTCGACATAGCAAGCCCGCGCATCCATGGCTGATCCTCACTATCAACGAGACGTCCGCAATAGCGGCCGCTCAATAGCAAAAGCCGGTATTTGGAGCGCGTGTCTGGACCAGCTTCGATAGCATCCAGCAACGGCATTAC